>CAZJNX010000294.1:0-4823 GCA_964547415.1 uncultured Hyphomicrobiales bacterium
TGAACAACCTCACCTTCGGCGACGACCGCTACCAGTACTACGAGACGATCTGCTCCGGCTCGCCAGCGGGCGACGGCTTCGACGGGGTGGACGCGGTCCACGTCCACATGACGAACTCGCGCCTCACCGACCCGGAGGTGCTCGAGTTCCGCTTTCCGGTGGTGCTGGAGGACTTCCACGTCCGCGCGGGCTCGGGCGGCAAGGGCCGCTGGTCGGCGGGCGACGGGACGAGCCGCACCATCCGTTTCCTGCAGCGGATGGACTGCGCGGTCCTGTCCTCCCACCGCACGGTCCCGCCCCACGGCCTTCGGGGCGGCGGCGCTGGCGAGGTGGGCCACACGAGCGTCCGCCGCAACGACGGCAGCATCGAGGTGCTGAAAGGCTGCGACCAGACGGTGCTGGAGCCGGGCGAGGCCGTCACCATCGTGACCCCGACCGCCGGCGGCTTCGGCGAGGCGTGAGCGTCAGCGCGCTGCCTCGTCGGCGGGGGCCTTCACTTCGCGGCGGAGCATCGGCCAGGTGGCGGCGAGAAAGGCGGCGTTGAGGAACGGGATCGCCGCCTTGAACCACGCCCACGTCTCCACCGGGAAGGCGTGGCGGACCACTTCGTTGAGGACGGCGAGCGAGGCGAGGTAGGCCGCTGCGAACAGGGACAGGCGGCGCCAGGCCCGGTCTGGCAGGCGAAACCCCTCCTGAAGCGCACCCTTGAGGACGAGGCGGCCGCGGGCGAGGCCCGCGAGGATCGCCGCCGCGGCAAGGCCGTTCACCAGGGTGGCCCGGACCTGGATGAAGGCGGCCTCCCCGAAGGCGATGGTGAGGGCGCCGAGGACGATCGCCGTCGCCGTCAGGGCGAGCGGGATCACGGGAAGGCGCCGCTGGCGCGCCCAGGACACGGCGGTCGCGGCGACGACGGCGAGCATGAACAGGCCCGTCGCCCACGCGAGGCTCGCCACCTGCAGGGCGAGGGCAAAGACGAGGGCGGGGCCGAGCTCGATCGCGAAGCGGATGCCGAGCCGCCGCCAGTCGACGCGGCCGGCCGGAGAGGATCGCGACGGTCCCGGCGCGGACACGGCGGTGGCCATGGGCGGCGACACTCCTCCATCTGGCCGCCCGCAAGGGCGCGGGCGGCGAACGAAGGGTTCAAGCCGGCCCCGCGCCGTCGGGTTCCCGGCAGACGGCCCGGAGCGCGGTGGCGCCGGGCGCGGCGTGGCGCCGCGTCCGACAGGGTCCGTCCTGACGGGGATCCGTCAGGGGCGCGCCTCGAGGACCATGTTGAACGGCGTCTCGGCCGCGCGGCGGACGGACGAGAATCCGCCCTCGCGGATCACCGCCGACAGCCGGGCCTCGCCGGCGGTCGCGCCGAGGGCGAGGCCCACCTCCTGCGCCTTCGAGGTGGGCACGCAGATCATGGTGGAGGCGGCGTAGTTGAGCCGCCCGATCGGGTGAAGGTCGTCCTCCAGCCGGTCCGCGGCCATCGGCTCCACCACCATCATGCGCCCGTCCTCCGCCAGTTGCGAGCGGACGTGCCGGCAGGCCCCCACCGGGTCGCCCATGTCGTGGAGGCAGTCGAACAGGGTGACGAGGTCGTACGGCCCGCCGTCGAAGGCCTTCGCCGTCGCCACATCGAAGCGCACCCGGTTCCCGAGGCCGTGCCGGTCGGCGTGGGCCCGGGCGGCGGCGATCGACCCCCCGTGGAAGTCGATGCCGACGAACGCGGCCTCCGGGAACGCCTCGGCCATCATGAGGGTGGAGTGGCCGTGACCGCAGCCGACGTCGGCGACGCGGCCGCCTGCCCGGAGGACGTCGACCGCCCCGTCGATCGCCGGCAGCCAGTCCCGCACGAGGCTCTCCCGGTAGCTCGGCCGGAAGAAGCGGGCGATGGCGCAGAACAGGCACGGCCCGTGGTCGCCCCACTCCACCCCCTCGCCGGTCCTGAAGGCCGCCTCCACCTTCGGCGCGCCCTCCATGATGGCGGCCACCGTGTCGAAGGCGCCCATCATGAAGAAGGGGCTGTCCTCGTCCGCGAAGACGGCCGCCTGCTCGGGCGGCAGGGTGAAGCGGCCGTCCGCCGGGTCGTACGCCACGTAGCCGGAGGCGGCCTGGTGGCCGAGCCATTCGCGGACGTAGCGCTCGTCGAGGTCGAGGCGGGCGGCGAGCTCGCCGGCGGTGGCCGGCCCCTCCTCGTGGAGCGAGCGGTAGAGGCCATGGGTCTCGCCGATGCGCACGAGCGGCACGCTGTAGGCGCCGCCGAGGTCGGCGAGCATCTGTCCGACGACGCGTTCGAGGCGCGCCCCGTCGATTGCGGTGCGGTGCATCGCGTCACTCTCCCTTGTTGTCTGGTTCTCGGGCCGGATCGCGGGCGTCGATCGCATCGCGGCATGCGACGTACCGTCGCACGAGGCCGCGGCGTCCGTATGGCGGCCCGCGTCCGGTCGATCACGAGGTGGTGAGGGGAGGGGAGGGGCTCGTCGGGTGTGACGTGCGTCACACTTTTCAGGCCTGGCGTGACGCGGATCACGCGGGACGGGTCCGGGCGGCGGACGAAAAAAGGCCCGGGGCGGGAGCCCCGGGCCAGGTGAGCGACCCAATCGGGTTGCGGTCGCCTCGGGAGAGAACGTCAGGCCGTCAGACCCTCTGGCCCATCCCGGAGAACTCCGGATAGGCGAGGACGCCGACCTCCGACTGGTCGAGGCCGAGGGCTTCCTCCTCCGGGCTCGCCCTCAGACCCACGGCGAGGCGCAGGATGCCGAAGATCACGAGGCTGACCACGAAGGTGAAGGCGCCGTAGGCCACGATGCCGATGAGCTGGGTGAGGAAGTTCGCGTCGCCGTTGGTGATCGGCACCGCGAGTGTGCCCCAGATGCCGGCCACCAGGTGGACCGGGATCGCGCCGACCACGTCGTCGATGCGCATCTTGTCGAGGAGCGGCACGAAGATCACGACGATGAGGCCGCCGATGCCGCCGATGACGGCCGCCATCGGGAGCGAGGGGGTAAGCGGCTCGGCGGTGATGGACACGAGGCCCGCCAGCGCGCCGTTGAGGGCCATCGTCACGTCCACCTTCCGGTAGAGGATCTGGGTCAGGACGATGGCGACGATGACGCCGGAGGCGGCCGCCGTGTTGGTGTTGATGAAGATCCGGGAGACGGCCGAGGCGTCCTCCATGGAGCCCAGCGCGAGCTGGGAGCCGCCGTTGAAGCCGAACCAGCCGAGCCACAGGATGAAGGTGCCGAGGGTGGCGAGCGGCATGGACGAGCCGGGGATGGCGTTCACGACGCCGCCCGGGCCGTACTTGCCGGCGCGCGCGCCCAGGATGATGGCGCCCGCGAGCGCGGCCCAGCCGCCCACCGAGTGGACGATGGTGGAGCCCGCGAAGTCGGAGAAGCCCATCTCGGACAGCCAGCCGCCGCCCCACTGCCAGGAGGCGGAGATCGGGTACATGATGCCCGTCAGGATGGCGACGAAGATGAGGAACGGCCACAGCCGGATACGCTCGGCGAGGGTGCCCGACACGATCGAGGCGGTGGCGGCGCAGAACACCATCTGGAAGAACCAGTCGGAGGCGGCCGCGTAGTCGCCCGGGTCGTTGTCGGTCGCCGGCGTCATCCAGACGCTAAACGAGCCGAAGTAGCCGCCGTCGACCCCGTCATAGAGCAGATTGTAGCCGAGCACCCAGAACATGATGCCGGCGATCGAGTAGAGCGAGATGTTCTTGAGGCACTGCATGGCGGCGTTCTTGGAACGCACCATGCCCGCCTCGAGCATGCAGAACCCCGCCGCCATGAACATGACGAGGAAGCCGCCCATCAGGAACAGGAGGGTGTTGAAGATGTAGGGCGTGTTGACGGCGGGTTCGGCCGGTGCCGCGGTCTCCGCGGCGGCCTCGGCCGCTGCCGGCGCCGCGTCCTGGGCGAAGGCGGCGACGGCCGAGAAGGCGAGGACCGTGGCCGCCGCCGGCCCCAGCTTCGCGATTGTTTTCAGGCTCTTCATCGATTTTCCCTGGTCACTCGGGCTCAGCTTGCTCCTGGCCTCTGGTCGGAGGACGGGCCGTGCGGCGTCAGAGGGCTTCGGAATCGACCTCGCCCGTGCGGATGCGCATGGCCTGGTCGATGGAGTAGGTGAAGATCTTGCCGTCGCCGATCTGGCCGGTCTTGGCGGCGTTGGCGATCGCCTCCACCACGCGGTCCACCATGTCGGCGGGCACGGCCACCTCGATCTTCAGCTTGGGCAGGAAGCTCACCGCGTACTCGGTGCCGCGGTAGATCTCCGTGTGCCCCTTCTGCCGCCCGTAGCCCTTGACTTCGGTGACGGTCAGTCCCTGGACGCCGATCGCCGACAAGGCATCGCGCACTTCGTCGAGCTTGAACGGCTTGATGATCGCCATGACGATTTTCATGCGTCTGTCCCGTTTCCTTCTCCTCGGCTCCCTGCCGATGCCCCGGTTGACGGTTCGGTGCGGTCAAAGGGCCGCGTTGCAGCCGGCGAGAGCGAATCAAGAGCCGTGCCAACCGCTGCCCCCGCCGCCAGCGCCCGAAAAACGGGCAGGGGATGCGGAGGATTGGCGCGCGGGGTTGGCGTCGGTGGGTCGCAGGCATGGTGATGCCTGCGAAATAGGCGCCCTGCCGCTCTATGCGGCAGGATCATGCTGCGATGCAGCATCTCCGCCGGCGTCGCCGGCGCGGGTCGCCTGCCCGGATGCATGGCGGCCCCCGCCGCCGGCCGCCTCGACTGGAGGAGCGGCTGCGACTATCTAGCCGCAGGCTGACCACAAGGGCTTTCCATGGATCTTTGCAACATCGCGATCATCGCCCACGTCGACCACG
>CAZJNX010000295.1:0-853 GCA_964547415.1 uncultured Hyphomicrobiales bacterium
ACCTATTTCCGCATCAACGAGCAGAACACCGGTCAGTTCGAGCGCACCCTGATCATCGCCGAGGAGGGTTCGTACGTCTCCTATCTGGAGGGCTGCACCGCGCCCCAGCGCGACGAGAACCAGCTGCACGCGGCGGTGGTCGAGCTGATCGCGCTGGACGACGCAGAGATCAAGTACTCCACCGTCCAGAACTGGTATCCGGGCGACGCCGAGGGCAAGGGTGGCATCTACAACTTCGTCACCAAGCGGGGCGACTGCCGCGGCAAGAACTCCAAGATCTCCTGGACACAGGTAGAGACGGGATCCGCCATCACCTGGAAGTACCCGAGCTGCATCCTGCGCGGCGACAATTCCCGCGGCGAGTTCTATTCGATCGCGATCTCCAACGGCCGGCAGCAGATCGACTCCGGGACGAAGATGATTCACCTCGGCAAGAACACGTCGAGCCGTATCATCTCCAAGGGAATCTCGGCGGGCCGCTCGTCCAACACCTATCGCGGGCTCGTCCAGGCGAATCGCAAGGCGAAGAATGCGCGCAACTTCACCCAGTGCGACTCCTTGCTGATCGGCGATCTGTGCGCGGCGATCACCATCCCCTACATCGAGTCAAAAACCGGGACCGCCCAGTTCGAGCACGAGGCGACCACCTCGAAGATCTCGGACGACCAGATGTTCTACTGCCGCAGCCGCGGTATCGGCGAAGAGGAGGCGGTCGCGCTGATCGTCAACGGCTTCGTCAAGGACGTCATCCAGCAGCTTCCGATGGAGTTCATGGCTGAGACGCAGAAGCTCATTGGCATCTCGCTGGAAGGCAGCGTCAGCGGTGCGTTCAAACTGGGCATCGACCTGCGTC
>CAZJNX010000295.1:863-4750 GCA_964547415.1 uncultured Hyphomicrobiales bacterium
GATGGAGTTCGCCGTCGAGGCGCAGAAGCTGATCGGCGTGTCCCTCGAGGGAAGCGTGGGGTGATCTTCACCACCACGCCCTCCCTGGAGGGCTACCGGACCGAGACCGACCACGGCGTCGTGGCAGGCGAGGTCATCATGGGCGCCAACGTGTTTCGCGACCGTATGGCGAGCGTCACCGCCGTGATCGGCGGCCGCTCGTCGGCCTGCGAGGCGGAGCGCGGGGAAGCTCTGGGCCACGCCCTCGACGAGGCGGGCCAGCGCGCCGAAGCGCTCGGCGCCAACGCGGTCGTCTGTATCGACGTCGCCTGCGAGGTCATCCAGCAAGGCATGCTGATGGTTGCCGTCGCCGGAACGGCGGGCACCGTCTCCAGGAATTGAGAAATGCTCGAGATCAAGAACCTTCACGTCTCGGTCGAAGACCGGGAAATCCTGCACGGCCTTTCCCTGTCGATCCCGACGGGCGAGGTCCATGCGATCATGGGGCCGAACGGCTCCGGCAAGTCCACCCTGTCCCACGTGCTCGCGGGCCGCGAGGATTACGAGGTGACGGACGGCGAGATCCTGTTCGAGGGTGAGAACATCCTCGAGATGGAGCCGGAGGAGCGGGCGGCGGCCGGCCTCTTCCTCGCCTTCCAGTACCCGGTGGAGGTGCCGGGCGTCGCCAACATGACCTTCCTCAAGACCGCCCTCAACGCGCAGCGCAAGGCCCGCGGCGAGGACGCGCTGACGACGCCTGCCTTCATGAAGAAGGTGAAGGCAGCGGCCGAGACGCTCGCCATCTCCCAGGAAATGCTGAAGCGCCCGGTCAACGTCGGCTTTTCCGGCGGCGAGAAGAAACGCAACGAGATCATGCAGCTCGCGCTGCTCGAGCCGAAGCTCGCGGTGATGGACGAGACCGACTCCGGCCTCGACATCGACGCCCTCAAGGTGGTGTCGGAGGGCATCAACGCCCTGCGCGGGCCGGACCGGTCCTTCCTCGTCATCACCCACTACCAGCGGCTCCTCAACTACATCGTGCCCGACAAGGTGCACGTCCTCGCCGGCGGCAGGATCGTCCAGTCGGGCGGCAAGGAACTCGCCGAGGAGCTCGAGGCGGAGGGCTACGCCCGCTTCCTCGCCGAGGCCGCGTGAGGGAGGAACCCATGGACAAGGAGCACGCCAGCCGGCCGCGCACGGCGGCCGAGACGGCACTCGGCGACTGGTTCCGCCAGCGGCGCCTCGCGGGGGCTGCCGGGGCGGCGCTCGCCGAGGCGCGACGCACCGCCTTCGAGCGCTTCGACGAGGCGGGCCTGCCCCATCGCCGGGTCGAGGCCTACAAGTACTCCGACGTGCGCACGCGCCTGCCCGACCTGCCGCCGCCCGCCGAAGCCGCGGACGACGGGACGGTGCGCGCCGTCCTCGACGCGGCGGGCGCCCTCGGCGACATCTCGCCCGTCCGCCTGGTGATCGCCAACGGCCGCTTCCAGGCGGGCCTGTCCGACGACGTGTCGGCCATTGCCGGGCTCGCCCTCGCGCCGCTCAGCGACGTCGACGGCGTGCCCGAGGCGCTCGGCGCCATCGCGTCGGAAAGCGACGACCCGCTCGCCCTCCTCAACACGTCCCTGTTCGAGGGCGGCATCGCGCTGTCGGTCGCGGAGGGCGCGGCGATCGAGCGGCCGATCGAGATCGTGTTCGCGAACGCGGGCGCGGCGGCGACGGCGATGCCCCGCGTCCTCGTGCACGTCGGCGAGGGGGCGAGCGTGAGCCTCGTGGAGCGCCACGGCCCGGCGAGCGTGGCGGGCAACGTGACCAACGCCCTCACCGAGCTCGACGTGGCGAAGGGCGCGTCCGTGTCCTTCGTGAAGGTCCAGGGCGACGGCCCGTCCGCCACCCATTTCGGGACGCTCTTCGCCCGCCTCGCCGACGGGGCGCGCCTGGAACACATGACGGCGGCCTTCGGCGGGGGCCTGTCCCGCAGCCAGTCCTTCGTGGAGGTGGCGGGAAGCGAGGCCGAGGCGGTCTTCTCCACGGCCACCATCGCGACGGACGAGCGCCACGCGGACACGACGCTGGTCGTGCGCCACACGGCGCCGGGCTCGTCGAGCCGCGAGTTCTTCCGCTCCGTCATCGGCACGGGCGGCCGGGCCGTGGTGCAGGGCCAAATCATCGTCGGCCAGATCGCCCAGAAGACCGACGCGCGGATGCTGTCCAACGCCCTCTTCCTCGACGACACGGGGGAGTCGGTGAACAAGCCCGAGCTCGAGATCTTCGCCGACGACGTGCAGTGCGGCCACGGCGCCACCTCTGGCGAGCTCGACGAGGAAATGCTCTTCTACCTGCGCTCCCGCGGCGTTCCGAAGCGGGACGCGGAGCGGATGCTGGTGGAGGCGTTCCTGGTCGAGGCGGCGGAGAACCTGTCCCGCGAGGACGTTCGCGAGGCCGTCACGGCGCGCCTCATGGACGCCCTGCACGCGGGCGCGGCCCCGGTCGCGCCCTGACGATCCGGGGGGCGAGCGCCGATGGCGGGATGCGGTCCGTCCGCCTCTCCGCCGGGCCCGCCCGCCCCCTCCGCGCCGGCGGCCGCTCCGGGTCCGATGGAGGCCTGGACGGCGGACGGCAACCGATCGACCCATGTCCGGAGGACCGCGACGGTCTGCCGGGTGCGGGGTCCACGGCGGGCGTGGCGGCGCGGGCAGGCCCCGCGCACGGAACGCCCACCCGGCCCCCGGGCCCGGATCGGCCCGAACACCGGCACCGGGAGCGCAGCCGCTCCGGACTGGCACGAGGCGCTGGGACGCAGCCATGAACACCGAGACCGACACGCTGGAACGCGCCGCGGCGACCCCGCCGCTCGACGTGGAGCGCGTGCGCGCGGATTTCCCGATCCTGCAGCGGGAGATCCACGGCAAGCCGCTCGTCTACCTCGACACCGCCGCCTCGGCCCAGAAACCGCAGGCCGTGCTCGACCGGGTGATGCGCGCCTACACCGAAGAATACGCCAACGTCCACCGCGGCCTCCACACCCTCGCCAACCTCGCCACCGAGGCCTACGAGGCCGCGCGCGAGAAGGTGGCCCGCTTCCTCAACGCCGCGCCCGGCGAGATCGTCTTCACCCGCTCGTCCACCGAGGCGATCAACCTCGTCGCCGCGTCCTTCGGCGGCGAGCGGCTCGGACCGGGCGACGAGGTGGTGCTCACCATCATGGAGCACCACTCCAACATCGTCCCCTGGCACCTCCTGCGCGAGCGGCAGGGCGTCGTCATCAAGTGGGTCGACGTCGCCGAGGACGGCAGCTTCGACATCGAGCGCTTCGAGGCGGCGCTGACCGAGCGCACACGCATGGTCGCCATGGTCCACATGTCGAACGTGCTCGGCACCGTCACGCCCGTGAAGGAGGTCTGCCGCATCGCCCACGAGCGGGGCATCCCCGTTCTCGTCGACGGCAGCCAGAGCGCGGTCCACATGACGGTGGACGTGAAGGACCTCGACTGCGACTTCTTCGCCTGCACCGGCCACAAGCTCTACGGGCCGTCCGGGATCGGCGTCCTCTACGGGAAGGTGGCGCACCTGTCCGCCATGCGCCCGTGGATGGGCGGCGGGGAAATGATCCAGTCCGTCTCCACCGACGGGGTCGTCTACGCCGACCCGCCGACCCGCTTCGAGGCGGGCACGCCCCCGATCGTGCAGGCCATCGGCCTCGGCGCGGCGATCGACTACGTGGAGGGGCTCGGCCGTCCCGCGATCGCCGCCCACGAGGCGATGCTCGCCGCCTGCGCCCGCGAGCGCCTCGCCGCCCTCGACTATGTCCGGGTGTACGGCGACGCGCCCGACAAGGGCGCCATCTTCTCCTTCAACGTGGCGGGCGCCCACGCCCACGACGTCGCCACCATCCTCGACCGGGAGGG
>CAZJNX010000296.1:0-4748 GCA_964547415.1 uncultured Hyphomicrobiales bacterium
ACACCATCGCGAAGGACGCCCCGCACGACCTCAACGCCCCCTTCCGCCTCGACCGGTTCCGCCGCGGCGCCCTCCTCGACGAGAAGGGCGTGGGCGCGGCGCCCCGCCTCCACTGAAACGGCCCGGCCCATGCTGATCGAGTGTCCCGTCTGCGGACGGCGCAGCCTCTCCGAGTTCACCTACGGCGGCGACGCCTCCCTCGCCCGCCCGGCCCTGTCGGCCTCCGCCGAGGCGTGGTTCGAGGCCGTCTACATGCGAAAGAACCCGCGCGGGCCCCACCGGGAGTACTGGCAACACGTGGCCGGCTGCCGTCACTGGCTCGTGGTGGAGCGGAACACGGCGACCCACGCCGTCTCTTCGGTGCGCCTCGTGTGCGAGGGCCGGGAGGAGACGGCGTGACCGGGCGGCGGCTTCCCGGCGGGGGCCTCTTCGTCGACCGGGAGCGGCCGGTCGAATGGTTCCTCGACGGCGGGCTCACGCGGGGGCTGTCGGGCGACACGGTGGCCTCGGCGATGCTCGCCCAGGGGCGGCTCCTCGCCGGCCGCTCGTTCAAGTACCACCGGGCGCGCGGCGTGTTCACCTGCGGGGCGGAGGAGCCGAACGCCCTCGTGACCGTCGGCCCGGAGAAGATCGCCGAGCCCAACCTTCCCGCCACCATGGTGGAGGTGACGGACGGCCTCACCGTCGCCACCCAGAACCGCTGGCCGAGCCTTCGGCGCGACGCCATGAGCGTCACCGGCGCCTTCTCGCGGTTCCTGGGAGCGGGCTTCTACTACAAGACCTTCATGGGGCCGGGCGGCAAGGCGTGGCTGCGGCTATGGGAGCCGATGATCCGCCGCGCCGCGGGCCTCGGGCGGTTGAGGCGCCATGCCGACGCCGTGCGCCACGAGAAGGTCAACGCCTTCTGCGACGTCCTCGTGGTGGGCGCGGGTGCGGCCGGCCTCGCCGCGGCGCTGGCGGCGGGGCGGGCGGGGGCGCGCGTCATGCTCGCCGACGAGGGGCAGCGGCCGGGCGGGAGCCTGTTCGAGGCCCGGGCGAGCGTCGACGGCCGGCCGGCGTCGGGCTGGCTGGCCGACGCGCTGGCCGAGCTCGCCGCCCTCGACAACGTGACGCTCATGCCGCGCACCACGGTGACGAGCTACTACGACGGCAATGTACTCGCTGCCGTCGAGCGGGTGACGGCCGGCATCGCCGCCCCACCGGCGCACCTGCCGCGCACCCGCCACCACGTCGTCCATGCGCGGCAGGTCGTGATCGCGACGGGCGCGGTGGAGCGGCCGCCGGTGTTCGCCGGCAACGACCTGCCGGGCGTGATGCTGGCCGACGCGATGGCGCGCTACGCCGTGCGCTACGCCGTGGCGCCGGGGGAGACGGTGGTCCTGTCCGGCGCGACGGATTCCCTTTACGACGTCGCCCTCACGCTGGCAGACCTCGGCGTCGCCGTCACCGCCCTCGCCGACGCCCGGCCGCACCCGGACGCCGCCCGCCTCGAGGCGCTGTCGGCCCGCGGCATCGCCCACTTCGCGGGCGCGGCCGTCTCCCGGGCGATCGGACGCGGCGCGTGGGGGCTCCGGGCGGTGGAGATCGCTGCCATCGACCAGGACGGGACGGCGGGGCCGGTGAAGGCGCGCGTGCCGTGCGAGGCCCTCGGCGTGTCGGCGGGCTGGACGCCCCTCGTCCAGCTTCCGGCCCAGGCCGGCGGGCCGCCGGTGTGGGACGAGCGGGCGGGCGCGTTCCTCCCCGGCACGCCGCGGGAGGCGTGGCACGCGGCGGGCGCGGTCGCGGGCACGCGCAGCCTGGCCGAAGCCCTGCGCGGCGGCGTCGAGGCGGCGGCCGCGGCGCTCGCGGCCATCGGCCTTCCCGCGCCCGACGTCGCCTTCGCCACCGACGAGGCGCCCGCGCCCGCGGAGCCGGCGTTCCCGCTGTTCGCGGTGACGGCGAAGGGCGCGACGGGAAAGGCGTTCGTGGACCTCCAGAACGACGTGACGACGGCGGACGTCGCCCTCGCCCACCGGGAGGGGTACGTGTCGGTGGAGCACCTGAAGCGCTACACGACCCTCGGCATGGCGACCGACCAGGGGCGGACGTCGAACGTCAACGGCCTCGCCCTGATGGCGCGGCTGCGCGGCCTCCCGATCCCGGAGGTCGGCACCACGCGGTTCCGCGCGCCCGCCGCGCCCGTCCCCCTCGGCGCCATCGCGGGCGGGGAGACGGGCGAGCACTTCCGCCCCTGGCGCCTCACCGCGATGCACGACTGGCACGTCGCCCGCGGGGCCGACATGCTGCCCGTCGGCCAGTGGCTGCGCCCGCGCGTCTACCGCGAGGCGGGCGAGAGCCTCACCGACGCCTACATCCGCGAGGCGCGGACGGTGCGCGAGACCGCCGGCATCGTCGACGTGTCGACCCTCGGCAAGATCGCCGTCGCCGGGCCGGACGCGGCCGAGTTCCTCGACCGGGTCTACGTCAACGGCTTCGCCAAGCTCGCCGTCGGCAAGGCCCGCTACGGCGTGATGCTGCGCGAGGACGGTTTCGTGTTCGACGACGGCACCGTCTGGCGGCTCGCCGAGCACGAGTTCATCGTCACCACCACGACCGCGAACGCGGCCGCCGTCCTCGCCCACCTGGAATTCCTCCTCGAGGTGGACTGGCCGGACCTTCGCGTGTCGCTCGCCTCGGTCACCGACGCGTGGGCGGGCTTCGCGCTCGCCGGGCCGCTGTCCCGGGCGATCCTGTCGGGCGTCCTCGAGGGGGCGGACCTGTCGGACGAGGCCTGCCCGTTCATGGGGATCGTGCGGGGCGCGATCGCGGACCGACCGGTCCTCGTCGCGCGCCTGTCCTTCTCGGGCGAGCGGGCCTACGAGGTCATGGCCGCCGCGCGCGACGGGCTCGCCGTGTGGGAGGCGGTCGTGGGCCACGGCACGCCCTTCGGCCTCGTCCCCTACGGCACGGAGGCGATGGGCGCCCTGCGGATCGAGAAGGGCCACGTGTCGGGCCCCGAGCTCGACGGCCGCACCACGCTCGGCGACCTGGGCCTCGCCGGCATGGCCTCGAAGCGCAAGGACTTCCTTGGCAAGGCGCTGATGGAGCGGGAGGCGATGACGGCGCCGGACCGGCTGCGCCTGGTCGGCCTGACGGCGCTGGAGGACCGGCCGATCCGGGCGGGGGCGCACCTCCTCGCCCGCGACGGCAACGCCCACGGGCCGGAGGAGAGCCTCGGCCACGTGACCTCGCCCACCTACAGCCCCGCGCTCGGCACCCACATCGCGCTCGCCCTCCTGTCGGGCGGGCCCGAGCGGGCGGGGGAGGAGCTTCTCGCGGCCTACCCGCTCGACGACGACGCCGTCCCGGTGCGGGTGGTCTCGCCCCACTTCTTCGATGCCGAAGGGAGGCGGCTCCATGGCTGAGGGAGCGTCCGCACAGGCCGTGCGCCTCATCGCCCTGCCGCCGGCGCGGATCCTGCGGGTGGAGGCCTGGCCCGACACCGCCGCCGAGGTCGCCGACCGCCTCGCCGCCCTCGCGCCGCTGCCCGACCGGCCCGGCCGGTTCACCGCCCGCGACGGCGTCCTCCTCGTCGCGACGGGCCTGCGCCGCCACCTGGTGATCTCCCCGCTCGACGGGGCGGCCCCGGCGTTCGATCCGGCGCTCGCCGCCGTCATCGACATCGGGCCGGGGCGCACGGGCTTCCTGCTCGAGGGGCCGCGCGCTGCGGACGTTCTCCTGCGCGGCGTCGCCCTCGACCTCCACCTGGACGCGTTCCCCGCGGGCGCGGCGGCGGAGACGGTGGTCGCCCGGGTCGGAGCGCTCGTCCTGAGGCGCGGGGCGGAGGCCTTCGAGTGTCACGTGGCGGGGAGCTTCGCCCGCTCCTTCGCGGCCTTCGTGGCCCACGCGGCCGTCCCCTTCGGCGGGGCGGCGGTGTTGGACCGTGCATCCCCTTCGAGCCCGCTCTCCTGAAGGGTTTTCCCGTTCGGCCGGAGGATGCCGGGGCGCTTTGCCGATCGCGGCACCTCCCCAAGGACGAGGCGTCCCCGCAAGGGGCTGCCTCGCCGGCGTCTTCCCGGGCGTTCGCCCGCGCGTGCCGACAGGGGCTCGTCCGGCGGGAACGGGCCGTGGATCCATGGGAACAGGGAAGCCCCCGGCCGCGCCTCGAAAGCGGCAGGCCGCGGCGGCCTGCAGCCGGGCGACGCCGGTGTCGAAAGTCGTGGGCGCTCGCCGTGCCGCGGTGGCCCGGACGGCTTCCGGCCGCTAGGGTCCCGCCATGACGAGCGAGATCTCCGCCACCATCGCCACCATCGCCGCCACGCCCGAGAGCGAGGGGCGCGACGGGCTGATCCATGCCTGTGCGCGGGCGCTGCTGGCGGATCCGAAGGCGGCCGAACGCGTCGCGGCCACGACGGTCGCAGGCGAGGACGCGGAGAGCGAAGCCGCCTCGACGCTCCTTTGCCACGCGCTCGACGAGGCGCGGATGGCGGCGGAGAACGACGTGCCCGATGGCACAATGCTGATCGAGGCCGTCGCGGCAGCGCTGTCGGCGCACGATGCCGCGGCGCCCTTCCCGCCGCCCCTGCGCATGCGCCTCGCCCGGATCTACGCCCGCGCGGGGCTCGCGCCGCCGCCCTTCGCCCGCCTGTCGCACGACGCCGTGACCGCTGCCGGGCCACCCGTCGCCGCAGCCGAAGACGCGCCCGACCTCGGTGCGGCGCTCGACGAGGTGATCCGCACGGTCGGCGACGACCCGCGGCAGGTCCACG
>CAZJNX010000297.1:0-4734 GCA_964547415.1 uncultured Hyphomicrobiales bacterium
GAATGCCCATTTCATCAAGTTTATTTCCCAGGTAGGTCGTGCTGCTTATTCGATATGGGCACGGCGTCGAGGCGGCGCCGCGCGAAGGCGATCACCCGGGCGGGGCGGGCGGCGAGGCGGTCGTTGAGGGCGAGGAGGCGGGCGCGATCGTCGTCCGCGAGGGGGCGGGCGGTCCCGTCCTCCAGGATGCAGGCGCAGCGGGCGAGCACCGTCTCCGGCGCGCCCTTCACAGCGAGGAGGGGCTCGGGCCCGTCGTGGGCGGTCGCCATCATGGGTCGGCCCGCCCGGCGCGGGAGGGTAAGGCGGCGGGGCCGGGCCGCCGCGAGGGCTTCGGCGTCCGCCCCGGCCGCGCGGGCCATCGCCAGGAGGGCGCGCTCGGTGCCGGAGACGGCGGGGCCGCCGGCGAGGGCGGCGCTGGCGAGGGCGGCGACCTCGGCGAGGGCGGCGGCGTCCGCGGAGCCGGCGAGGCCCGTCACCGTCTCCGTCACGGCCATGCGGTTCTGGGTGAGGGTGCCCGTCTTGTCGAGGCACACGACGCCGACGGCGCCGAGCTGCTCCACGGCGGCGAGCTTGCGCACCAGGATCCCCCGCCGCTCCAGCCCGCGGATGCCGAGGGAGAGGGTGGAGGTGGCGACCGCCGGCAGGCCCTCCGGCACAGCGGCGACGGCAAGCGCCAGAGCGTCGCGCAGGATCACCGGCAGCGGGTAGCCGCGCAGCCAGCCGAGGGCGAGGAAGACCCCGCAGGCGGCGAGGCTCGCCCCGGCGAGCTGGCCGCCCAGCCGGTCGAGCTCGGTCTCGATCCGGGCGGGCGGCCGGCGCGTCGTCGTCGACAGGTGCTGGATGCGCGCCGCCTCCGTGTGGCGCCCGGTGGCGGTAACGAGGGCGAGCCCCGTTCCCTCGGCGACGAGGGTGGCGGCGTGGGCCATGGTGGGCCGCGCGCCCACGGGCGCGTCCGGCGGGACGGCGGCGTCCGGATCCTTGGGCACGGGCAGGCTCTCGCCGGTGAGGGGGGATTCGTCGACCGTCATGTCCTCGGCGGCGACGATCCGCCCGTCCGCCGCGATCTCGTGGCCCGCCTCGAGGCGCACGAGGTCGCCCGGCACCAGGTCGGCGGCGGGGATGGTGACGGCGGCCCCGTCCCGCACGACGGTGACGGTGCGGCCCGAGGTGTCCATGAGGGCGGCGATGGTGTGCTCGGCCTGCCCCTCGGTGACGAAGCCGATGGTGCCGTTGACCGCGATGACGGCGAGGGTCGCCACCGCGTCGGCCGTCCCGCCGGTGGCGATGGAAGCCGCCGCCGAGGCCGCCAGCATGAGGACGGGCGCGCTCTGGAACTGCCGGGCAAGGCGCACGAAGGGCCCCTCCCCGCGCTCCACCGTGACCCGGTTCTCCCCGTGGACGGCAAGGCGGCGCCGCGCCTCGGCCGCCCCGAGCCCCCGCTCGGGCGAGGTCTCGAGGGCCTCCGCCACCGCCGCGCGGCCCTTGGCGTGCCACGGCGGTGCGCCCCCTTCCGCCGGGGCCGCGGCGGCGCGGGGCGCGGGCGGCGCCTTCCCGGTCTCGAGGCAACGGGCGACGCCCTCGAGGATCGACGCGGCCGGCCGCTCCGGGTCCACCGCGAGGACGATGCTGCCCGTGAGGGGGCGCACGCTCGCCGCCCGGACGCCCGCGACGTCGAGGAGCGCAGCCTCGAGGTCCGCCGGCGCGGCGGCGAGGTCGGCGGCGAGGCGCAGGCGGCCGGGCACGCGGTCGTGGACGACCCGCACCCGCCTTTCCCCCGACGTATCCCTCGCCCGCGCCGACTCCATGACCATCCCTCGCCCGACGCCGGGGGAGCGGCCTTGACCGACGTCAATGGCCGGCCCGGGCTGGCGTCGCGGGCGGGGACGGGTCTATGGGTGGTGCGACACCCATTTACGCGCGAACGGGCAAGGAGGGATCGGGATGGCTGACATCGAAGTGCGGTCGGTGGGCGAGGGCATAACGCTGGTGGAGCTCAACCGCCCGGAGAAGATGAACGCGATCCGCCAGGCCATGTGGCAGGCCATGGGCGACATCTTCGAGGAACTCGCCCAGGACCGCTCGGTCCGCATCGTCGTCGTGGCGGGCGCGGGCGGCCATTTCTCGGCCGGAGCGGACATTTCCGAGTTCAAGACGGTGCGCAAGGACGCCGAGACGGGGAAGATCTACAACGCCTTCGTCGACCGGGCGATCCACGCGATCGAGGACTTCCCGAAGCCGACGATCGCCGCGGTGGCGGGCAACTGCATCGGCGGGGGCATGGAGCTCGCCCTCGCGTGCGACTTCCGGATCGCCGACGCCAACGCCCGCGGCGGCATCACCGCGGCCAAGCGCGGCATCGTCTACGGCATCAGCGCGGTCCGGATGCTGACGGAGGTGGTCGGCAAGGTCTACGCCAAGCACATCCTGTTCAGCGGCACGCTGGTCCACGCCGAGGAGGGTTACCGGATCGGCCTGTTCGACCAGCTGTCCGACGGAGACCCGCTGGAGGCGGCGATCGCCTACGCGGAGGTGCTGAAGGCGGGCGCGCCGATCTCCATCGAGGGCTCGAAGATGGCGATCAACGCCATCGTCCAGGGCCGCGCCGAGGCGATCCGCGAGGCCCACGCGGAGGTGACGACCCGCGCCCTCGAGAGCGAGGACTACAAGGAGGCGACGGCCGCCTTCGCCGAGAAGCGCAAGCCCGCCTTCACCGGCCGCTGAGGCGGGCCGGCGGGCTGCCATGGCGGCTATGCCGTTCCGGCAGGGCCGCCCGGGTGCATCGATGACGGGCGCGGACGGCCGCGCCAGCGAACGGAGGGGACCTTGCCGAAGATCAGGACGTCGGACGGGGTGGAGCTTTACGTGGAGGAGACCGGCGAGGGCACGCCGGTCCTGTTCATCCACGAGTACGCGGGCGACCACCGCTCGTGGGAGCCGCAGGTGCGCCACTTCTCGCGCATGTACCGCTGCATCACCTACAATGCCCGCGGCTACCCGCCGTCCGACGTGCCGGACGACGTCTCCTTCTATTCCCAGGACCGGGCGCGGGAGGACGCGCGGGACGTGCTCGACGGCCTCGGCATCGACAAGGCGCACGTCGTGGGCCTGTCCATGGGCGGCTTCGCCACGGTCCACTTCGGCATCCACCACGCGGACCGGGCGATCTCGCTCACCGTCGCGGGCTGCGGCTACGGGGCGGAGAAGGGCAAGCAGGACCAGTTCCGCGCCGAGGCCGACGCGGTGATCGCCCGCCTCGAGGCGGAGGGCATGGAGAAGGTGGCCCACACCTACGCCCACGGTCCGACGCGGGTGCAGTTCGAGCGCAAGGACCCGCGCGGCTTCGCGGAGTTCCGCGACCAGCTCGCCGAGCACTCGACCCGCGGCGCGGCGCTCACCCAGATGGGCGTGCAGCGCCGCCGCCCGTCCCTCTACGACCTCGAGGACCAGCTGAAGAGGATCACGGTCCCGACCCTCGTCATCACCGGCGACGAGGACGATCCGTGCCTGCTGCCCAACGTGTTCCTGAAGCAGGTGATTCCCTCGGCGGGCCTCGCGGTGGTCCCGAACTCCGGGCACACGCTGAACCTCGAGGAGCCGGCCCTCTTCAACGCCTTCATCGGCGACCTGTTCGCCAAGGCCGAGGCCGGTCGCTGGCCCATGCGCGACCCCCGCAGCCAGACCGGCAGCATCCTCGGCGTCGAAGGGAACAAGGGCTGAGGAACGGCGCCCCCGGCGCGCCACGGGACCCGGGGGCGGCCTCCCCTCGCCTCTCCGCTCGGCTCCGCTGGCGGGCGGCGACGTCCAGCTTCCACCGGAGGCTCGACCCGGTCCGGCACCGCGGCGAGCCACCGGTGCCGCCCCCGGCAGCGGAACCGGCCGCCCCCGGGCGTTGACGGTCCCTCCTGCCGCGACGCGGGGGCCCCTTCCCTCCGTCTCCGGTCCATTGCGCTGGCGAGACGAAAGGCCGACAGTTCGCCGGAGCCGACCCTAGCCGACCCGCGCCGGGCACGGGCCGGCTCAAGGGCAGAAGCGCAGCGTCCCTCGACGCGGCCCGGGCCTGGCGCGACCGTCCAATCGCCATGGCGCGGGCCTTCCCCGCCGCTTCCCTTCCCCGCCGCCGTGCTTTAGCGGATGTGGCCGTCCCCCGCGGGGCGAGTTTTCACGGATCCGAAACGGGCAGGGAAACGGCCATGGCGACCTACGACATCCTCCTTCTTCCGGGCGTCGGGATCGGCCCCGAGATCACCGAAGGCGCCGAGGCGGTGATCGGCTGGTTCGACGCACGCGCGGGCGGCGGCCTCTTCCGCCTGGAGAAGGACCTCGTCGGCGGCGCCGCCTACCATGCCCACGGCGTCGCCGTGACCGACGCCACGGTCGACAAGGCGCTGGCCGCCGACGCCGTCCTCCTCGCCTGCGTGGGCGGGCCGAAGTACGACGGCCTTCCCTACGAGGTGCGGCCGGAGGCGGGCCTCCTGCGCCTCAGGAAGGACCTTCAGCTGTTCGCGAACCTGAGGCCGGCGGTGTGCTACCCCGCCCTCGCGGAGGCCTCGAGCCTGAAGCGCGAGGTCGTGGAGGGGCTCGACATCGTGATCGTGCGCGAGCTGACCGGCGGGGTCTACTTCGGCGAGCCGAAGGAGATCACGGAGCTGTCGAACGGGCAGAAGCGGGCCGTCGACACCCAGGTCTACGAGACCTACGAGATCGACCGGATCGCCCGCGTCGCCTTCGACCTCG
>CAZJNX010000298.1:0-4624 GCA_964547415.1 uncultured Hyphomicrobiales bacterium
ACGCCGCCGCGCTCGAGAAGGTGCGCGCCGACAAGGAGCGCGAGGCGATGGCCGGCCACGACGGCACCTGGGTCGCCCATCCCGACCTCGTGCCGGTGGCGATGGAGGTGTTCGACCGGGTGATGCCGCAGGCGAACCAGCTCGACGTGCAGCGGGACGACGTCTCGATCGGCCAGGCCGAGCTCCTCGAGGTGCACGAGGGCACCCGAACGGAGGCCGGTCTGCGCGAGAACATCCGCGTCGGGGTCCAGTACATCGAGGCCTGGCTGCGCGGCCGCGGCGCGGTGCCGCTCTACAACCTCATGGAGGACGCCGCGACGGCCGAGATCGCCCGCGCGCAGATCTGGCAGTGGCTGCAGTTCGGCGCCACGCTGGAGGATGGCCAGAAGGTGACCCCCGACCTGTTCGACCGGCTCGTCGAGGAGGAGATGGACCGGGTGCGGGAGGAGGTGGGCGACAACGCCTACCTCGCCGGGCGCTTCCCGGAGGCCATCACCCTGTTCCGGGAGCTGGCGACGGCCGACGAGCTCGCCGACTTCCTCACCGTGCCCGCATACCGTCTCATCGCCTGAGCCGCGCTCCGCCGCCATGGACGCCCTGAACCGTCTTCCGACCGGCGCGGGCACGGCGGGCCCTTCGGCCGCGCGCACGCACGGCGAGCTGCGCCTCCACTACCGGCGACGCGGCGCCCGCACGGTGATGACGGGCGCCTATCGCGCCGGCGCGGCGCGCGTCGTCGAGCCGGCCGGTCAAGGGCCGGTCGCCGAGGGGGTGCTCATCAACACCGCCGGCGGGGTGACCGGCGGCGACCGCTTCTCGACCGTGGCCGAGCTGGACGAGGGCGCCGCCGCCCTGCTGACCACCCAGGCCTGCGAGAAGATCTACCGCGCCGCGCCCGGCGCGCGCGACGCCGAGATCTCGACCCGGATCCGCCTGGCGCCGGAGGCGTGCCTCGACTGGCTGCCGCAGCCCACCATCCTGTTCGACGGGGCGAGGCTCACCCGCCGCATCGAGATCGACATGGCCGCGAGCGCGAGCTGCCTCGCGCTCGAGGCCGTCATCCTGGGGCGCAAGGCGATGGGCGAGACCGTCCGCACGCTGACCTTCCTCGACGGGTGGCGAATCCGCCGCGACGGCAGGCTCGCCTTCGCCGACGCCACGTGCATCCGCGGCGACGCGGCCGCGGCGGGTGAGGGGCCGGCCACGCTTCGGGGCAACCGGGCGTTCGCGCTCGTCGTCCACGTGGCGCCCGGGGCGGCCGAACGTCTCGAGGTCGTGCGCCAGGCGATCGACGACGCGCCGGCGCAGGGCGGCGCGAGCGCGTGGAACGGCCTGTTGTCGGTGCGCCTGCTGGCGTCGGACGGCCAGGCCCTGGTCGGCGCGCTCGGCGCGGTGATTCCCGTCCTGACCGGCCGCGCCCTGCCGCGCATGTGGTCGATCTGACACGCCCGGCCGCGGCCGCGGCGGCCCGGCCCCGGACTTGCTTGGGTGGCGGGCGCGATTGCGGCATCCTCGCGCCCGCCCCGTGGAAGAGGACACGAACGCCCGTGCAGCTCTCGCCCCGTGAGAAGGACAAGCTCCTCGTCGCCATGGCCGCGGAGGTCGCCCGTCGGCGGCTCGCCCGTGGCGTCAAGCTGAACCACCCCGAGGCCGTCGCCCTCATCGCCGACTTCGTGACCGAGGGCGCGCGGGACGGCCGCTCCGTCGCCGACCTCATGGAGGCGGGCGCGCAGGTCCTCACCCGCGACGAGGTGATGGAGGGGGTGCCGGAGATGATCCACGACGTGCAGGTGGAGGCGACCTTCCCCGACGGGACGAAGCTCGTCACCGTCCACCACCCGATCCGCTGACGCCGCCGCCATGCGCGCCGTCCTCGAGGCCGCCCACTACGCGGCCGTCCGCCACGCCGGGCAGTTCCGGAAGGGAGAACGGGCCGAGCCTTACGTGAACCACGTCCTCGACGTCGCCCGCCGCGTCGCCGCCGCCCGTCCGGACGACGAGACGCTGATCCTCGCAGCCCTCCTCCACGACATCGTGGAGGACACGGAAGGCACCGAGGCGGAGATCGAGCGCCTGTTCGGCCCCGCCGTCGCCGCCCTCGTCATGGAGGTGACGGACGACAAGGCCCTGGAGAAGGATGAGCGCAAGCGCCTCCAGGTGGAGCACGCGTCCGGCCTGTCGGACGCCGCCAAGCGGCTGAAGCTCGCCGACAAGGCGGCCAACGTCACCGCCGTCGCCCTCACCCCGCCCGCTGGCTGGCCCCACGAGCGCAAGACGCAGTACGTCGACTGGGCCGAAGCCGTCGCCGCTGGCCTCAGGGGCGTCGACGACGACCTCGAGCGCGGCTTCGACGAGGCCGTGGCCCTTGCCCGCAAGACATTCGGAGAGAGCCGATGATCCCCGGCGAAGTCATGCCCGCCGACGGCGAGATCGAGATCAACGCCGGCCAGCCCTCGGTCGAGATCGAGGTGGCGAACACCGGCGACCGGCCGATCCAGGTCGGCTCCCACTACCATTTCTTCGAGGCCAACCCGGGGCTTGCCTTCGACCGGGCGAAGGCGCGGGGCATGCGCCTCGACATCCCGTCCGGTACCGCGGTGCGCTTCGAGCCGGGCCAGTCGCGCACCGTCCAGCTCGTGCCGATCCGCGGCGCGCGGAAGGTCTACGGCTTCCGCCAGGAGATCATGGGCGACCTCTAGAGCCCGGGAGCAAGGCCATGCCCGTCCGCCTCGCGGGGTCCTGCCGGTGCGGCGCCGTCGCCTTCCAGGTGCCGAGCCACACGCCGCAGCCCTACCAGCTGTGCTACTGCACGATCTGCCGCAAGACGGCGGGTGGCGGCGGCTTCGCCATCAACCTCGCCGCCCGCGCGGACGGCCTTTCCGTCACCGGCCGGGAGATGATCGCCGTGTGGCGCGCACGGATCGAGGACGACGCGGGAACCTGCGAGACCTCCACGGGCGAGCGCAACTTCTGCCCCCGCTGCGCGACTGCCCTGTGGCTCTACGACCCGACCTGGCCCGACCTCGTGCACCCGTTCGCCTCCGCGATCGACACGGACCTGCCGGTGCCGCCCGCCCGCGTCCACCTGATGCTCGACTTCAAGGCCACGTGGGTGGAGCCTGTCATCCACCCCGCGGACGACGTCTTTCCGCGTTATCCCCTCCAGTCCATCGAGGACTGGCATCGGACGCGCGGCCTGTGGGTCGCCTGAGGAGGACGGGAATGGCGAGAAAACCCCACGCATCGGGCTTCGACCCCTTCGCCACGTGGCTCGCGGCCGCGCAGATGACACGCCTCGCCGTCGAAGCGCAGATGGTGATCGCGTTCCGCATGCTGGGGATGGCGGGCGTGCTGCCGTCCGCGCCCTCGGAGAACCGGCGGATGGTGGCGGAGAAGGCGAAGGCGTTCCCGAGGGCCGGTGCCGCCATGGCGAAGGCCGCCGCCGCCGGCCGGCCACCCGAGGCCGTGGTCTCGGCCGGCGTGAAGCCGCTCCGCCAGGTGACCTCCTCGAACGTGCGGCGGCTGTCCCGCCGCGCCAAGCGCACGCCCGCCAGGAAGGGGTGAGACCGAAATGCCCAGGAAGATGTCCCGTGCCGCCTATGCCGAGATGTTCGGCCCCACCGTCGGCGACCGGGTGCGCCTCGCCGACACCGACCTCGTGGTCGAGGTGGAGCGCGACCACACGATCTACGGCGAGGAGGTGAAGTTCGGCGGCGGCAAGGTGATCCGCGACGGCATGGGCCAGTCCCAGGCGAGCCGGGCGGACGGCGCCGTCGACACGGTCATCACCAACGCCCTCGTGATCGACTGGACGGGCATCTACAAGGCCGACATCGGCCTCAAGGACGGGCTCATCGCCGCCATCGGCAAGGCCGGCAACCCCGACACCCAGCCTGGCGTCGACATCGTCGTCGGCCCCGGCACCGAGGCGATCGCCGGCGAGGGGCGGATCCTGACCGCCGGCGGCATCGACAGCCACATCCACTACATCTGCCCGCAGCAGATCGACGAGGCGCTCAATAGCGGCGTCACCACGATGATCGGCGGCGGGACGGGCCCGGCGACGGGCACCAACGCCACCACCTGCACGCCCGGCCCCTGGCACATCGAGCGGATGATCCGCGCCGCCGACGCCTTTCCCATGAACCTCGCCTTCGCGGGCAAGGGCAACGCCGCCCTCCCCGCCGCCCTCGAGGAACAGATCCGCGGCGGGGCCTCGTGCATGAAGATCCACGAGGACTGGGGCTCCACGCCCGCCGTCATCGACAACTGCCTGTCGGTCGCCGAGCGGTTCGACGTTCAGGTGATGATCCACACCGACACGCTCAACGAGTCGGGCTTCGTCGAGGACACGATCGCCGCCCTCAAGGGCCGGACGATCCACGCCTTCCACACCGAGGGCGCAGGCGGCGGCCACGCCCCCGACATCATCAAGGTGGCGGGCCTTTCCAACGTCATCCCCTCGTCGACCAACCCGACGCGGCCCTACACCGTGAACACCATCGAGGAACACCTCGACATGCTCATGGTGTGCCACCACCTCCACAAGAACATTCCGGAGGACGTGGCGTTCGCCGAGAGCCGCATCCGCAAGGAGACGATCGCGGCCGAGGACATCCTGCAC
>CAZJNX010000299.1:0-4599 GCA_964547415.1 uncultured Hyphomicrobiales bacterium
GAGCTTCTTCTTCGGGACGACGTTCGCGCTGTCGCTCCATGGCGGCCTCATCCTGTCCGCGGTCAATCCGCAAAAGGGCAAGACCGTCCGCGCCCCGGATCACGAGAACACCTTCTTCCGCGACGTCATGGGCTACTCGATCGGCCCGCTCGGGATCCACCGCCTCGGCCTCTTCCTGGCGCTCAACGCCGGGTTCTGGAGCGCGGTGTGCATCATCATCTCCGGGCCGTTCTGGACCCGCGGGTGGCCGGAGTGGTGGACCTGGTGGCTCAACCTTCCGATCTGGAACTAAGTCGAGGAACCCGTCATGGTCGGCTATCAGAACATCTTCACGCAGGTCCAGCTGCGTACGCCGCACGGGGAGCCCGGCGTCGAGGGGGAGGGCGACCCTCCCTCCACCTCCTACGAACGGAAGGGCGGCCCCTCCTTCAACTACCTGCTCGGCAAGATCGGCGACGCGCAGCTGGGGCCCATCTACCTCGGGTACGCGGGCGTCGCCTCCCTCATCCTCGGGACGACGGCGTTCGTCATCATCGGCCTCAACATGTTCGCCTCGGTGGGCTGGGACCCGATCCAGTTCGTCCGGCAGCTGTTCTGGCTCGCCCTCGAGCCGCCGCCTCCCGAGTACGGCCTCTCCTTCCCGCCGCTGTCCGAGGGCGGCTGGTGGAACGTGTGCGGCCTGCTCCTCACCGCCTCCATCCTGTTGTGGTGGGTGAGGGTCTACACCCGGGCCGTGGCGCTCGGGATGGGCACCCACGTCGCCTGGGGCTTCGCCGCCGCGATCTGGCTGTTCCTGGTCCTCGGGCTGTTCCGCCCGGTCCTCATGGGCTCCTGGTCGGAAGGGGTGCCGTTCGGGATCTTCCCGCACCTCGACTGGACCGCCGCCCTGTCCATCCGGTACGGGAACCTCTTCTACAACCCGTTCCACGCGCTCTCGATCGTCTTCCTTTACGGGTCGACCCTCCTGTTCGCCATGCACGGGGCCACCATCCTCGCCTGCTCGCGCCAGGGCGGTGACCGGGAGCTCGAGCTCATCGTCGACCGCGGCACCGCGGCCGAGCGTGGCGCCATCTTCTGGCGCTGGACCATGGGCTTCAACGCCACGTTCGAATCGATCCACCGCTGGGCCTGGTGGTTCGCCGCCCTCACCGCGATCACCGGCGGCATCGGCATCCTGCTCACCGGCACGGTCGTCGACAACTGGTATCTGTGGGCCGTCGAGAGCTCCTTCGCTCCCAGCTACCCGCAGGTGTGGCCCGCCAACGTGGATCCCGCCACGCTCCCGGGAGGCACCCAATGAGATACGTGAAGAACGGTAACGGCAAGAACGGCAAGCAGTACAACTACTACCTGGGAGTTGCCGGCCTTGCCGTGGTGGGCGGCCTCCTCACCGTCGCGATGCTGTTCAACGTGCAGTACGACCGGCCGCCGCTCGAGACCGTCCAGAACGGCTTCCGCGGCACCGCGATGGAGCAGGTCTACAACCCCCGCGTCGTCGAGGAGCAGTGGCAGGAGAACCAGATCCCGGCCCCGCCCATGCCCCTTGTCACCGCCGGACCGAAGGCCTCGGACGTCTACGAGAACGTCCAGGTCCTGGGCGACCTCTCCCAGACCCAGTTCACGCGGCTGATGCTCGCCATCACCGCCTGGGTCTCTCCGGAGCAGGGCTGCACCTACTGCCACCAGGAGGGCGAGGGCTTCGAGGCCGACACCCTCTACACCAAGCGCGTCTCTCGCTGGATGATCCAGATGACGCGCCACATCAACAACAACTGGCAGAACCACGTCCTCGAGACCGGGGTCACCTGCTACACGTGCCACCGGGGCAACAACCTTCCCCAGTACGTGTGGTGGATCGAGCCCACCCACCAGTCGGCGATGCTCGGCTACTCCACCGGCTTCGACGGCGTGGCGCGGCAGAACGTCGTGAACCCGCAGGCGCTTTACGCCTCGCTCCCCTCGGGCGCCTTCGAGGAGTACCTCCTGAGGGACGAGCAGATCCGGGTGCTCGGCGAGACGGCGCTGCCGATCGGTCAGGTGTCTCCGGGCACCAAGCACACCGAGCTCACCTACTCGCTCATGATGCACATGTCGGGCTCGCTCGGGGTGAACTGCACCTACTGCCACAACACCCGCGCCATGGGCTCCTGGGAGCAGAGCCCGCCGCAACGGGTGAACGCCTGGTACGGCATCCGCATGGTCCGCGAGCTCAACACCGCCTACATGGAGCCGACCACGCCGACCCTGCCGCCCTACCGGCTCGGCCCGACGGGCGATGCCCCGAAGGCCAACTGCACCACCTGCCACCAGGGCGTCTACAAGCCGCTCTTCGGGCAGAGCATGCTCCAGGACTACCCCTCGCTCGCCGCGCCCAACGTCAGGACCCGCGAGGAGCTCCTGCCGGGCCTCGTCGACGCCCAGGTGAGCATGCAGCTCGGCGCCCAGTGGGCCTCTCCGCCCGCCTCGGGTGACGGCTCGAACGCCGCGACGCCCGCCTCCGCCCCCGCGACCGGGGACGGGTCGGCCGCCCCGGCCGGGGACGGTTCCGCCGCCCCCGCGGACAGCCAGGCCGCGCCGTCCGGCGGCGACGCCCCGGCCGCGACCGACACCCCGGCCGCCCCCGCGGGCGACCAGTCGGACGCCGCCGAGCCCGACGGCACCGACACCACGCTCGCCCCGAGCGAGCCGAACGAGGGCTGACGGCCGGCGCCAGCGCCGGACGAGGCCGAGGGCCGCGCTCCCCGCGCGGCCCTTTTTCGTCCCGCGGCCGCGCGCCGCGGGCGCGCCACGGCCGAGGCGGCCCGAGGGCCATAAAGCGCCGTGCGCATCTTCCCGGCGGGCGCTGCCTGCCGCTATGCTGGACGGCGTGCGCCTGCCCGGGACCGCGGCCGCCGCCGGAACGATCAACACGAAACGGCCATGCAGACCCAGACCGTCTCCATCACCTTCTACCGCTTCGGGGGCCTCCTCGACCGCGCTTGGGCCCTCACCCAGATGGCCTTCACCAACGCCCGCCTGCGGCGCGTGCCCGACATCGGCTTTTGCAAGGTGTTCGGCACCGGCAGCGGGGAGAGCTTCGACCCGTTCCAGAACTTCGGGGTCTACGCGATCCTCGCCACCTGGCCGGACCTCGACACGGCGCGGCGGCGGGTCGACGAGGCGCCGGTCTTCCGCGCCTACGCGGACCGCTCGGCCGAGCACTGGACGGTGTACCTGAGGCCCGTGAAGGCCTGGGGCCGCTGGGACGGCGGGGAGCCGTTCGAGGCGACCGGCACCGCCCCCTCGCCCGCGGCGGTGGGCGTCCTCACCCGCGCGACACTGAAGAAGCGCTTCCTGCCCGCCTTCTGGAAGCGGGTGCCCGCGATCAGCGACGCCACCGTCCGGGAGGGGCACCTCCTGTTCAAGCTCGGCATGGGCGAGATCCCGCTCCTCCACCAGGTCACCTTCTCGGTGTGGAACGACTTCGAGGCGATGGTCACCTTCGCCTACCGCTCGGGCGCCCACCGGGAGGCCGTGAAGATGGTCCGCGAGCACGGCTGGTTCGCCGAGCAGCTGTTCGCCCGCTTCGACGTTCTCGACTTCGAGGGCAGCTGGGGCGGACGCCCGCCGCTGCCGCTGGAGATCCTCGCCCCGGCCACTGCGCCCGCGCCGCGGGGCGAGACCGTTCGCGCCGCCGACGCGGCCTGACACCTGCCCGCCGGATGCGCCGGTTGCCCCCCGCGTAGGCAAATGCGCCACGAAGCCGGTTGCAGTCCCTTGTGCGCTGCATCATGGTGGAAGGCCCGCCGGACGGCCGGGCGCGCCGCGGGGGGAGGGGGGCCCGCAGCGCCCGCCCTCGGTGCGACGGAACGGGCGGCCGCGGGAGCCGCGGCGAGAAGCGAAGACGGAGAGACCGATGGCGGCAGTGGCAGGCGCCGAGAACACCACGGCGGGCGAAGGCGTCCGGAAGGACCTTTACGAGATCGGCGAGATCCCGCCCCTCGGCCACGTGCCGGCGCGGATGCACGCCTGGACCATCCGCAAGGAGCGGCACGGCCCCCCCGAACAGTCCATGC
Organism: uncultured Hyphomicrobiales bacterium; assembly: GCA_964547415.1. Taxonomy (GTDB): domain Bacteria; phylum Pseudomonadota; class Alphaproteobacteria; order Rhizobiales; family Amorphaceae; genus CAZJNX01. The sequence continues at coordinate 4,056 of CAZJNX010000299.1, forward strand.
AGATCGAGGTGATCCCCACCTGGGAGATCGACAGCCACGAGGTGCTGATCCTCGTGATGGCCTCGGGCGTCAACTTCAACGGCGTGTGGGCCGCCCTCGGCAAGCCGGTCTCGGTCCTCGACTTCCACAAGCTGCCCTACCACGTGGCGGGCTCGGACGCGGCGGGCGTCGTGTGGGCGGTCGGCTCCAAGGTGAAGAACTGGAAGGTGGGCGACGAGGTCGTCATCCACTGCAACCAGGACGACGGGGACGACGAGGAGTGCAACGGCGGCGACCCGATGCTGTCCCCCTCCCAGCGCATCTGGGGCTTCGAGACGCCCGAGGGGGCGCTCGCCCAGTTCGCCAAGGTCCAGGCGCGCCAGCTCATGCCGCGGCCGAAGCACCTCAGCTGGGAGGAGTCGGCCTGCTACACCCTCACCCTCGCCACCGCCTACCGGATGCTCTACGGCCACCAGCCCCACGTCCTGAAGCCGGGCGACAACGTCCTCGTGTGGGGCGCGGCGGGCGGCCTACAGTGGGCTCTCCCTTTACCGCCTGGCCGCCC
>CAZJNX010000300.1:0-4458 GCA_964547415.1 uncultured Hyphomicrobiales bacterium
GCGTAGCGCTCGGCGTAGTCGCCGGGCGGCAGCTCCATGATGAAGAACACCATGATCGAGACCAGGAACAGGGTCGGGATCATGCCGAAGGTGCGGTCGATCACGAAGCGGGCCATCCGATGCCTCCCCGAACGGGCGGAACGGGCGGGGGCGCAGGCGGACCGCGCCCCCCGCGGGTCCGGTTACTGCCGCAGGAACCACTGCTGCGGGCGGTACGGGTAGGCCCAGTAGAAGTCGTAGGTCTTCGCCGTCAGCGGCTGCACGTTGGCGAGATCGTTGCGGTAGACGTACGGCGAGGGCACGTCGCCGACGATGCCGATCTTCAGGAGGTTGTCGACGTGGATGTCGACGATCGCCTCGCCGATGCGGTTCGATTCCTCGCTGCCGAGCGGATGCTGGAGGAACTGGTCGGCGAGGTCCCACAGACGCTTGATGTCCTCGGGCGGCTCGGTGCCTTCCGCGCCGTCCGACGCCTTCCAGGCCGCCCACTCGAAGCCGCCGCCCGGGTTGAAGTAGTCGCCGAAGGGCGGGACCAGCATGGTCGCGTCCTGGGAGATGAACGGGCCGGAGATGCCGTCGTTCTTCCAGACGTGCACGTCCACGTCGTTGTTGTTGCCGGCGGCGCGGTACTCGTCCGAGGAAACCTCCCGCACGTCGACGCGCACCCCGAGGTCGCCCCAGTAGCCCGAGACGAGCTCGTGGAGCTGGGACGCCGTGCCCTGGTTGGAAAACAGGATCCGCACCACGAGGGGCCGGCCGTCGGGCCGCTCGCGCACGCCGTCTCCGTCGGAATCGGCAAGGCCCATCTCGTCGAGGAGGGCGTTCGCCCGCGCCGGGTCGTAGCCGGTGAAGGCGGTGAGGTGGTCCTCGGTGACGAAGGCCACCGTCTGCGGCTCGGCCGGGACGGACTGCATGGGCCGGCCCTGGCCGAGGTAGACGATCTCGTTGATCTCGTTCCGGTCGAGGCCGAGGGACATGGCCTGGCGGAAGCGCTTGTCGGCGAACACCTCGCGCAGCACCGGGTCCTTGTGGTTCTGGTTGAAGGCGTAGAACGCGGTCTCGCCGAGGGCGGGCGCGAGGGCGGCGGTGTAGTTGCCGCGGGTCTCGTTCTCCTTCAGGAGCGGGAAGTCGGGCAGGACGACCGCCTGCTGCTTCCACACCACGTCGCCGTTCATGATGCGCAGGTTGCGGACCTCGCGCTCGGGCACGTAGCTCTCGCGGATCTCGGAGATGTAGGGGAGCTGGTTGCCGGCCGTGTCCACCATGTGGAACCAGGGGTTGGCGACGAGGACGCGCCCGTCGGCGCTCTCCTCCACGAGGACGTGGCTCTCGAGGGTCGGCTTCACCGCGACGCCGATCGCACCGGCCTTGTCCGCGTCCTTCAGGAGCGGCGAGGGCACGTCCTTCCAGTCCGAGCCGCCGTAGTAGAAGTCGACCGCGTCGGCCGCCGAGGCGAAGCCGTGCTCGTCGCGCAGGGACGCGGCGTCCGGATTGTGCGCATCCATGTACTTGCCCAGGAAGTGCTTGGGCAGGAAGGGCTGGCCGTAATCCACCGCGAAGCGGTTGAGGATGTTGGGCTGGGGCGAGGGGAAGACGAAGCGCACGGTGGTAGCGTCGACGGCCTCGACGGTGGCCGGCTCGCCGCCAAACAGCCAGCGGTCCGGCGTCTTCTCGTAGATCTCCGGGTTGAGGATGACGTCGTTGTACCAGAAGGCGACGTCCTCGGCGGTGAACGGCTCGCCGTTCGACCACTTGTGGCCCGCGCGCAGCTCGAAGGTGAGCTCGGTGTAGTCGTCGTTCCAGGACCAGCCCTTCGCCACGTTGGGGACGACGGTCTTCAGGTCGTCGGCGTAGCGCACCAGGTTGACGTGGCGCAGGGACAGGACGTCGGACGAACCCGCCTCGGTGGCGTTCGACAGGCCGGTGATGGCGCCGCCATAGGTGCCGATCGCCTCGTAGGGCGCGACCACGAGGGGCTCGGCCGGCAGCCGCTCGGCGACGGGCGGCAGGTCCGGGTTGCCGGCGATGCGGGCGTTGAGGCCGGCGATCTGCGGGTTCTCGGAGAACGCGAGCGTGCAGCCTGCCTGCGCCTCGAACTCGGAGAGCTCGAACTGCTGCGGGAAGGTGGGCTCGAGCTCCATCATGTCGGCGACCGTCGCCGTCGGGCAGGCGGCCGCGGCGGCGGACGTGACGAGGCCGAGGGCGCAGCTCGCCAGAAGCGCGGTGCGGATGGACCGGTACATGACACACTCCGTGGTGCGGATCGACACACCCTCGACCATGCCACGGCCCCATGACACTTTTTTGTAAGACTTCAATTCATAGGCTTTGCCTATGGCTCCCCCGGGTGTCGTCGTTCCGTCACGCGGGCTCCGGCGGGCAGGCGTCGAACAGGGCCGACACGGTGGCGAGGAGGGCGAGGCTCGGCTGCGTGACGAGCCAGTGGCCGACGACGAGCGCCTCGTCGTCGATCGGCACGGCGGCGATCTCCGGATGCTCCCCGATCTCGCCGGCCATGGCGACCGCGACCCCGATCCCCGCCACCACCGCGGCCCGGAGCGAGGCCCACGAGCCGAGGTCGATGACGACGGAGGGGCTCACCCCGTTCGCCCGCGCCGCCCGGTCGAAGATCCGCCGGGTCCCGGAGGTGCCCTCCCGCCGGATGAGGGGCAGCCCGGCCACCGCCCGCCACGGCAGCGGCCCCGCGCCCGCCAGCGGATGGCCGGCCGGCATCATCAGGACGATCCGCTCGCGCCTCAGGAGGCGGGCCTCGAGCCCCTCCTCCGGCGCGTCCAGGGTGACGAACGCGGCCTCGATGGCCCCGTCCTTCAACAGCCGCAGGAGGTCGCCGGAGGCCATGGAGCGCGCCTCGATCCTGACGCCCGGGTGCTCGGCCATGAAGCGGGAGAGGACCGGCATCACGAACTGGTCAGTGGAGTAGCCGACCGACAGGCGCCCGCTCGCGAGCGCCGTCTCGGACAGCATCTGCCGCTCGATCTCGTCGGCGAGGGCGACCACCGTGCGAAGGCGCGGCAGCAAGGCCTCGCACAGGGCCGTCGGCCTCAGGCTGCGGCCGTCCCGGGCGAACAGGCGCACGCGGAAGCGGGCCTCGAAGCCGTTGAGGGCGGCCGACACGGACGGCTGGCTCACCCCGAGCTCCCTGGCGGCGCGGCCGATGGCGCCGGTGCGGGCCACCGCCTCGATCACCCGCATCTGGGCGAGCGTCACCTCCATGGCCGGCCGGCCCCTCCCCCGTCGCCGCGCCGACCCGGGCCGCAGCGGAACACGATCGCGTGAACGGCGCGAACGGCCTTCCCGGCCGCCCGCCGGGCACCACCTTCCATTCCGGCGGAGCCGGCCCGCAACCCCGAAAAACCGACGCCGGCAAGAGGAGGAAAACCGGAAGCCATGAACCAGACGTCGAGGAGACTCGCCATCGCCGCCGTCCTCGCGGCGAGCCTTGCCACCGCCACCGTGCCGGCCGCGGCCTTCGAGCCGACGCCCGCGCCCGAGGGCGTGGAACTCTACTTCGTCACGCCCGTCGACGGCGCCACCGTCACGAGCCCGGTCCGGGTGGTCTTCGGCCTGCGCGGCATGGGCGTCGCCCCCGCGGGCGCCGACATGCCGAACACGGGCCACCACCACCTCGTCATCAACCGGGACGTGCCGCCCGCGGGCCGGGCGATCCCGGCCGACGAGAGCCATCGCCACTTCGGCGGCGGGCAGACGGAGGCGGACATCGAACTGCCGCCCGGCACCCACGTCCTGCGCCTCGTCCTCGGCGACCACCGGCACATCCCCCACGAGCCGCCCGTGGTCTCCGCGCCGATCACGATCACCGTCGAATAGGCAGGCGCCCAACTTGCGGGCAGTGGAAGACCGCGAAAGCGCTTTCGCGGTCTCTCCTTGCGCCGCCCTGCCGCAAACCGAGGCATAACAGGGTTAAGGGAAAGGCGCTTGCGTGGCGCGGGTGGGCACGCCGGTGCGCCCGCGCCGCCGTCTTGCGGCCGATTCGACGTGGCACGGCCGGTGCATCCATAGGCCCGTGCATCACCAAGATGGAGGCTCACCGATGCTCCGATCCGCTCGCACCCTGCTCCTCGCGGGCTGCGTCTCGACCATCGCCCTCGTCGCGGGCCCGGCCTTCGCCCAGGACGAGCCGATCAAGGTCGGCATCCTGCACTCCCTGTCCGGGACCATGGCGATCAGCGAGACGACCCTGAAGGACGTCATGCTGATGCTCATCGAGAAGCAGAACGAGGAAGGCGGCGTCCTCGGCCGGCAGCTCGAGCCCGTGGTGGTGGACCCGGCCTCCGACTGGCCGCTGTTCGCCGAGAAGGCGCGCGAGCTGATCCAGGTGAACGACGTCGACGTGGTGTTCGGCTGCTGGACCTCGGTGTCGCGCAAGTCGGTGCTGCCGGTGTTCGAGGAGCTGAACTCGATCCTGTTCTACCCGGT
>CAZJNX010000301.1:0-4391 GCA_964547415.1 uncultured Hyphomicrobiales bacterium
GCCGACGACCGGCGGATGCTGAAGGACATCGCGGCCGTCGCGAAAGGGGCGGATGCAACGACGCTTCGAACCGTGCTCCCCGTGTGGATCGCGCGGCGGCATGCGCTCCGGCTGTAGGCCAGGCGTGTGCCGTCCGTCAGCGTGCCGCCTTTCGCGCTGATGCAGAGATCTTCTGGTGATTGAGACTCAGTGCCGCTCATGGTCGGCGATCGCTCACCGAGTGCTTCAGCATGCCAACTCTGCCAATGAATCACCCAGAACCTTTGGCGGCGACACTCGGCGTCATGCATTATCCCGGAGCCGAGGGTAATGATCGTGCGCACGCTGCCGCGTTTGCCGCACAGTTCGTGGCCGCAGCAGTCAAGAGCCAGGGCGGTACCATTGACGATATGACGGCAGCACGGCTTTTTCGGGATGCAGGCGTGCCACTCGGCGAGTGGGAGACACGCGCCCGGGAAGGACAAGCGGTCGGCGAGGTGGTGAAGGTGCTGCTGGCGCTCTGGCTGCGGGATCAGCAGTATGCCTCTTGGGAGAAGGCGATGAAGATCGTCAGGGAGCATGCCGCTCCGCGAACAGGGGGCGGATCGCGCAGTCGGCTCATGGAGCTCAAGGGCCGGTATCTGGCGGTCGCTCACCTGTGGGCAGCCTGGCAGCTGCGAGAGGGCCGGTTCACCACGGATACTGAAGTCGGGTACGACGGCTACGCTGACTTCGAAGCCTTCATCGCTGAATCCGAGATCATCCGGAAATGGGGCCAGGCGCTCGGTCCGCTTTCATTCATCGATAGCGGTGAAGAAAAAACAATCGACCCGCCGGACCAGCCGTTCTTCACGGGGGACATGTGGAAGCCTCCAACCGACTGGCGCCCGTGTGAACGGCAACCGCATTGGCCGTTGACGGGCGTGATTCCGGTGATCACGCTTCCGGAGAAGATGCTCGGTGGCCTCAGACGCGCTGGTCGCCCGCGAAAATCGGCCTGAAAAACCCGTCCAAAATCGGCTGGACGATTTTTTCGAGCGAGGTGTGCACCGTATCTGCCTGATGGCCTTAACATCCATTGGAGCAGATCATGCCGAGCACGATCCGCGACCTGACGGTCGTGTCGCTGCCCGTGGCGGGCTTGCAGACCTATCCGGGCAATGCCCGCACCCACTCCCGCAGTCAGATCCAGCAGATCGCGCGCTCGATCGAAACCTTCGGGTGGACCAACCCGATCCTGATCGACCCCGAGGGGATAGTGATCGCCGGCCACGGCCGCCTCGCCGCCGCGAAGCTTCTCCGGCTCGATCGGGTGCCGACGATCCGGATCACGGACCTGACGCCCGAGCAGCGCCGGGCCTACGTGCTCGCGGACAACAAGCTGGCCGAGAACGCCGGCTGGGACCGGGAGTTGCTCGCGATCGAGCTCGAGGGCCTGATCAAGGCGGACCTCGACTTCGAGATCGACGTCACCGGCTTCTCGATGGGCGAGATCGACGTCGTGATCGGGCCGGCCCCGGCCGACGCCGCGTCGCCCGATCCTGCCGACGCGTGGACCGACGATGACGACGCGCCGCCGGTCTCCCGACGCGGCGACCTTTGGCGTCTCGGCCCGCACCGGCTCCTGTGCGGCGATGCGCTCTGCGCCGCCGACTACCAGCGGCTGATGGGGCGGGAGAAGGCGGGCATCGCCTTCACCGATCCGCCCTACAACGTCCCGATCGCGGGCCACGTCAGCGGCAAGGGGCGCCGGCGCCACCGCGCCTTCCCGATGGCCGCAGGCGAGATGACGCCCGAAAATTTCACCGGCTTCCTGCAGGCCGCGTTCACGCTGATCGCGAGCAACGTCCGCAGCGGTGCGATCGCCTTCGTGTGCATGGACTGGCGCCACCAGCGGGAGATCCTGGAGGCGGGCACGGCGGCCTTCATCGAGCTGAAGGCGATGTGCGTGTGGTCGAAGGGCGCCGGCGGCATGGGCTCGCTTTACCGGTCCGCCCACGAGCTCGTCTTCGTGTTCAAGGCAGGCACCGGTCGGCACGTCAATAACGTGGCGCTGGGCGCCCATGGGCGTAATCGCACCAACGTCTGGTCGTATCCCGGCATGGCGTCGTTCGGCCGGAACCGGGACGACGCCCTCGACCGGCACCCCACCGTGAAGCCGGTGGCGCTGGTGGCCGCCGCGTTGCTGGACTGCTCCCGCCGCAAGGACATCGTCCTCGATCCGTTCGGGGGCTCGGGCACGACCCTCATCGCGGCTCACCGGACCGGCCGCCGCGCCCGCGTGATCGAGATCGACCCGCTCCACGTGGACGGGGCGGTGCGGCGGTTCCAGGCGCAGACGGGCGAGGCGGCGCTCCACGCCGAGACAGGCGTGTCCTTCGCCCAGTTGGCGGAGGCGCGGGGCAACACGCCGGCGGAGGCTCCGGACCATCCCCGCGACGGGGAGGCCGCCGGTGAGTAAGAATCGCACGTCCCGTCCCTACGCCGTCGGCTACGGCAAGCCGCCGGTCCAAAGCCGCTTCAAGCCCGGCCAGTCCGGGAACCCGCGCGGGCGGCCGCGGGGCACCCGCAACCTCAAGACCGACCTGGTGGAGGAGCTCTCGGAGACCCTGATGGTCACCGAGAACGGCCGTCCGCGCCGGATCTCGAAGCAGCGGGCGATGGTGAAGGCGCTCACCGCCCGGGCGCTGAAGGGCGATACCCGGGCGGCGGGCCTCCTCGTCGAGATGATCGCGAAGACGATGGGCCTCGACCCGACGACGGAGGCGCCCGACCGTCTGCCCGAGCACGACGAGGCGATCCTCGAGGAGGCCCTCGCGCGCTTTCGGTCTGCGATCACCGACGAGGCCCCCGATGGGTGATCGCCGGCGCCTGCTCGAGGCGGTGCTCCGCCAGGACCTGAGCGCCTTCATCGCCAAGGTGTTCGGGACCGTCGTCCCGGGTGTTTCCTACCGGCCGAACTGGCACATCGAGGCGATCGCCGATCGCCTCGAGGCGGTGCGCCAGGGCCGGATCCAGCGGCTCCTGATCACGATGCCGCCGCGCTCGCTGAAGTCGGTTGCTGCGTCCGTGGCCTTCCCCGCCTTCGTGATAGGGCACGACCCGACCCGCCGCGTCGTGTGCGTGTCCTATGCGGAAGATCTCGCCGCCAGGCACGCGCGCGATTGCCGGGCGGTGATGCAGGCGGACTGGTACCGCGCGGTCTTCCCGAAGACGCGCCTCCTCGGGAGCCGGCCCTCGGAGCTCGACTTCGAGACCACCCGGCGGGGCGGGCGGCTGTCCGTGTCGACGGGCGGTGCCCTCACCGGGCGAGGCGGCTCGCTCATCATCATCGACGATCCGCAGAAACCGATCGACGCCCTCTCCGAGACGCGCCGCGCCACCACCCGCGACTGGTTCCGCAACACGCTGCTGTCGCGCCTCGACGACAAGGCGCGGGACGCGATCGTCCTCGTGATGCAGCGCCTCCACGAAGACGACCTTGCCGGCGCGGTGCTCGAGCAGGGCGGATGGAGCGTCCTCAGCCTGCCGGCAATCGCACCGGCCGACGAGACGATTGCGATCGGTCCTGGCCGTGTCCACCAGCGCCAGGCCGGGGACGCGCTTCATCCGGCCCGCGAGCCGCTGGAGGTGCTGCAGCGCCTGAAACAGGAGATGGGCACGTTCACCTTCTCTGCCCAGTACCTCCAGGCGCCGATCCCGGAAGAGGGGAACCTGGTGAAGCGGGACTGGCTGGTCAGCGACGACACGCCGCCGGACGGGGGGCGCGTGCTTCAGTCCTGGGACTTTGCGGTGAAAGAGGGCGAGGAAACCGACTACACCGTCTGCATCACCGCACGGCAGGTCGGCCGGACGATCACGATTCTCGACGTCTTCCGCGAGAAGCTCGACTATCCGGCGCAGCGCAGCGCCGTCCTCCGCCTGGCACGGACCCATGGGGCGAGCGTGCTGTTGATCGAGCGGGCGGCCAACGGCAGCCCCCTCGTCGCCGATCTGCGGCACCTGGCGGCGCCCGACATCCCCACGCCCATCGCCGTCACGCCGAGAGGGTCGAAGCGCGAGCGCCTGGCGGTCCAGTCCCACCGCATCGAGGCCGGCGACCTGCGCCTGCCGCGCGCGGCACCGTGGCTGGATGACTTCATCGCAGAGCTGCTCGCCTTCCCCAACGGCCGCCACGACGATCAGGTCGACGCCCTCACGCAACTCCTCGACTGGACCAGCCGGCAGGACCATCGGCCCTCGGCCGGCTTAGCTGCGCCGATCCTGATTTACGGCGACCGCGCGCGAGACTGAGGACGGCCTGACGATCAGCCGGGAACGCGAGGTCACGCCAGCTCGCCGGTGCGCATTCCACGGATCGTTAGAGCGGTTTCCGGGCCGATGGAATCGGCGAGGATTCCCGAATCGGTTGG
>CAZJNX010000302.1:0-4385 GCA_964547415.1 uncultured Hyphomicrobiales bacterium
CCGCCGTCGGCGATGATCGCGTAGGCGCCGACGAGGCGCAGGACGGTGGTCTCGCCCGCGCCGAGGGCCATCGGCAGGAACGGGGCGAGGCGGTCGTAGATGCCGAACCGCTCCGCGTACTCAGCGACCAGCGGCATCCCCATGTCCTTGGCGAGGCGCACGGTCATCACGTTGCGCGACCGCTCGATCCCGAGCCGCAGGGTGGACGGTCCGTAGAACCTGCCGCCGTAGTTCTTGGGCCGCCAGATCGGCTGGCCCGGACCGGGGTCGATCTCGATGGGCGCGTCGAGCACCACGCTCGCGGGCGTGTAGCCGTTGTCGAGGGCCGCCGCGTAGATGAACGGCTTGAAGGACGAGCCGGGCTGGCGCATGGCCTGGGTCGCCCGGTTGAACTCGCTCTCGGCGTAGCTGAAGCCGCCCTGCAGGGCGAGTACGCGTCCGGTGTGCGGATCCATGGCCACGATGGCACCGGAGATCTCCGGGACCTGGCGGAGCCGGTAGACGCCCTCCCCCTCCTCGGGCACCGCCTCCACGTAGACGACGTCGCCCCGCTCGACCACGTCGGTCATGCGGCGCAGACCCACGTAGCCGCGGTAGCCCTCGCGGCGACCACGGCGCCAGGCGACCTCGCTCCACGGGATGCGCCCGCGCACCCGCTCCGTCGACAGGGCGCCCGAGACGAGCCGGCGCGGCCTGAGGCCGATCACCGCCTCGTCCGCGTCGACCGACAGGACGACCGCGAGCGTCCACTCCGGCACGTCCGACAGGCCGTCGATCTCGCCGAGCTTCGCGCCCCAGTCGGCGCCGCCCGACAGATCGACCGTCTCCACCGGGCCGCGCCAGCCCGAGCGGCGCACGTCGAAGCGGATGAGGCCGTCCATGAGCGCCTTGCGCGCCATCTCCTGCAGCTCGGGATCGAGCGAGGTGCGGACCGTGAGGCCGCCGCCATAGAGGTTCTCCTCGCCGTAGAGGTCCGCGAGCTCGCGGCGGACCTCCTCGGCGAAGTACTCCGAGGCGAACAGGAACTGGTTGCGCTGGCGCGGCTTGACGCGCGGGGGCTCGTCCCTCGCCGCGATCGCCTCCTCCTCGGTGATGCGGCCGTCCTCGAGCATGCGGTCGATCACCCAGTTGCGCCGCTCGATGGCGCGGGCCGGATGGCGGAACGGGTGGTAGTTGTTGGGGCCCTTGGGGAGCGCGGCGAGATAGGCCGCCTCCGCGATCGTGAGCTCGTGGACGGACTTGTCGAAATACACGAGCGCGGCCGCCGCCACGCCATAGGCGCCGAGGCCGAGGAAGATCTCGTTGAGGTAGAGCTCCAGGATCTCGTCCTTGGTGAAGGCCTGCTCGATCCGGAGCGCCAGGATCGCCTCCTTGGCCTTGCGAGTGTAGGAGACGTCGTTGGTGAGGAGGAAGTTCTTGGCGACCTGCTGGGTGATTGTGGAGGCGCCGACGAGGCGGCGGCCGGTCCCGCGGTTCTGGAAGTTGGTGACGAAGGCGCGGGCGATGCCGGCCGGGTCGAGGCCGTTGTGGGTGTAGAACGTCTTGTCCTCGGCGGCGAGGAAGGCGTCCTTCACCCGCTCGGGGACGGCCTGGATGGGCAGGAAGATGCGCCGTTCCCGCGCATACTCGGCGACGAGGCTACCGTCGGCGGCGTAGATGCGCGTCATCACCGGCGGCTCGTAGTTCTGCAGCTGGGCGACGTCCGGGATGTCCCCGTCCATCTTGTAGATGAAATAGCCGACCGCGCCCGCGCCGATCAGCACGAACACGCAGCCGATCCCGAAGAGGTAGCCGATTGTGTTCACGAAGAAGCGAAACACGCGCTCTCCCCCCGCCTTCACCCGACCATCCTTCCGGGTGTACCCGAGCGCGCAACGCGGCGCAATCGGCGCCAGCCGGGCGCCGAGCGCACGCTTGCGGGATGATCGCGCGTCCCGCCCGCGCGGGCAAGCGCTGCGCGCCACCGGCCGGCGACGCGCCACAAGGGGAAGGATAGCGGACGGCCGGCGCCGCTGGAAGGCCCGAACGGCGCCGAATCACTCCCCGGCGAGCGCGGCCCGGTCGTCCCCGGCACCGGCGAGGAAGCGCGCGACGGCGCGGGCGATCGCGCCGGCGGTGCGCGCCTGCCAGGCCGGGCGCACCATGAGCGCCGCGTCCTCGGCGTTCGACAGGTAGCCGATCTCCACGAGGACCGACGGCACGTCGTGGGCCGTCAGCACGCGGAAGCGGGCGGAGCGGTGGGGGTTGTTGATGAGGCGCGTCGCCTCGCCGAGGCCGTCCACCAGCATATCGGCGAAATGGCGGGAGAAGGCGCGGGTCTCCCGCCGCGTGAGGTCGAACAGGATGTCGGTGACCTCATCGCTCGCCGCCTCCTCCGGCAGGCCCGCGAGGGTGTCCGACATGTTCTCCCGCGCCGCCATGAAGGCGGCTTCCGCGTCCGAGGGGCGCTCCGACAGGGTGTAGACGGTGGCCCCGCGCACGTACGCCTGGGGCGCGGCGTCGGCGTGGATCGACAGGAAAAGGCGCGCGCCCGCCTCCCGGGCGATCGCGACGCGCTGGCCGAGGGACAGGAAGCGGTCGTCCTCCCGCGTCATCAGGACGGCGACGGCGCCGCCCTCGAGGAGGCGGTCGCGCAGCACGCGGGAGAAGGCGAGGACGAGGTCCTTCTCGTAGAGGCCGTCCGGGCCGACCGCGCCGGGGTCGATCCCGCCGTGCCCCGGGTCGATCACGACGAGGGGCCGGTCGCCCCCGGCGGGCCGGCGGGCCGACGGGGCATGGGCGCGGGGGGCGGCGGCGTCGGCCCGGGCGACGGCGCCGGCGAAGGCGTCCGCGCTCGCGGGGGCGAGTTCGACCACGACGCGGCCGGGCGCCCCGCCCACCGGCGGCAGGTAGAAGGCGGCCCGCGGCAGGACCGGCGCACGGGCGTCGAGCACGATGCGGGCGCGGCCGGGCGCGATCTCCCCGTAGCGCCAGTCCGACACGAGGGCGCCGGCCGGGGGCGCGGCATCGCCCGCCCCGAACGCGAAGGCGAGACCGTCGAGGTCGATCACGATGCGCGGCGGGCCGGCCACGGGGAAGACGTTGAAGTCGGTCGGCCCCGTCACCTCGAGGACGAAGCGGGTGAGGGCGCCGTCCCCGCCGAAGGCAACGCCGGTCGCCGCCGTGGTCCCGGGTGCCGTGCCCGCACGGGCAGCGGCCGCGGCATCCGCGAATCCCGAGAGGAGCAGGAGCGCGACGAGCGCGAGAACGACCGGGCGGCGGTGCGTCTTGGACGGGATCGACATGGCTGTCCCCTGCCTTCGTGTCGCGCCTCGCCCCTTGTCAAGCCGCAGAAGCGTCGCGACATCACGGGTCGAGGACGCTTGCCATCATGGGGCATGGCACGTAAACAAAGACTCGCGGCGTCATCGCGCATGGCGGTCGATGTGCCCCTGCCCCGTTCCGGCCCTGTCGGTCCGGCAGGCCGACGGCCTCGGTCATGCCGCGGGATCGGACTTTCGTCGGATCGGCCACGGCGCCGGCGAACCCGGCTCCAGGTTGCGTGCCGCGGTGGCTCCCACGAGGTTCGGAGCGGGCGTCCTGCCCGCGGGTTCCGGACGGGACGTCGCGGCCCACGCGAGAGCGGCGGATGCGCCGTGGTCGCGGCGGCAAGGTGGCCGGACCCGGACACGGCGCGGCGATTGCAGGGCCACGGTCGCAGGGGCCATGATCGCAGGGGCCGCGATCGCAGAGGCCATGACGCCGGGCAGGTCCCGTCGGACAGCTCGGCGATGACACGAAACAGGCCACGCCCCGTCGGCGAGCGTGGCCGCTGGCAACGGAGACGAGGCTTGCGGAAGCCGTCGGGTCGAGGGGAAGGGCCAGGGGCGCCAGCTCCGGCCGCGTTTCGTCCGGAACGCTCCGAACCGACCTGCCGCGCGCCCGGTCGCCACTCCGGGAAGCCGGGCGGTCCCGCCCGAACGCAAACGCTCGGGACGGGCACCGCCGAGCCTTGGGCCTTGCCGTCTTCGCCGTCCACCGGATCCGCCGCCGTCGCGGGGACGGGCCCTCGCCGGACCCCGTTCACGGGCGGGCCTCGCCCCTCGACCGCGGTCACGCGGTGCCGCGGCATCCCGGATCGTTTCTCTTCCATCCCCCCGCACGGGCGACCGTCCCGGGCCTTACGCCCGTCGCCGGTTCCGGAGGCGGTCGCCGAAGGGCCGGCGAGGCCTGGCGGCGACGCCCCGCGGGGGATCCACACGGTTTTTCGCTTTCCCGCTCGAGCGCCGCGGCCCGCGTCCATCCGCGAGGCCGTCGCGCGCTCCCGGGACCAGGAGTGCACCCCCGATGTCCAACAAGATGCTGATCGACGCGGCCCACCCGGAAGAGACCCGGGTCGTGGTCGT
>CAZJNX010000303.1:0-4383 GCA_964547415.1 uncultured Hyphomicrobiales bacterium
GCCGTCGCGGCCCCTCCGCGCAGCGCCCGGCGGCGGCGCTCCGCCTCGTCGTGGGCCGCCACGAACCGTGCCTGCTCCCGGGCGGCGCGCTGCAGCGCCTCCCGCTCCGCCCTGTCGCGGAGCGCCTGGCGCTGGCGCTCGGCCTCGTCCCGGACCGCGCGCTCGCCCGCAGTCTGCCCGGCGCGCCGGGCCGCTTCCGCCCGGGCTTCGGCCGCGGCGGCCTCCTGCAGCTGCCGACGCCGGATCTGGAGCTGCCGCTGCTGCTCGCGGAAGGCCGATTCGTCGGCCCGCTGCCCCTGTTGGCGGGAGTACATGCCGGCCGCCGGATCGCCCGCGACGAGACAGGTCACGCCGGCAAGTGCGGCCGCGACGGTGAGAGCACGGCATCGTCGGCCGATCTTCATGGGAAAATCCTTGTATCGTTCTTCAAAATACCCGATCGGGCCGAAAGATTTCTGTTACCCGGCAGGCTCCCCCGAAAACGATCGCGCCGCTGCCGGCCCCGGGAGCGTGTTCCGACGGCGCCCGCCCCGTGCTAGGGTTCGCTTCGGCGGGAGCGTGGCCGGGTGGGGCGGATGTTCGGCAGACTTTCGAGGAGCTGGAGGCTCGCGAAGGCGAGCGCGCGCATCCTCGCCGCGGAGCCGCGGCTCGCGCTCGTTCCGCTGCTCTCCGCAGCCTGCGTCGCGGCCGCGGGCGCCGCCATCTATTTCGGCGTCGCCGAGCCGCTGGGCCTTGCCGACCTCGCCGACGAGCCGCCGCCCGACGCCCCGCAGGACGAGGGCCTCGAGGCGAGCCATCTTCTCGTGGTCTTCCTGTTCTACCTCGCCGCCGCCTTCGTCATGACCTTCTTCAACGTCGCGATCGCCAGCGCGGCGCTCGGCCGCATGCGGGGCGAGGGCGCATCCGTGGCGGCCGGGCTCGCCGCCGCCGCGGGACGGACCGGCACCATCCTGGGCTATGCCGCCCTGGTGGCCGTCTTCGGGGTGGTCCTCAAGGTGCTCGACCGGCGCGGCGAGACCGGCGGGCGCATGGCGGCCGGCGTCCTGAAGCTCGTCTCCTCGATCGCGACCTTCCTCGTCACCCCGGTCATCGCCGCGGAGCGGGTCGGCCCCCTCGCCGCGATCCGGCGGAGCGCGGCCCTCCTGCGCTCGACGTGGGGCGAGAACCTGATCGGCTCGGGCGGCCTGTCGCTGGTCTTCATGCCGGCGGTCCTTCTCCTCGCCCTCGCCGGCGGCGGGGGCGCCGCCTGGCTCCTGTCGGGGGACGGGGGCGAGCCGGCCGGCATCGCGCTCGGGGCCGCGACGGCCCTCGCCCTTGCCGGGCTCGTCGCGACGTGGATGGCGCTCGACGGGATCTACCGGGCCGCGCTCTACGCCTACGCCGTCGACGGGGCGGTCCCGGAGGGCTTCGTGCCCGACGAGATCCAGGCCGCCTTCCGGCGCAAGGACGTACCGGAGCCCGCCCCGGGCTGAGGCGTCCCCCGCCCGCCGTCATCCTCTCCCTCCGTCGATGGCGAGGGCGGTCCGGCCCGCCGCTCAGGCAGCCGCCGGCCCGGGCAGGCGGCACCCGCTTTCCGGGACGGCGCGTGGTGACCGGTCCGGAGCGGGGACGTGTGCGTGCAGGACCGGCGGCCCGGCGCGCCCGGGCGCGATGGCGATGCGATCCGCGTCGCCCGGCCACGCGGTCGGGCTCCCATCCGTCTGCGCCGGGGCTTTCCGCGGCAGATCCCGACCTTTGCCGGCACGGCTACACCGTTCGTCGAGACGGGGATCGCCGCGGCCGATCCGGCCTTCGGACCGGCCAGCACGAGGGGCGTCGCCGCTTCCCGGCCCGGCGCCCCGCACTGCCGCGCTCCGCCTTCTTCCGGTCGCGGTGGCGACCATGCTCACCCGGCCGCGATCCCGACGGTGATGCTCGCCGCAACCGTCCTTGCGGCATGCGCGCCGCCGAGGCGTCGGCCTTCCGTCGTCCTCGGCCTGGCGGGGGTGGCGGTCCCCGCCGTGCCGCCATGGGGGACGGCGCCGTCCGTCCCGCCGGTGTCGGCCTCGGCCTCGGCCTCCCCGGGGCGGCGTTCGCGGCCGCCGCGCCCGCCTGGCTGCGCAGCCTCGCCCTCGCGCCGACCCCGGCGGCGGCCGCCTCGTGCTTCGCCCACGCGACGGGCGGTCGTCGGTCTTTCGACGCTCCCGTTCGACCGGGAGGCGCTGGAGGGGCGACCCTCGCGCTCCCCGTCCCCGCCGGCCGTTTCGGCGGGACGGCCCATGCCGTCTCGACGCCGTCGTTCCGGCTTGTCCCGGCGTCCACGACGGCTCCCCGGGCATATCGGACGATCCCGTGGGCGATGGGCTTCGGCCGCCGAGAGCCGAACGGGATCTCTCGGCCTTGGAGCCGGTCATCCACCGTCCGGTCCCGGACCGTGCCTCGGAGCCCGTCTCGAGGGCGTGGAGGGACACGCACGCGACCTTCAGCGACCGCCAGAGCCGCTCGAGGAACACGTTGTCCATCCATCGCCCCTTGCCGTCCATCGAGATCTTCACGCCGGCCTCGGGGAGGACGCCGGTGAACCGCGGACCGGTGAACTGGCTGCCCTGGTCGGTGTCGAAGATCTCCGGCCGGCCGTGGCGCGCCATCGGGCTGCCCGGGAAGGCGTTCCTGCCGCTCCTCGTGGGCTTCGGCTGCAACGTGCCGTTGCGCACCTTGGGCCGGCTGAAGGTGTTCGTACGCGGGGCGGGCAAGATCATCGTGCTCGCCGTCATGGTCCTGTCGGTGCGCGGCGCCGTCTCGCACGACGACGAATTCGGCGACGTCCCGCTCGAGGCCTGCGTTCTCGCCGGTGTCGGGCGGACGGTCACGCCGGCTTCGGGCCGATGGGCGTCACCGGCTTCTCGACCTCGAGCGCCACCTTTGCGAACGCGGCCCGTCGACGCTGGAGGAACTGGCCGCCCGCTTCGACCTCGAGCACGCGACGGCCGAGGGGGCGCTCGAGCTCCTGGTCCGCCGGGGGGACGTGGTGGCCGAGCCGCTCCACGAGATGGGCAAGGGCTGCTCCGGCGCCTGTTCCGGCGCATGCGGGATGAGCCGGATCATGCTCTACCGCGCGGCCGCGGCGCGTAGCGGGCGGTAGCTTTTCCGCGCCTTCGCCCCGTCGTCAGGCCCGCGCGCTCGCGCTGGCGGCATCGCGCCCGGTCTCGCCCCCGCGCGCCGCCGCGGGCGCGATCAGGCTCGTGCGTCCCGCCCAGGAGGCGCCGAGGACGGCGAGCGTCGTGCCGTTGTGGAGGAGGGCGGCGGCGATCGGGGACAGGCGGCCGGTCGCCGCCCCGACGAGGACGGCGGTGTTGGCGAAGGCGGCGAGGTTGAGGGTGTGCCTCAGCCGCCCGAGCGCGGTCTGGGAGAGCTCCACCGCGTCCGCGACCCCCTCGAGCCGGTCGTTGACGAGGACGACGTCGGCCGTCGCCCGGGCGATGTCGGCCGCGTTCGGCATGGCGATCCCGACGTCCGCGGCCATCAAGGCCGGCCCGTCGTTCACCCCGTCGCCCACGTAGGCGACGCGGTGGCCGGCGTTGCGGATGTCGCCGATGATGCCGGCCTTGTCCTCCGGGGCCGCCTCGGCGTGGACCGCGTCGAGCCCGAGCGCGCGGCCGAGCGCGCGGGCGTGGGTGCCGCGGTCGCCGGTGATCATGACGATCTGGCGGATGCCCCGCGCCCGGAGGCGCTCCAGCACGGCCGGCGCTTCCGGCCGCACGCGGTCGGCGAGCGCGATCGCCCCGAGCGGCCGCCCGTCGAGCGACATGTAAAGGAGCGTGTTGCCCGCGGCGGCGAGGGCATCGAGCGTGTCATCGTGGCGGGCGAAGTCCACGTGGCGGTGGTCGATCAGGAAGTGGCGGCTGCCGAGCGCGACCTCGCCGACCGCGATCCGGCTCGTGAGGCCGTGGCCGACCATGAAGCTCACCGCCTCGTGGCCGATGTGGCCGAGCCCCTGCTCGTGGGCGAGATCGACCACCGAGACCGCGACCGGGTGGCTGGTGTGCTCGGCCAGCGAGGCGGTGAGGGCGACGAGCCGGTCGCGCGGCCACTCCTCGGGGGCGAACGAGACGACGTCGGTGACGGCGAGCCGGCCGCTGGTGAGCGTGCCGGTCTTGTCGAAGACCACCGTGTCGACGTGGGCGAGCGCGTCGAGCGCGTCGCCGCCCTTCACGAGGAAGCCGTCCTGGCCGGCCTCGTAGATCGCGCCCTTGATGGCGACCGCCGTGCCGAGCTTCGTCGTGCAGGAGAAGTCGACGAGCGAGATGGTCTCGAGCCGCCCGAGGCTGCGGGTGAGGGCGTAGACGCCGGCGGCCGTGCCGAAGGTGATCCACACCCGCTGGTCGGCCATCCGGTCGGCGAGGC
>CAZJNX010000304.1:0-4356 GCA_964547415.1 uncultured Hyphomicrobiales bacterium
ACGTGCGCGGCGCCGCGGAAGGCGACGGCCTTGTCCATGCCCATCGCCGTGCCGAAGTCGGCGAGCACGATGGCCGCCGCCCCGTCGGAGACGAGGGAGCAGTCGGTCCGCTTGAGGGGACCCGCGACGATCGGGTTCTTCTCGCTCTCGGTGCGGCAGAACTCGTAGCCGAGGTCCTTGCGCATCTGCGCGTACGGATTGGCGACGCCGTTCCTGTGGTTCTTCGCGGCGATGCGGGCGAGGGCGTCGGTCTTGTCACCGTGGCGCTGGAAGTAGAGCTGGGCGATGTGGCCGAACACGCCCGCGAAGCCGCCCTCGATGCCCTCCTCCTCCTTCAGGTAGCTCGCCCGCAGGAGGTTGCGGCCGATCTCGGGCCCGGGCGTCGTCGTCATCTGCTCGACGCCCACCACGAGCACGAAGCGCGCCCTGTTCGCCGCGATCGACTTCAGCCCCTGGTGGATGGCGCCCGAACCGGTGGCGCAGGCGTTCTCCACCCGCGTCGCGGGCTTGAAGCGCAGCGCCTCGTCGGCCTGCAGGACGAGGCCGGCGGTGAAGTCCTGGGCGGAGAAGCCGGCGTTGAAGTGGCCGAGGACGATCTCGTCCACGTCCCTCGCCTCCACCCCCGCGTCCCGGAGCGCGTCGCTGGCCACCTTCACGATCAGGCTCTCCACCGTCTCCTCGGCCAGCTTGCCGAACGGGGTGTGCGCCCAACCGACGATCGCTGCGGTCATCGTCTGTCTCTCCCTTGTCGTCCTCGGCCCGCCGACGGGGCGTCGTTGCGTGCCGTGGCACGCTCGGCCGGTGGGCGGACCATGGACGATCCCGGCCCCGTGCACAATCGCGCCGGCGCGGGTCGGAGACGGCGGCTGCGCGCGCGCCCGCCGACGCGCTGTCATGAAAGTATCATCCAAATGACATTGTCCCTGCCGCGTGACCCGTCTAAGGCGAAAGCGGGATCGGGAGGGTGAAAGATGGTTGCAGTCGAGACGAGGGAGACGGTCGCGCCTGCCGCGGCCGAGGTCGCGCCGCGCAGCGTGCAGCAGTGGATCGACGAGACGCCCTCCTGGCGGGACGGCACGCCCCTCGTGGGCACGCCCATGACGGCCATGCAGGTGCGCATCTGGGCGCTCGCGGCGGCCGGCAAGTTCTTCGAGGGCATGATCGTCTTCATGACGGGCGTCGCCCTGCCGCTGATCGCGCTCGAGTTCGGGATCGGCGCCTTCGAGCACGGCCTCGTGACGGCCGCCTCCCTGGCGGGGATCCTCGTCGGGGCCACGCTGATCGGCGGCCTGGCCGACCGGCTCGGCCGCAAGACCATGTTCATCGCCGAGATGGTGATCTTCACCGGCTTTCTCGTCGGGGTGTGCTTCGCGCCGAGCTTTCCGATCCTGGTGGCGTGCCTGTTCGGCCTCGGGGTGGCGCTCGGCTGCGACTACCCGACGGCCCACGTCATCATTTCCGAATCGATCTCCTCGCGCTCGCGGGGGCGCCTCGTCCTGTCGGCCTTCGCCTTCCAGGCGGTCGGCGCGCTGTTCGGCACCATGATCGGCTACCTCATCCTCGCCAACGTCCAGGAGATCGAGGCCTGGCGCTGGATGTACGCGGCCGCGGTGGTGCCCGCGCTGATCGTGATCATCGCCCGCTTCTTCGTGACGGAGACGCCCCACTGGCTGCACGCCCGCGGCCGCGTCGAGGAGGCGGAGAGCGCCGTGGAGCGGCTCCTCGCGCGCGAGCCCCGCTACCCGAAGGAGGTGCGCCTTCCCGAGACGCCGAAGGCGGCCGCCGCCGCCCACCGCAAGGCCGGCTTCGGCCAGCTCTTCTCGAAGAAGAACCGGCGGGCGACGGCCCTCGCCTCGATCCCCTGGTTCCTGCAGGACCTCAGCACCTACGGCATCGGCATCTTCACCCCGGTGATCCTCGCCATCGCCATCGGCGAAGCGCGGCAGCACCAGACCTCCGTCGCCGGCGTCATCCACAACGACATGATCGCCGCCCGCGGCGCGGCGCTCATCGACGTCCTCCTCATCATCGGCATCCTGTTCGCCATCCTCTTCGCCGACCGCGTGGGCCGCATCCGCCTGCAGGTGGTCGGCTTCGTCGGCTGCGCGGCGGGCCTTGCCATCGCGGCCTCGTCCGGCCACTTCGACGGGACGACGGCCACGATCCTCGTCTTCGTCGGCTTCATGCTGTTCAACTTCATGACCAACCTCGGGCCCAACGCCCAGACCTACCTCATCGCGGGCGAGGTCTTCCCGACGGAGATCCGCGCCCTCGGGGCGGGCTTCGCCGCCTCGGTCGGCAAGGTGGGCGCGGTCACCACCGCCTTCCTGTTCCCCTGGCTGCTCGTGCACCTCGGCACGGACCTCCTCATCGGCGTCCTCGTGGTGACCTCCCTCCTCGGCGCGATCATCACCTGGTGGGTGCGCATCGAGACCGCCGGACGGAGCCTCGAGGAGTTCGACGACTGAACGAGGCGCCCGGCCGCTTGCGGATCGCACGCATCGGGGGTAGTCGGCTTCACCGACACCCCTTGCGCGGTCGCACCCCCCGCGCGGCCGCGCGGAACCCGGTCGTGGAGAGACAGATGGCGATTTCCGTCGGCGACAAGATGCCCGAGACCACCTTCCGCACCATCGGCCCGGACGGCCCGGCCGAGGTGCCCTCCGCCGAGCTGTTCGGCGGCAAGACGGTGGTGCTGTTCGCGGTCCCCGGCGCCTTCACCCCCACCTGCCACAAGAACCACCTGCCGGGCTACGTGGACAGGTTCGACGCCCTGAAGGCGAAGGGCGTCGACACGGTGGCCGTCGTGTCGGTCAACGACATGTTCGTGATGGACGCCTGGGCGAAGGCCTCGGGCGGCGACGGGAAGATCGTGTTCCTGTCGGACGGCAACGCCGACTTCACCCGCGCCATCGGCATGGAGCTCGACGCCTCGGGCTTCGGCATGGGCATCCGCTCCAAGCGCTACTCCATGCTGGTGGAGGACGGGGTCGTGAAGGCGCTCCACGTGGAGGAGAACCCGACGGAGGCGAACGTGTCCTCCGCCGAGGCGATGCTCGCCGCCCTTTGAGGACCGGCCGCGGGGCCGCCCGCACGCGGCCGCCCCGCCCGGTCCCCTGCCCGGCGTTGGCCCGCCGGGGCGATCGTGATAATGTCCTCGCCGAGACCGGCGGGGCGGGACGGCCCGTCCGCCGGCCCCGGAGCTCGAGGCCCGCCGGGCCGCCCGCGCGCGAGCGGGACGAGCCAAGCGCGAAGACGATCACGCGATGACCGACGAGACGAAAGGCGCGGCCGACTATTCGGACACGCTGTTCCTGCCGAGGACCGACTTTCCCATGCGCGCGGGGCTCCCGAAGAAGGAGCCGGAGATCATCCGCCGCTGGGACGAGCTCGGCCTCTACCGCCGCCTGCGCGAGGCCGCGCGGGGCCGGGAGAAGTTCGTCCTCCACGACGGGCCGCCCTACGCCAACGGGCACCTGCACATCGGTCACGCCCTCAACAAGATCCTGAAGGACGTCGTCACCCGCTCCTTCCAGATGCTCGGCTACGATTCCAACTACGTGCCGGGCTGGGACTGCCACGGCCTTCCCATCGAGTGGAAGGTGGAGGAGAGCTACCGGGCCAAGGGCCTCGACAAGGACGAGGTGCCGGTCGTCGAGTTCCGCCGGGAATGCCGGCAGTTCGCCGAGCACTGGGTGGGCGTCCAGACCGAGGAGTTCCGGCGGATGGGCGTGGAGGGCGACTTCGAGCGCCCCTATACCACCATGAGCTTCGCCGCCGAGGCGCAGATCGCCCGCGAGCTCATGAAGTTCGCCCGCTCCGGCCAGCTCTACCGCGGCTCCAAGCCGGTGATGTGGTCGGTGGTGGAGCGCACGGCGCTGGCCGAGGCGGAGGTCGAGTACCACGAGCACCAGTCCGACACGGTGACGGTGGCCTTCCCCGTGGTCGCGGGCGGCGGCGATCACCTCGAGGGCGCCTCGGTCCTCATCTGGACCACCACGCCCTGGACGATCCCGGGCAACCGGGCCGTCGCCTTCTCCCGCCGCGTCGTCTACGGCCTTTACGAGGTGGAAGCGGTCGACCCGCTGCCGGACGGGGCCGTCCCCTGGGCGACGCCGGGCGACCGCTACGTGATCGCCGATTCCCTCGCCGCCGAGGTGATGGGGCCGGCCCGCGTCGCCGCCTACCGCCGCCTCGCCGACGTGCCGGCCGACGACCTCGAGGGCCTCACCCTCGCCCACCCCTTGCGCGGGCGGGGCTACGACTTCGACGTGCCGATGCTGGAGGGCGACCACGTCACCGACGAGGCGGGCACGGGCTTCGTCCACACCGCGCCCGGCCACGGCGTGGAGGACT
>CAZJNX010000305.1:0-4328 GCA_964547415.1 uncultured Hyphomicrobiales bacterium
GTCCTGGCGCAGAAATACTTCCGCAAGGCCGGCGTGCCGGCGCGGCTGAAGAGAGTTCGGGAGAAGGGCGTGCCGGAGTGGCTGTCGCGCTCGGTTCCCGACGACAAGGCGCTGGCGAAGCTGCCCGCGGAGGAGCGCGTCGGCGGCGAGACGTCGGCGAAGCAGGTCTTCGACCGGCTCGCAGGCGCCTGGACCTACTGGGGCTGGAAAGGCGGCTACTTCACGTCGGAGGCCGACGCGCGCGCCTATTACGACGAGATGCGCCACATGCTCGCCACCCAGCGCGCGGCGCCGAACAGCCCGCAGTGGTTCAACACCGGGCTCCACTGGGCCTACGGCGTCGACGGTCCGAGCCAGGGCCATTTCTACGTCGACCACGAGACTGGCGAGCTGAAGGCCTCCCCCTCGGCCTATGAGCGGCCGCAGCCCCACGCCTGCTTCATCCAGTCCGTCGCCGACGACCTCGTCAACGACGGCGGCATCATGGACCTTTGGGTCCGCGAGGCGCGCATCTTCAAGTACGGCTCGGGCACGGGCTCCAACTTCTCCGCGCTGCGGGGCGAGGGCGAGCGGCTGTCGGGCGGCGGGCGCTCCTCCGGCCTCATGAGCTTCCTCAAGATCGGCGACCGGGCGGCGGGGGCCATCAAGTCCGGCGGCACCACGCGGCGCGCGGCCAAGATGGTGGTCGTCGACGTGGACCACCCGGACATCGAGGACTTCGTCGACTGGAAGGTGCGGGAGGAGCAGAAGGTCGCCTCCCTCGTGATCGGCTCGAAGGTCGCGAAGAAGCACCTCACCGCCGTCATGAAGGCGTGCGTCAACTGCGAGGCGGACGGCGACGCCTGCTTCGACCCGAAGGAGAACCCGGCGCTGAAGCGGGAGATCCGCGCCGCCCGGAAGGCGATGGTGCCGGACAACCTGATCCAGCGCGTGATCCAGTTCGCCCGCCAGGGCTACAAGGCGATCGAGTTCCCGGTGTTCGACACCGACTGGGATTCGGAGGCCTACCTCACCGTCTCGGGCCAGAACTCCAACAACTCGGTGCGCGTCACCGACGGCTTCCTGAGGGCCGTCGAGGCGGACGGGGACTGGACGCTGACCAACCGCATCGACGGCAAGCCGGCCAAGACGGTGAAGGCCCGTGCGCTCTGGGAGCGGATCGGCCACGCCGCCTGGGCGTGCGCGGACCCGGGCATCCAGTTCCACACCACGGTGAACGACTGGCACACCTGCCCCGCGGGCGGCGAGATCCGGGCCTCGAATCCGTGCTCGGAGTACATGTTCCTCGACGATACCGCCTGCAACCTCGCCTCGCTCAACCTCCTCCAGTTCCGCGCCGAGGACGGGACGTTCGAGATCGGCCTGTTCGAGCACGCCGTCCGCCTTTGGACCATCGTCCTCGAGATCTCGGTGATGATGGCCCAGTTCCCGTCCGAGACGATCGCGCGCCTGTCCTACGACTACCGCACCCTCGGCCTCGGGTTCGCCAACGTGGGCGGCCTGTTGATGACCGCCGGCATCCCCTACGATTCCGACGAGGGCCGGGCGATCTGCGGCGCCGTCACCGCGATCATGACCGGCACGGCCTACGCGACGTCCGCGGAGATGGCGCGGGACCTCGGGCCCTTCCCCGGCTACCGGGAGAACGCGCCCCACATGCTGCGCGTCATCCGCAACCACCGGCGGGCCGCCCACGGCGAGGCGGACGGCTACGAGGGCCTGTCGGTGAACCCGGTCCCCCTCGACCACGCGGCCCTTCCGGACGCCGAGCTCGGCGCGCGGGCGAAGGCGGCCTGGGACCGGGCGCTCGAGCTCGGCCGCCACTACGGCTACCGCAACGCCCAGGCCACGGTGATCGCGCCCACCGGCACCATCGGCCTCGTGATGGACTGCGACACCACCGGCATCGAGCCGGACTTCGCGCTCGTGAAGTTCAAGAAGCTCGCCGGCGGCGGCTACTTCAAGATCATCAACCGCGCCGTGCCCGAGGCGCTGAAGGCCCTCGGCTACTCGGCCGAGGAGATCGCCGACATCGAGGCCTACGCCGTCGGCCGCGGCAGCTTCGAGGGGGCGCCGGCGATCAACCACGTCACCCTGCGCGAGAAGGGCCTTTCGGAGGAGAAGATCGCCGTCCTGGAAGCCGGGCTGAAGAGCGCCTTCGACATCCGCTTCGCCGTCAACAAGTGGTCGCTCGGCGAGCGCTACCTGGTCGACGAGTTGAAGATCCCGGCCGAGACGGTCGCCGACCCGCAGTTCTGCGTGCTGTCCGAACTCGGCTTCACGAAGGACGAGATCGAGGCGGCGAACCTGTACGTCTGCGGCGCGATGACGGTGGAAGGTGCGCCGCACGTGAAGGACGAGCACCTGCCCGTGTTCGACTGCGCGACCCCATGCGGCAAGATCGGCAAGCGTTTCCTGTCGGCGGAGAGCCACATCCGCATGATGGCGGCGGCGCAGCCCTTCATCTCCGGCGCCATCTCCAAGACCATCAACATGCCGAACGCGGCGACGGTGGAGGACTGCAAGGCGGCCTACAAGCTGTCCTGGCGCCTCGGCCTCAAGGCGAACGCCCTCTACCGGGACGGCTCCAAGCTCTCCCAGCCCCTCAACGCCTCCCTCATGGCCGACGAGCCCGAGGAGGCCGAGGAGAAGGTTGAGGAGATCGTCGAGAAGCCGTCGGCGGCGCGGGTGGCGGCCGTCGCCGAGCGCCTGGTGGAGCGGGTCGTGGAGCGCGAGGTGGCGATCCGCCAGCGCGACCAGCTGCCCGACCGGCGCAAGGGCTACACCCAGAAGGCGATCGTCGGCGGCCACAAGGTGTATCTCAGGACCGGCGAGTTCGACGACGGACGCCTCGGCGAGATCTTCATCGACATGCACAAGGAAGGCGCCGCCTTCCGCGCCATGATGAACAACTTCGCCATCGCCATCTCGCTCGGCCTGCAGTACGGCGTGCCGCTGGAGGAGTACGTGGAGGCGTTCACCTTCACACGCTTCGAGCCCGCGGGGCCGGTGCAGGGGAACGAGGCGATCAAGAACGCGACCTCGATCCTCGACTACATCTTCCGCGAGCTCGCCATCTCCTACCTCGGGCGGACGGACCTCGCCCACGTCACCCCGGCCGACATGGAGGCGACCACCATCGGCCGCGGCGTCAAGGGCGACAAGCCCGCGCCGCTGCCCGTCTCCCACGGGATGGTCCGCGGCAACACCGAGCGCTTCCGCGTGGTGGCCCGCACCGACGCCGACGGCGTCACCCGCGGCCCGTCCGGGGCACAGGCCGCGGGCGGCTTCGAGCGGGGCGCCACCGGCGGCGGCGGCGCGGCGGACGCGGATCGGTCGAGCGCGGTGGAGGAGATCCGCGCGGAGGTGCGCGCCCTCCTGTCGACGGGCGGCGAGGCGGCCGGCGCGGCCGTCGCCCTCGAGGTGCCGGCCCGCCGCCACAAGGACCCGGTCGCCGAGCGGGCGGTGATGGCCCGCCTCAAGGGCTACGAGGGCGAGGCCTGCGGCGAGTGCGGCAACTTCACCCTCGTGCGCAACGGCACCTGCCTCAAGTGCGACACCTGCGGCGCCACGAGCGGCTGCAGCTGAGCGGCGCCGCTGGCGAGCGGCCCGTCCGGGGTGGGGTGCAAAGGTCGGACCCGCACCCCGATCGCCCTCGACGCCCCGTCGGCGGGGGCGGGCGAGGCCCGTCAGGCGGCCGAGAGGGGGAGGGGACCCGCGGCCGGTCCGGACGGGGCCGGGATCTCGCCCGAGACCTCGCTGGCGGCAGGGGCGGCGCGGGCGATCACCTTGCCGCGGCGCACGACCGCGAGGCGCGGCAGGCGCAGGCGGATCGCCTCGATCGGGTCGGTCGCCTCGTGCAGGACGAAGTCCGCGTGGCAGCCCGGCGCGAGGCCGTAGCCCTCGAGGCCGAGGATGGTCGCCGCGTGCTCCGTCACGCAGCGGAACACCTCCGGGATCTCCGTACGGCTCGACATGTGCGCGGCGTGCACGGCCATGAAGGCGACGTCCAGCATGTCCGCCCGAGCGGGTACCAGGGATCGAGCACGCTGTCGTGGCCCATGGCGACGACGCAGCCCGCCTCGAGGAGCTCCGGGATGCGCGCGAGGCCCCGCCGCTTGGGGTAGGTGTCGAAGCGGCCCTGCAGGAACATGTTGGCGAGCGGGTTGGTCGCCACCCGCATCTCCGCCTTCGCCATCATGACGATCAGGCGGTTCGCGTAGAAGTTGTCCATCGAGTGCATGGACGTGAGGTGCGAGCCGGTGACGCGGCGTTGCAGGCCGAGCCGGCTCGTCTCGTAGACGAGCGTTTCGACCTGGCGCGAGTTC
>CAZJNX010000306.1:0-4325 GCA_964547415.1 uncultured Hyphomicrobiales bacterium
CCCACGGCTTCGCCGATGCCCGGTCGCGTGCGGGCGCGCGCCCCGGGCGCCGCCGCGCGGGCCGGTGCGGCGGCGTGAGCCTCGCCCGTCCCGCGGGCCGGCAGGGCCGGCCGCCCGTCCGGTCGAGGGGCGGGTCGGTCGTGCCCTCGCCTGGATGAAGACCCGCCTCCCGGCGTGGCACCTGGCGCGTCAGGACGCGCGGACCGGGGCGACGGCCGGGCGCTCGCTGCCTTGCGTGGCGGCCTCGACGGCGAGGATCGTCGACATGTTGAGGATCCCTCTGGTCGTCACCTGGGGCGTCAGGATGTGGGCCGGGCGCCGCGCGCCGAGGAGGAAGGGCCCGACGTGCAGCGCCCCCGTCACCTCCTTCAGGAGGGAGGTGGCGATGTTGGCCGCGTCGAGACTGGGGAAGACGAGAAGGTTCGCCTCCGCCTTCAGCCGCGCCTCGGGCATGACGCGGGCGAGCGCCTCGGGCGACAGGGCGTCCTCCCCGTGCATCTCGCCGTCCACCTGAAGGTCGGGGGCGAGTTGCCACAGGAGCTCCGTCGCACGGCGCATCTTGAGGGCGTCCGCGTGGGTGCGCGAGCCGAAACGGGAGGAGGACAGGAGCGCCACGCGCGGCTCGATGCCGAGGCGCCGGATCTGCCGCGCGGCGAGCAGCGTCGTCTCGGCGACGCCGCGGGCATCCGGACGCTCGCTGATCTGGGTGTCGACGAGGAAGAGCGTGCGCTCGTTGGCGAGGAGCAGCGACATGGCCGACAGGTCGCTCGCGCCCTCCCGCAGGCCGATCACCTGCCGCACGTCGTCCACGTGGCGCACGAAGGGCGTCTCCACCCCGCACAGCATCCCGTCAGCTTCCCCGCGCACGAGGGCGAGGGCGGCGATCACCGTCGTGTTGGTGCGCACCACCGTGCGCGCGCTCTCCGGCGGCACGCCGCTGCGCCCGACGATGGAGAAGTAGAGGTCGACGTAGGCGCGGTAGCGCGGGTCGTCCTGGGGATTGATGATCTCGATGCCGCCCGCGGCCACCGTCGCAAGGCCCGCCCGCTTCGCCCGGGCCTCGATGACAGACGGCCGGCCGATCAGGATCGGCGTCGCGATCCCGTCCTCCAGGACGATCTCGGCGGCGCGCATCACCCGCTCGTCCTCGCCCTCGGCGTAGACGATGCGCTGGCGGGCGATCGTGCGCGCCTCGGCGAACAGCGGGCGCATGAGCGAGCCGGAGCGGAACAGGAAGCGGGCGAGCCGGTCCCGGTACTGGGGAAAATCCTCGACGGGCCGGCTCGCCGCGCCCGACTCCATCGCCGCCCTCGCGACGGCGGGGGCGATCCTGAGGATCAGCCGCGGGTCGAACGGGGCGGGGATCACGTAGTCGCGCCCGAACAGCCGCGCGACGCCGCCGTAGGCGCGGGCCACCTCCTCCGTCGGCCGCTCCCGGGCAAGGCCCGCGATCGCCTCCACGGCCGCCATCTTCATCTCGTCGTTGATGGCCGTCGCGCCGACGTCGAGGGCGCCGCGGAAGAGGTAGGGAAAGCAAAGGACGTTGTTGACCTGGTTGGGAAAGTCCGACCGGCCGGTGCAGATGATGGCGTCCGGCCGGAGCGCCCGCGCCTCGTCCGGGTCGATCTCCGGGGTCGGGTTGGCGAGGGCGAGGACGATCGGATCGGCCGCCATCCGCGCCAGCATCTCCCCCTTCAGGACGCCGCCCGCCGACAGGCCGAGGAAGACGTCCGCGCCCCCGATCACCTCGCCGAGCGTGCGCGCCTCGGTCTTGCGGGCGTAGACCGCCTTCCACCGGTCCATGCCCTTCGCGCGGCCCGCGTGGACGACGCCGTCGATGTCGGTGACGACGATGTTCTCGAGCTTCGCCCCCATCTTCACGAGGAGGTTGAGGCAGGCGATCGCCGCCGCCCCCGCGCCGGAGGCGACGATCCTCACCGCCTCGAGGCGCTTTCCGGCGAGCTCGAGCGCGTTGCGGATCGCCGCCGCCACGATGATCGCCGTGCCGTGCTGGTCGTCGTGGAAGACCGGGATCGCCATCCGCGCCTTGAGGCCCTCCTCGATCTCGAAGCAGTCCGGACCCTTGATGTCCTCGAGGTTGATGCCGCCGAAGGACGGCTCGAGGGCGGCCACGATGTCGACGAAGCGGGCGGGGTCGGTCTCGTTCACCTCGATGTCGACGCTGTCGAGGTCGGCGAACTTCTTGAAGAGGACCGCCTTGCCCTCCATCACCGGCTTGGAGGCGAGGGGGCCGATGGCGCCGAGGCCGAGGACCGCCGTCCCGTTGGTGACCACGGCGACCATGTTGCCGCGGGCGGTGTAGGTGCGCGCGCTCGCCGGGTCCTCCGCGATGGCAAGGCTCGCCGCCGCCACCCCCGGCGAATAGGCGAGCGACAGGTCCCGCTGGTTGCCGAGGGGTTTCGTGGTCCGGATCTCCAGCTTCCCGGGCCGGCCGCTCGCGTGGTAGGCGAGCGCGGCCTCCTCGAGGGCTGTCTTCTTCTTTGTGTCCGGCATCGTTTCCTCGTCGGCCATCGGCTGTCCTTTCGGAGCGCCCGGCGCCTGCCGCCGCCGCGCCCGCGGAACGCGGGCGCTCCCGCCTGGCCCCCGGTGATAACAGCCGCCGCCGCCCGCCATAAGGCCCGCTGGCGGCCGGCCCGGCACGACCGTCGGGCGAGGGGGGAACGCTTCGCCGCCTGGCGCGCTTCGTCGGGCACGGGCAGGCGCGTGCGTGCCCGCGGCGGGTCGCGCGCGGCGCGTCCCGAAACGGACGCCGGGCGTGGCGGGAACCGCCGGAAAGCCCGGACAAGCAATGGGACGGTCAGCCATGACGGACACCTTTTCGGGCGAGGCCCGCGCCCGCGGCGTCCCCTGGGGCGTTCTGGGCGTCGGCGCCCTCGTTGGCGCGGCGACCTACGCCTGGTTCGCCGGCCGCTCGGAGGACTTCGAGCGAATCCCGGACGACGCGCCCGCCCGCGCCGCGCGGCGGCCGCGCTTCGGCGAATACGCCGTCACCGGGCGAACGGTGACGATCAAGAAGCCCCGGGAGGCGCTCTACCGCCACTTCCGCGAGTTCTCGAACCTGCCCGCCTTCGTGGAGGGTCTTCGCACGATCCGGCAGACGGGGGCGGATTCGGCCGTCTTCGGCATCGAGGGGCCGGGCGGCGGCACCATCGAGAACGAGGTGCGGATTGTGGAGGACCGGCCGGGCGAGCTCATCGCCTGGCGCACCGTCGAGGGCTCTGACGTGCCTTCCGAAGGCAAGGTCCGCTTCCGCGACGCGCCGGGCGGGCGCGGCACCGAGGTGGAGATGATCATCGCCTATGAGCCGCCCGGGGGCGAGCTCGGCCGCTGGATCGCGACGCTCTTCCAGCGCGAGCCCTCGGTGCAGGGCCGGCGCGACCTGAAGCGCCTCAAGATGCTGATGGAAACCGGCGAGATCGCCACCCCGCGGATGCGCAAGGCTGGCTGAGGAGAACGGACATGCGCGCGCTCACCTGGCACGGCCGGCACGACGTCCGCGTCGACACGGTCCCCGACCCCGAGGTCGTCAACCCGCGGGACGCCATCATAGAGGTGACGTCCACCGCCATCTGCGGCTCGGACCTTCACCTTTATGACGGGGTGATCCCGGGCATGATGGCCGGCGACATCCTCGGGCACGAGTTCATGGGCCGCGTGGTCGACACGGGTCCGAAGAGCACACTCAAGACGGGCGACCGGGTGGTCGTGCCCTTCACCATCGCCTGTGGCTCCTGCTTCTTCTGCGAGAAGCACCAGTACTCGGCCTGCGACAACTCCAACCCGGTGGAGAACCAGGACGTCACCGAGCAGCTCTACGGCCACCCGGTCTCGGGCCTGTTCGGCTACTCCCACCTCACCGGCGGCTATCCCGGCGGGCAGGCGCAATACGTGCGCGTGCCCTTCTCCGACGTCGGCCCCATCCCCGTGCCGGACGACCTCGACGACGACGAGGTCCTGTTCCTGTCCGACATCCTGCCGACCGGCTGGATGGCGGCCGACAACGCCGCCATCGAGGAGGGCGACACGGTGGCGGTGTGGGGCTGCGGACCGGTGGGCCTGTTCGCCATCCAGTCCGCGCTCGCCATGGGCGCCCCCGCGGTGATCGGGATCGACCACTGGCCCCACCGGCTGGAGCTCGCGAGAAAGCTCGGGGCGAAGACCATCGACTACAGCCAGACCCACGTCCTCGAGGCGCTGATGGAGATGTCCGGCGGCCTCGGCCCGGACGCCGTCATCGACGCGGTCGGCATGGAGGCCCACGGCTTCGCGCCCGACACCATCCTCGACAACGTCAAGCAGAACGT
>CAZJNX010000307.1:0-4318 GCA_964547415.1 uncultured Hyphomicrobiales bacterium
GCTCGGCCGGCGGCGCGGCGGCGACGACGGGCGCGGCCGTGCTCGCCACGGCCGCGGGCGCCGCCCCGCCGGCTCGCCCCGGGTGGGGCCGCGGCACCGGCACGTCCGCGATCGAGGCCACCGCCCCGCCCGCGCGGCGGCCGCCAGCGCGCAGCGGGTTGGGCCGCGGCAGCTCCACACCGGACACGAGGACGACCGCCGCCGGCGGCGCGGCCGGGGACGGCAGGGCGAGCGGATGGGCGGCCGCGCCCGACGGCAGCAGTGCACCCGCGAGGACGGCGAGCGCCAGGCGGACCCGGAAAGGCCCGCGCCGGGGGCCTGCGCCCGCCGTCGCCGGGCGGTTCGAGTGAGCCGTGCGAGACACCATCGTCACCCCGCTCCAGAAATGGGAATCACCGACCCGGCAGCACCGGGGCTTGTCGACACATCGTCCGACGCGTCTACCTCGAACCCGTTGACGTTTTCACAACCCGCGCCCCGGAGAGCGGCCCGCCCCCATCCCGGCGGTGGGCATCCTGCCCAACGAGGTTGACCACCCGCCGCCCCCGTGCGCACAAGGGAAGACGGGGAGGCGGAAGGGCGCGGCCCGCCTCCGCCGGCCGGACGGTGGCCGACGGCGCGTCCGGCCCCATGGCCCGCGCGGGTCGCGAGGGTAGAGCCTCCGACGTCCAAAAGAAAGCTCGGGAAATGTTCAAGGGCTCGATCACCGCGCTCGTCACCCCCTTCCGCGACGGCAAGGTGGACGAGCGCGCCTTCCAGGATCTCGTCGAGTGGCAGATCGCCGAAGGCAGCCACGGCCTCGTCCCCGTGGGGACGACGGGCGAATCGCCCACCCTCTCCCACCACGAACACAAGCGCGTGGTCGAGTTGTGCGTGGAGGTGACGGCCGGGCGCGTGCCGGTCATCGCCGGAGCGGGCTCCAACAACACGGAAGAGGCGCTCGACTTCGCCCGCCACGCGGAGAAGGTGGGGGCGACCGGCATCCTCGTGGTGACGCCCTACTACAACAAGCCGAACCAGGAGGGGCTCTACCGCCACTTCCGGGCGGTGGCCGAGGGCACGCGCCTGCCGATCGTCATCTACAACATCCCGCCCCGCTCGGTGATCGACATGGCGCCAGAGACCATGGCGCGGGTGCGGCAGGACTGCCCCAACGTGATCGGCGTCAAGGACGCCACCATGAAGCTCGACCGGGTGAGCCGCACCCGCCAGGTGGTGGGGCCCGACTTCGTCCAGCTGTCGGGCGAGGACGGGACGGCCCTCGCCTTCAACGCCCAGGGCGGGTCGGGCTGCATCTCGGTGACGGCGAACGTGGCGCCGGCGCTGTGCGCCGCCTTCCAGGAGGCGTGCGGGCGGGGCGACTATGCCGAGGCCCTCGCCCTGCAGGACCGCCTCTGGCCCCTCCACGAGGCGCTGTTCGTCGACCCGAACCCCACCGGCGCCAAGTACGCCCTGTCGGTCCTCGGCCGCACCACGGACGAGGTGCGCCTGCCGCTCGCCCCCGCCGGCGAGGCGGCGCGGCGGGCGATCGACGCCGCCCTCGCCCACGCGGGTCTCGCCTGACGGGCGAGGCCCTTCCGGAGTTCCCATATGCGGGGGCGACGGAAACGAGGAAGAGGAACGGATGGCGACGAGAAAGGCACCGGGCGTCCACGACAGGCCCGTCGCCGAGAACCGCAAGGCGCGCTTCAACTACGAGATCCTGGAGACGTTCGAGGCCGGCCTCGAGCTCAAGGGCACGGAGGTGAAGTCGCTGCGCGAGGGGCGGAGCAACATCGCCGAGAGCTACGCGTCGGAGGAAGGGGGCGAACTCTTCCTCATCAACGCCTACGTGCCCGAGTACCAGCAGGCGAACCGATTCAATCACGAGACGCGGCGGCCGCGAAAGCTTCTGCTGAAGCGGCGGGAGCTCGGCAAGCTGATCGGCGCGGTGCAGAAGGAGGGGCTGACGATCGTCCCCCTCAAGATCTACTTCAACCGGCGCGGCATCGCCAAGTGCCTGATCGGGCTCGCCAAGGGCAAGAAGGCCCACGACAAGCGCGAGACCGAGAAGAAGCGCACCTGGGAGCGGGAGAAGGCGCGCCTCCTGCGCCAGCACGGGTGAAGCCGGCGGCCACCGTCGTCACCGGCGCGGGGGGCGGCATCGGGCGGGCGCTCGCCCGCCTCACCGCCGAGCGCCACGGGGGCCCCCTCCTCCTCCTCGGCCGCTCCCCCGGCCCCCTCGAGGAGACGGCGGGCGCCGTCCGCCGCCTCGGCGGGGCGGTGGAGACCGCCGCCGTCGACGTGCGCGACCGGCCGGCCCTTTCCGCGGTCCTCGCCGCGTTCGACGCCCGGCACCCGGTGGCGCGGGCATGGGTGAACGCGGGCGTGTCCGCCGGCCCGGCCCCCGGCGGGCCGCTGGAGGCGGAGGAGGACGTCGCCCGCCTGGTGGAGACGAACCTCACGGGCGCCATCGCCACGGTCGCCGCCCTCGCCGGGCCGATGGCCGCGCGCGGAACGGGGCGCATCGGCCTCGTGTCCTCCGTCGCCGCGATCCGCCCCCTGCCCGAGCTCGCCACCTACAGCGCCACCAAGGCCGGCCTCCTCGCCTACGGGGAGGCGATCCGCCCGGCCCTCGCGCCGCGGGGGGTGGCGGTGAGCGTGCTCCTGCCCGGCTTCGTGACCTCGCCCATGTCGGCGCGGCACCTGGGCCCCCGCCCGTTCGAGATCCCGCCCGAGCGCGCGGCCCGCATCATGGACGACGCGCTCGCCGCGGGCCGCGCCGTGCGCGCCTTCCCCTGGCCGATGGCGCTCCTCGTGCGCGCCTCGCGCCTTGCCCCGCGCTTCGTGCTCGACCCGATCCTCGCCCGCTTCGGCGCCGAGATCGCCCCCGACGGCCGGACCGCCCGCGGCGACTGACGCAGCCGCGCGATCCGGTACGCCCGTCCAGGACGGCGGTCGCGGGACCGGGGCGTCGGGGCTTTCCGTCAGGGCAGGACGGCGATCGCCTCGATCTCCACCAGGGCCTCGGGCTCCACGAGGGCGACCACCTGCACGAGGGCCATGGCCGGGAAGTGGCGGCCCATCACGCCGCGGTAGACGGGGCCGAGGCCCTTCAGCGCTCCGCGGTAGGCCTCGATGTCGGTGACGTACCAGGTGAGGCGGGCGACGTGGCGCGCCGCCCCGCCCGCCGCCTCCACGACGGCGCGCACGTTGAGGAGCGCCCGCTCGGTCTGGGGCAGGAAGCCGTCCGGAAAGCGGCCCGTCTCGTCCCAGCCCACCTGGCCGCCGACGAACACCATGCGGCCCGCGGCGGCGATGCCGTTGGCGTAGCCGCGGGGCGCGGGCCAGCCCTCGGGCTGCACCACCGCGAGGGGCGAGGGCACGCGGGCCGTTCCGGCCGTCGGGGCGGGGCCGTCGCGAAGGTCCTCGGCGAGGGGGGCGCGCGTCATCGTGTCGTTCCGTCCAATCATGGGTTCATGCCGCGCCGCTCAGACGGCAGGCTCCGCCTCCCGCTCGGCCATGGCGCGCAGCTCGAAGCGGCGGAGCTTGCCGGTCTCCGTGCGCGGCAGCGCCTCCACGAACGCCACGCGGCGGGGGTACTTGTAGGGGGCGAGCTCGGCCTTCACGTGGTCCTGCAGGGCCTTCGCGAGCTCCGGCGAGGGGGCGTGGCCCTCGCTCAGCACCACGTAGGCCTTCACCACCTGCCCGCGCTCCGGGTCGGGCGCCCCGACGACGCCGCACTCGGCCACCGCCGGGTGGGTGAGGAGGCCCGCTTCCACCTCCGGCCCGGCGATGTTGTAGCCGGCCGAGACGATCATGTCGTCGGAGCGGGCCTTGTACCAGAAATAGCCGTCCTCGTCGGTGACGTAGGTGTCGCCGGTGACGTTCCACCCGTCCTGGACGTAGTGCGTCTGCCGCGGGTCGGCGAGGTAGCGGCAGCCCGTCGGCCCGCGCACGGCGAGGCGGCCCGGAACGCCGGGCGGACAGGGCGTGCCGTCCGCATCCACCACCCGCGCCTCGTAGCCCGGGACGGGGCGGCCGGTGGCGCCCGGGCGGATCTCCTCCTCCGGCGAGCCGATGAAGATGTGGAGCATCTCCGTCGCCCCGATGCCGTCGAGGATCTTCAGGCCCGTCGCCGCGTGCCAGGCTTCCCAGGTGGCCTTCGGCAGCGCCTCCCCCGCCGAGACGCACTTGCTCAGGGAGGAGATGTCGGCGCCGTCGAGCTTGCCGAGCATCGCCCGGTAGGCCGTCGGCGCGG
The DNA here is from genome assembly GCA_964547415.1 of uncultured Hyphomicrobiales bacterium. GTDB lineage: Bacteria > Pseudomonadota > Alphaproteobacteria > Rhizobiales > Amorphaceae > CAZJNX01. Next base: position 4,241 of record CAZJNX010000307.1, read on the forward strand.
TGAACAGGACGGAGGCGCGGAAGCGGGCGATGGCCGCGAGGAGGTCGTCCGGAGAGGTCTTCTCCACGAGGACGGCGG
>CAZJNX010000308.1:0-4003 GCA_964547415.1 uncultured Hyphomicrobiales bacterium
CCGAGGTCGAGGCCCGAGCCGCCGCCGAAGGCGACGACGCCGTCGTGGCCGCCCGCCCGGTAGGCCTCGATCCCGGCGGCGAGGTTCTTCTCCGTCGGGTTCGGGTCCACCTCGGCGAACATCGCCCGGCCGAGGCCGGCCGCCTCCATCAGGTCGAGGGTGCGGCGGGTGATCTCCATGGCCGCAAGGCCCCGGTCCGTCACGAGGAGGGGGCGGCGGATGCCGGCAGCAGCGCACGCCTCGCCGATCTCGGCGATGCGGCCCGGGCCGAAGCGCACGGCCGTCGGGAAGGACCAGTTGGCGGTGAGGCTCATCACTGTTTCCTGAGGTGGTAGGACTTCGCCCGCGTGAGGCTGCGGTAGCCGAGGACGGAGAGCGCCGCGCCCCGCCCGGTGTCCTTGCAGCCCGTCCAGCACAGCGCCGGGTCCAGGTAGTCGCACCGGTTCATGAAGACGGTGCCGGTCTCCACCCGCGCGCCGATCCGCGCCGCCCGCTTCGCGTCCGCAGTGTAGATGGCGGCGGTGAGGCCGTAGGCGCTGTCGTTCATGAGGGCGACCGCCTCGTCGTCGTCCGCCACCTTCATGATGCCGACGACGGGGCCGAACGTCTCCTCCCGCATCACGGCCATCGAATGGTCGACGCCGGTGAACACCTGGGGCGTCACGTAGCAGCCGCCGTCGTCGGCCGGCGAGCGGGGGACGTGGGCGGTGGCGCCGGCGGCGAGCGCCTCGTCCACCTGCTCGCGCACGAGGGCGGCGAAGCGGCGGTTCGCCATCGGGCCGATGTCGGTGGCCGGGTCGAGCGGGTCGCCGAGCCGGTAGCCCTTCACGAGCGCCACCGCCTCCTCCACGAAGCGGTCGTATAGGGGCTCGGCCACGTAGATCCGCTCGATGCCGCAGCAGCACTGGCCGGAATTGAACATCGCCCCGTCGACGAGGCCGGCGACGGCGGCGGAGACGTCCGCGTCGTCCGCCACGTAGCCCGGGTCCTTGCCGCCGAGCTCGAGCCCGAGGGGCGTGAAGGTTCCCGCCGCCGCCCGCTCGATCAGCCGCCCCGCCTCGACGGAGCCGGTGAAGTTCACGAAGTCGAAGGCGCGCTCGGCGATCAGCCCCTCCGTCACGTCGTGGTCGAGGAACACGTTCACGAAGACCTCTTCCGGCACCCCCGCGCCGACGAAGGCCCGCACCAGCCGTTCGCCCGCGAGGAGCGTCTGGGTCGCGTGCTTGATAAGGACGGCGTTGCCCGCGATGAGGGCGGGCACGACCGTGTTGACGGCGGTGAGATAGGGGTAGTTCCACGGGGCGATCACGAGGACGACGCCGTGGGGCTCGAAGACGACCCGCCGCTCGAAGGCGTCGGAGGATTCGGCGATCATCGGGGCGAGGGCATCGGGCGCGATGGCGGCCATGTAGCCCGCCCGCTCCTCGACGCCGCCGAACTCGCCGCCGTAGCGTACCGGGCGGCCCATCATGCGGGCGAGCTCCACCACCGTCTCGTCTCCCATGGCGCCGAACCGGGCGATCCCGGTCGCCACCAGCTCGATCCGCTCCGACAGGGGGCGGGCGGCCCAGTCCTTCTGCGCGGCACGGGTGCGGGCGACGACCGCGCGCGCCTCGTGGAAGGAGAGCGTCTCGCGGGTGGCGAAGACCGACCCGTCGATCGGGGAGATGCAGGTGAGCGTCGTCATGGCAGCGCCTCTCTCGCGGGGTCAGGAACGCTCGAAGCCGCGCGCGACCTCCCAGTCGGTGACGCGCCGGTCGTACTCGAACTGCTCCCACTCGGCGGCGTGGACGTAGTGGTCCACCACCTCCTCCCCCAACGCCTCGCGCAGCATGGCCGACCCGCCGAAGGCGGCGGTCGCCTCCCGCAGCGTCTTCGGGATGGTGCGCACCCCGTCCGCCACGTAGGCATCGCCCCGGAACTCGTCCTCGAGGTCGAGCCCGGCCTCGATCCCGGCAAGGCCCGCCGCGATCTGCCCGGCGAAGGCGAGGTAGGGGTTGAGGTCCGCCCCGCCGATGCGGTTCTCCACCCGGATGCCCTTCGTGCCCTCGCCGACAAGGCGCAGGCCCGCCGTGCGGTTGTCGTTGGACCAGCAGATGCGGGTGGGGGCGAAGGTGCCCGCCACGAAGCGCTTGTAGGAGTTGATGTTGGGGGCGAGGAAGAGCGTCGTCTCCTCCGCGTGGGCGAGGAGGCCGGCGAGGTAGCCGCGCATGGTCTGCGACATGCCGCCCGGTGCGCCCTCCTCGAGGAAGGCGGGGGCCGAGCCGTCGATCGTCCACAGCGACTGGTGGATGTGGCAGGACGAGCCGGCGGCGGCGTAGTCGTACTTCGCCATGAAGGTGACGGCGCGGCCGTGGGCCCAGGCGATCTCCTTCACCCCCGCCTTCGTCAGCACGTGGTTGTCGGCCGCCGTCAGCGCATCGGCGTAGCGCACGTTGATCTCCTCCTGGCCCGCCCACGCCTCGCCCTTGGTGTTCTCCACCGGCACGCCCGCGCCGTAGAGGCCGTTGCGGATCGCCCGCATCACGCCCTCTTCCTTGGCGGTCTGGAAGACGTGGTAGTCCTCGTTGTAGGCGCTGATCGGGGTGATGCCGCGGTAGCCCCTGTCCGAGGCCTCCTCGAAGCTCTCCCGGAAGAGGTAGAACTCGAGCTCGGAGCCCATCATGGCCACGAGGCCGCGGGAGGCGAGCCGCTCCACCTGCCGCTTCAGGATCGCGCGGGGGGAGACGGCGACCTCGGCGTGGGTCGCGTGGTCGTAAAGGTCGCACAGGACGAGCGCCGTCCCCTCCGCCCAGGGCAGGCGGCGGAGCGTCGAAAGGTCCGGCTTCATCGTGTAGTCGCCGTAGCCCTTCTCCCAGCTCGCCGAGGCGAAGCCGGGCACGGGCTCCATCTCCATGTCGACGGTGAGGAGGTAGTTGCAGGAGTGGGTCTCCTCCACCGCCGACTCGAGAAAGTGGCGCACGTGGAAGCGCTTGCCCATGAGGCGGCCCTGCATGTCCACCTGGGCCATGACGACGGTGTCGATCTCGCCGGTGTCGGCGGCGGTGGTCAGCTCGTCGAGGGTGAGGTTGCCTGCCATGGGGTCGCTCCGGGAAAGGAGCCGGCGGCCGGGCGCACCGGCCGCCGGCGGTCACGCGATCAGGTGTAGCGGTAGGGCCGGCCGGCCTTTTCCATCAGGGCGTTGTAGTTCTTGAAGATCTCCACGACGCGGGCCTTCACCTCGCTCTCCTGGGCGATCTCGTCCCAGAACTCGCGGGCGGCGGCCTCCACCTCGGCCCATTCGGCGTCCGGGATGGTGGTGAGCTGCAGCTTGTCGCCGTTGACGCGCAGCGCCGCCTCGCCGCCCCAGTACCACCACTGCCGGTAGTAGTGGGAGGAATCGAAGGTGATTTTCAGGAGTTCCTTCAGCCGGTCCGGCAGCTCGTTCCACCGGTCCATGTTGGCGAAGAACGAACCGGCCCAGGCGCCGGAGATGTTGTTGGTCAGGAAGTAGTTGGTGACGTCGGCCCAGCCGACCGTGTAGTCCTCGGTGATGCCGGACCAGGCGATGCCGTCGAGCTCGCCGGTCTGGAGCGCCACCTCCACGTCCTCCCACGGCAGCGACACCGGGACGACGCCGAAGCGCGCCATGAAGCGACCGGCCGTCGGGAAGGTGAAGACGCGCTTGCCGCGCAGGTCGTCGAGGGAGCGGATCGGGTCCTTGGTGGCGAAGTGGCACGGGTCCCACGCGCCCGCGGAGATCCACTTCACGCCGACCTTGGAATACTCCTCGTCCCAGATCTCGCCGAGGCCGTACTGGTTGAACAGCACCGGCACGTCGAGGGAGTAGCGCGAGGCGAACGGGAAGTAGCCGCCGAAGACGGCGACCTCGGTGGGCGAGGCCATCGAGTCGTCGTCGGACTGCACCGCGTCGATGGTGCCGCGCTGCATCGCCCGGAAGAGTTCCGAGGTGGGGACCAGCTGGTCGGCGAAGAACAGCTCGATCTGCATCTCGTCGCCGGCG
>CAZJNX010000308.1:4013-4299 GCA_964547415.1 uncultured Hyphomicrobiales bacterium
GCTCGGCGAGGGCCGGGCCGGCGTAGGTCTGCATGCGCCAGCGGATCGTCTGCTGCGCGTGGACCGCCGGGGCGGCGAGCGGGGAGGCGAGGCCCGCCGCGCCGGCGGCGCCGGCGGTCGTGAGGAACTTGCGTCGCGTCGTCGTCATCGCTGTTTCTCCATCCGGATACGCGGTTCGTTTCCCTTCGATGCGGCCGCTTGGCGCGGCTCTCTTTCAGTTCCCGTAGACCACGCCGGGCAGCCACAGCGCGATAGCCGGAAAGACGGTCAGCAGAGCAACAAGGAG
>CAZJNX010000309.1:0-4280 GCA_964547415.1 uncultured Hyphomicrobiales bacterium
TGCCGCAGATCGAGGTCACCTTCGACATCGACGCCAACGGCATCGTCAACGTCTCGGCCAAGGACAAGGCGACCGGCAAGGAGCAGCAGATCCGCATCCAGGCCTCGGGCGGTCTGTCCGATGCCGATATCGACCAGATGGTCAAGGACGCCGAGGCGCATAAGGCCGAGGACGAAAAGCGCAAGGAGGTCGTCGAGGCGCGCAACCAGGCCGATACGCTGATCTACACCACGGAGAAGACCATCGCCGATGCCGGGGACAATATCCCGGCGGAAGACAAGGCGGCGGTCGAAAGCGCCATTGCCGAGCTGAAAACCGCGCTGGAAGGTAACGAGCCGCAGCCGATCAAGGACAAGACCGAAGCCTTGTCGCAAGCCGCGATGAAGCTGGGCGAGCACCTTTACAAGGCTCAGGAAGAAGCGGCCCAGGCGGCCGGAGAGGCCGGCACCGAGGGCCAAGGCGAAGACCAGCCGGACGCGGCCGGCAGCGATGAAACCGTTGTTGACGCCGAGTTTACCGAGGTCGACGACGACCAGCAGAAATCTGCCTGATTAGAAGGGGCCGGTCCGCCCCTTCCCCCGCCCCGCCTGTCCTGTCGGGGAGCGCGGGGCGGGGGTGACGGGCGGGCCGGTCTCGCGGAGCGATGATCTCGAATGTCTAAGCGCGACTATTACGAAACCCTTGGCATTGAGCGCACCGCCGATCAGCAGACGATCAAGAGCGCCTATCGCAAGCTGGCCATGGAAAACCATCCGGACCGCAATCCGGACAATCCCGAGGCTGAGGCGCGATTCAAGGAAGTCAGCGAGGCGTATGAGGTTCTCAAGGACGGCGACAAGCGCGCCGCCTATGACCGCTATGGCCATGCTGCGTTTGAACAGGGCGGCGGCGCCGGTGGCGGCGGTTTCGGCGGAGCTAATTTCACCGATATCTTCGAGGAGATGTTCGGCGATTTCGGCATGCGCGGCGGCGGGCGCCGGCAATCCGGGCGCGGTGCCGACATGCGCTTCAATCTCGACATCACGCTGGAGGATGCGTTCAACGGCACCCAGGCGACCATCGAGGTGCCCGGCTGGCAAAGCTGTGCGGCCTGCGGCGGCAACGGCGCAGAACCCGGCAGCAGCCCCGAAACCTGCCCGACCTGCAACGGCGCCGGACGCGTGCGGGCACAGCAGGGGTTTTTCACCATTGAGCGCACCTGCCCGACCTGCGGCGGCCAGGGCCAGATCATTCGCAACCCATGCCAGGCCTGCGGCGGGTCCGGCCGCACCCGCAAGGACAAGACGCTGCAGGTCAACATCCCCGCCGGTGTCGAGGACGGCACCCGCATCCGCCTCGCCAATGAAGGTGAGGCGGGCACCCGCGGCGGCCCTGCGGGCGATCTCTATGTCTTTCTGAGCGTTGCCGAGCACCGCTTTTTCGAGCGCCATGGCGCCGATCTCTATTGCCAGGTGCCGGTGCCGATGGTCACCGCCGCGCTGGGCGGCGAAATCGAAGTGCCGACCGTCGAAGGCGGGCGCAGCCGCGTCAAGATTCCGGCCGGCACCCAATCCGGCCACAAGATGCGCCTGCGCGGCAAGGGCATGAGCGTGCTCCGCTCGACCATGCGCGGCGACATGTATGTCGATATCCTGGTCGAAACCCCGGTCAATCTGACCAAGAAGCAAAAAGACCTGCTTACCCAATTCGCCGAAGAAGGCGGCGACGGCGCCAAACACAGCCCGCAATCCGAGGGATTTTTCGCCAAGGTGCGCGAGTTCTTCGAGGACCTCACCGAGTAAGCCCGTCTTTTCGGCATTGCGAGGAGCGTCAGCGACGCGGCAATCCAGAATTGGTGCCGGCCGCCGGCAGCGCGCAATGACGAGACAAGAAAGGCCTCCCCCGCATGGGGGCGCCATAATGCAGCGTTGACCGAACCGCCGCGCGGTGACACCTAACGCCTATGTCCAGCACCACCCTCGACACATCCGAAATCGCCGGATTCAACGCCATTGCGGATCAATGGTGGGATGAGAACGGGCCGATGAAGCCGCTGCATCGGCTCAACCCCACCCGCATCGCCTATATCCGCCGCCAGGCGGCTGAGGCGTTTTCTCTGGACAGGCAGAGTGTGCGGCCACTCGATGGGCTATCGGTGCTGGATATCGGCTGCGGGGCGGGGCTGGTCAGCGAGCCTTTGGCGCGGCTGGGCGCGCAGGTCACCGGGATCGATGCGGCGGCGGACGCCCTGACCGTAGGCCGCAAGCGGGTGGCGGCGTCGGGCCTCGATATCGATTACCGGCAATCGACGGCAGAAGATCTGGCCGCGCAGGGCCGGCAGTATGATCTGGTCACGGCACTGGAAATCGTCGAACACACCGCCGATCCGGCGCTGTTCCTGACCTCCTGCGCGCGGCTGGTCAAACCCGGCGGGCTACTGATCCTGTCGACCCTGAACCGGACGCTGAAAGGGCTCGCCCTCGGGGTCGTGGCGGCCGAATATGTGCTGGGGCTGGTGCCGCGCGGCACCCATGACTGGCGCAAATTTCTCCGACCGTCCGAGATTTCACGCCCATTGCGTTCCGCCGGGGTCAATGTGACCGATGTCACCGGGCTGTCGCCGGATCTGCGGGCCGGACCGCCGGGCACGGCTTTCAAGCTCAGCCGCGACGTCTCGGTGAATTACATTCTGACCGGGCATAAAGCCGGGTGAGCGCGCCGCGCCTGATCGCCGCCATCCTTGCCGTTGCCGCCATCGCCTTTGCGCTGTGGCGGCTGGAAGGATATCGCGCGGGCATCGAGATCACGCATACCGCCGCCGGCACCACGCCCGTGACGCTTTACACGCAAGACGCCGGACAGCAAGCACCTTTGGTGGTGATCGCGCATGGTTTTGCCGGCTCGCGGCAGCTGATGGAGGCCTATGCGCTGACCCTTGCCAGGGCTGGTTATCACGCGGCTTCCTTCGATTTCGAAGGCCATGGCCGAAATCCGGTGCCGATGTCCGGCGATGTCGATGCCGTCGAGGGCACCACCCAGCTGCTGATCGCCGAGACGCGCCGCGTTCTTACCTTCGCCCTTGAACAGGTCGAGAGCGTTGAACCGGTCGGCATTCTCGGCCATTCGATGGCAACCGATATCATCATCCGCACCGCCCTGATCGATGACCGGATCGGACCGATCGTCGGCATATCGACCTTCTCGCAAGCCGTCACGGAAACCCGACCGGACCGGCTGCTGATGGTCAGCGGAAGTTGGGAACCGGGGCTGCGCGCCTTTGCGCTGGAGAAACTGCGCGAGATCGACCCGGCCGCCGAGGAAGGCGACACCGTCACCGCCGCCCCGCGCACCGATGCAGCCGGCGAGGTCGCCCGACCTGAGTCGATCACCCGGCGCGCCGTGGTCGCCCCCAATGTCGAACATGTCGGCGTGCTGTACAGCCCGACTGCATTGCAGGAATCCGTCGCCTGGCTGGATGCGGCTTTCGGACGAAGCTCACCGGAAGACGCCGTGGCTGCGACCGGCTGGCCGATCCTGCTGTTGCTGGGCGGCATCGTCCTCGCCGCCTGGCCCCTGGCCGCGCTGTTGCCCCGCGGCGATGCGGCCGATGCCGCTGCCGTCACCCTCAAGCGCCGGGACTATGCGCTGGTCCTGCTGGTGCCCGCCATCATCGCCCCGCTGATCGCGATCTGGCTGCCGCGCGGCACGCTGCCCGTGCTGGTCGCGGATTATCTGGCGCTGCATCTGTTGATCTATGGCGGGGTCCAATTGGCGCTGCTGTATCGGTTCGGCGCCCGTATCCGGTGGGACTGGTTGGGCGCTGCCGCCCTGGCCGCCTTCGGCATCGGCGTTTTCGGCATGGCGCTGGACCGCTATGTCGCCAGCTTCGTGCCGACAGTCGGGCGGCTGCCGATTGTTGCGGTGCTGGCGGTCGGATCGGTCGCGTTCATGCTGGCCGACCGGATGCTGGCGGATATCGCCGGGGGCTTCTGGAAGAACGTCCTGACCAAACTCGTATTCTTCTTGTCGCTGGGCATCGCCCTGGCGATCGATTTCGAGCGGCTGTTCTTCCTGCTGCTGATCATCCCGGTGATGATCCTTTTTTTCCTGATTTTCGGCCTGATGGGCCGCTGGGTCGGTCGACGCCGAGGCCCGGCCGCCGCCGGCATCGGCCTCGGCCTGCTGCTCGGCTGGGCGCTGGGCGTGACGTTCCCGCTGTTCGAGAGTTAGCGATCTTTATCACCGCCGGCGGCTAGAGCATTTTCCGATCATTCAGATCCGCCCCTGCCCCCCCCGCCCCG
>CAZJNX010000310.1:0-834 GCA_964547415.1 uncultured Hyphomicrobiales bacterium
CCACCTCGATGCGCTCCGCGTCCTCGTCGAGGACGACCTTGGCGACCTCGGCGGGCTGGAGCGCGTTCACGATGAAGGTGGCCGCGTCCGGCGACCACGGAATGATGTCGATCTTCTCGCCCTGGAGCTCCTGCACCACCGCCTGCACGCGCGAGCCGCGCATGCCCACGCATGCGCCCACGGGATCGATGGAGGAATCGTGGGACAGCACCGCGATCTTCGCCCGCGAGCCCGCGTCCCGCGCCACCGACTTCACCTCGATGACGCCGTCGTAGATCTCCGGCACCTCCTGGCGGAACAGCTTCGTCATGAAGTCCGGGTGGGTGCGCGACAGGAAGATCTGCGGGCCGCGCTGCTCGCGGCGCACGTCCATCACGTAGGCGCGGATGCGGTCGCCGTTGCGGAAGGTCTCGCGCGGGATCAGCTGGTCGCGGCGGACGATCGCCTCGCCGCGGCCGAGGTCGACGATGACGTTGCCGTACTCGACGCGCTTGACGACGCCGTTGACGATGTCGCCGACGCGGTCCTTGAACTCCTCGAACTGGCGGTCCCGCTCGGCCTCGCGCACCTTCTGGACGATCACCTGCTTGGCGGACTGGGCGGCGATGCGGCCGAAGTCGAGGGGCGGCAGCGGGTCGGCGATGAAGTCGCCGACCTGGGCGGCAGGGTTCCTCGCGAGGGCGTCCTCCAGCTCGATCTCCGTCGCCGGGTCCTCGAGGCGCTCCACCACGGCGAGGAGGCGGTGGAGGCGGATCTCGCCGGTCTTGGCGTTGATCTCCGCCCTCACCTCCGTGTCGAGGCCGTAGCGCGAGCGGGCCGCCTTCTGGATGGCGT
>CAZJNX010000310.1:844-4271 GCA_964547415.1 uncultured Hyphomicrobiales bacterium
ATCTCCTTGTCGATCGACTTCTCGCGCGCGACCGCGTCCGCGATCTGCAACAGCTCCAGCTTGTTGGCCGTGATCGCCATTCTCGCTCCCGTCCCTTCCGTCCCGTGGCGCGCCGCGCGGGCGCCGCCCCTCCCGTTCCGTTCCTTCCGTCCGCCCGCCGCGGGCCCCCTCAGCCGTCCGCGAGGTGCGCCTTGCCCGCCTTGAGCGAGGCTTCCACGAGGGCGTCCGTGAGGACGAGCTTGGCGTCCCCGATCTCGTCGGGCGCGAACCAGGCCTCCTCCGCCCCGCCCTTCACCTCGTGGCGCAGGCCGATGACCCCGTCCCTCACCCCGAGGAGCACGCCGCGATAGCGCTTGCGCCCCTCCCGCGGGATGGCGAGTTCCACCTTGGCCTCGTGGCCCGCCCAGTCCGAGAAGTCGGAAAGACGCACCAGCGGCCGGTCGATTCCCGGCGAGGAGACCTCGAGATAATAGGCCCGGTCGATCGGGTCGGCGACGTCGAGGGCGGGGGAGAGATCCCGGCTGATCGCCTCGCAGTCCTCGATGGCGAGGGTACCATCGGGCTTCTCGGCCATCACCTGGACGGTGCAGCCGTTCTGCCCGGTGACGCGCACCCGCACGAGGCGATAGCCGAGACCCGCCAGCACCGGCTCGGCGATGCGGGCGATGCGGGCGTCGAGCCCGTTCTCCACGAGGAAGCGCGGCTCGTCCGCCGCGGCAGCCGCCGCGGGCGCGCCCTCCCCGGCCGCCTGCGGCACCCCGTGTCCCGTCCCGTCCTTGCCGTTCGCGTCGTCGGCCGTCGTCACGTCACGCCCTTCGCGTCGCCGGGGGCCGCCTGTCCGCCGTCCGGGGCTGGAACCCGCGACGGCCCTCTTCCGAAAAACAAAACGGGCGGGAGCCTTCGGCGCCCACCCCGACAAGCCCTCGAGGGTAAATCAAGATGGCGGAGGTATAGGACGGCGCGGGCCGGAGCGCAAGGCCCGTCCCGCGCCGGCCGCCGTGCTATTCGCCGCCGCCGAGGGCGTGGACGTAGACGGTGAGCTTCTTCAGCGTCGCCTCGTCCAGCTTGTCGCCCCAGGGCGGCATGACGCCGTGGCGCGGATCGTAGATCTGGGCGACGATCTGGTCCCGCGTGCCGCCGTAGAGCCACAGGGCGTCGGTGAGGTTCGGTGCGCCGAGGATCGGCTGGCCCTTGCCCGCCGGCCCGTGGCAGGCCGCGCACTGGGCCGCGTAGATCTCCGCCCCCGCCTCCGCCTTCGCCGCGTCGTGGTCCTTGCCCGACAGGGACAGGACGTAGTCCGCCACGTTCCCGATCTGCGTCCGGGAGAGAAGCCCGTTCTCCCCGTAGGCCGGCATCAGGGAGGAGCGGGCCTGCGGGTCGTCCGCGTTCCGGACGCCGTGGGCGATGGTGTAGTGGATGGCGTCGAACGAGCCGCCCCACAGCCAGGCGTCGTCGTTGAGGTTCGGGTAGCCGTACTCCTGGGAGCCCTGGGCGCCCGAGCCGTGGCACTGGACGCAGTGCAGCTTGAAGGCCGCCTCCCCGCCGCGCACGGCGAAGTCGAACATGGTCGGGTCGCCCTGGATCTCCTCGAACGAGGCGGCGGCAATCTGGTCGTTCATGGTGACGCGCGTCGCGGCAACCCGCTCGAGCTCCGCATGCACGTTCTGCCGGCTCGAGAAGCCGAGAAGGCCCGGCGTCGCCTGGTTCACGAGCGGGATCGCCGGAAACAGGATCATGTAGATCACCGAGATCACGATCGTCGCGTAGAACAGCCACAGCCACCAGCGCGGCAGCGGCGTGTTGAGTTCCTTGATGCCGTCCCACTCGTGACCGGTGGTGGCAGTGCCCGACACCTCGTCGATGGGCTTGTCGGCCTTGCTCATCTTTCCTCGTCCTTCCTCGATCCGGGCGGATCGATCGGGCCGCGGCCGGCCCGGGGCCGCGGCAGTCGGATCATTCGGCGCTCAGGCCTTGCCGTCATTGTTGCGGGGGGCGGCCTCGTCGTCCCCGTCGGACGCGGGGCGCTCCTCGTGGCGGAACGGGATCTGCGCCGCATCCCGGTAGCGCCTGCCCGCGCCGCGGCGGAACACGAACAGAACGACCGCCAGGAACGCGACGAACAGGAACACCAGCCCGATCGTGTCGAGGAGGCCGTGGAAGTCCTCGTAGGCCATGGTCCGCTCCTTCCGTTGTCGGCCGGCCCCCGGGGGCCGGGCGTATCGGACCCGCCGCCCGGCCCGGCGGCGTCCTCAGCGTCCCGCCGGCACCGGCTCGTAGGTCGAGAAATCGACGAGCGTGCCGAGCATCTGCATGTAGGCGATGATGGCGTCCATCTCCGAGACCATGCGCGGATTGCCGTCGAAGTCGCGGATGTTCACGTTCTCGCCGTAGCGGGCGAGGAGCCCCTCCTCGTCGCCGCCCGTGCCGGCCTGGACCAGAAGATCCCGGTGGGCGTTCTCGATCTGCTCGTCCGAATACGGCACCCCGACCATCCGGTTGGCCCACAGGTCGTCGCCGATCTGCCGCCAGTCGACCTCCCGCTCGATCAGGAACGAGTAGGGCGGCATGATGCTCTCCGGCACGACCGAGCGCGGGTCGATCATGTGCTGGACGTGCCACTCGTCCGAGTAGCGTCCGCCCACGCGCGCAAGGTCCGGCCCCGTCCGCTTCGAGCCCCACTGGAAGGGGTGGTCGTACATGGACTCGGCGGCGAGCGAATAATGCCCGTAGCGCTCGACCTCGTCGCGGAACGGCCGGATCATCTGGCTGTGGCAGACGTAGCAGCCCTCCCGCACGTACACGTTCCGCCCCGCGAGCTCGAGCGGGGTGTAGGGGCGCACCCCCTCCACCGGCTCGATGGTGTTCTTCACGTAGAACAGCGGAGCGATCTCCACGATGCCGCCGATGGCGACCACGATGAACGACAGGACGGCGAGGACGGTGACGTTCCGCTCGATCTTGCCGTGGCCGTCGAACCAGGTGCGCGGGGCCTCGTTGCCGCTTTCGGTGTCGTTGCCGGCCATGGATTCCCCCCCTTACTCGGCGGCCTGGACGCCGGACGTTCCGCGGGCGCTGCCCATGGGCAGCTCCTCATGGCTCTTGCCGCGGATGGTCTGGACGATGTTGACGACGAAGACGATGGCGCCGGCGAGGTAGAGAATACCGCCGAGAGCCCGCATCAGGTAGTACGGATGAAGCACGGCCACCGTCTCGACGAAGGAGTTCACCAGGAACCCCTCCGCATTGTACTCGCGCCACATCAGACCCTGCGTGATGCCCGAGACCCACATGGAAGCCGCGTACAGCACGATGCCGAGGGTAGCCAGCCAGAAGTGCCAGTTGACGAGGCGGAGCGAGTAAAGACCCGGGCGGTTCCACAGCACCGGCACGAGGTAGTAGATCGCACCGAAGGTGATCATGCCGTTCC
>CAZJNX010000311.1:0-4265 GCA_964547415.1 uncultured Hyphomicrobiales bacterium
CGCGCCGCCGGCCGCGGACGGCCTTCCTCCCGCGGCGGCGGGCGCGCCGCCGGCCGCGGACGGCCTTCCTCCCGCGGCGGCGGGCGCGCCGCCGGCCACGAACGGCCTTCCTCCCGCGGCGGACCGCGCACCCACCCCCGCCGATGGCCTTCCTCCTGCGACGGACGGCGTTGCCACCCGCGCGGATGCCGTGCCGCCTGCAGCGCACGGCGTGCGGCCCCCCGATGGCGGCGCGCCGCGCGCCGCGGAGGACGCGCCCGCCCCTTCCGGTGGCGTGCCGCCTTCCACGGACGGCATGACGCCTGCCGCCGACGGCGCCTCGCCTCCCACGCGCGCCGCGGCCCCACCCCCACGGGGCATGCCTCCCCCCGCGGACGGCGATCCGCCTCCCGCAGAGCGGGCGCGGCCAGCAGTTTCGGAGCCGGCGACGAGGCCCCGTCTCCTCGCGGTCACCGGGCGGGACAAGGCCGCCGACCTCGCCGGCGAACTGACCGCCGCCGGCATTCCCGTGGACGAGGTGGCCCTGTACGCCATGGAGCCTGCGACGACGCCGCCCGATGCGATGACCCGCGCGCCCGCGCCAGGCGAGCGAGTGGCCCTCACCCTCTATTCACCCCGCACCGCCGCCACGTTCGCCGCGCTCCTGCGCGCCGACCCTCGCCTTGCCTGGCTCCAGGGCGTGCCGGCCGTCTGCCTTTCGGAGGCGGTCGCCCGCCCGGTCCGCACGGCCGGCCTCGCCCGCGTCGTCGTGGCCGAGCGGCCCGACGAGGACGCCCTCCTCGATCGTCTCGCTGCGCTGCGGGACGCCGATCCTCCGGGCTGATGCCCGCCTCGGTCGCGTCCGCCCGCGTCGGCGGTGGGCTTTCCCGGCCGCCTTCGCCCCACGCAGCGCGGCGTGACGGGATGTCTTATGCGCGCCGTGGCTTGTGCGAAGCTTGCAAGACGGGCCGGTTCGGTGGATCGGGACGCTTTTCTGCCCGGAAAGTCGTTCGACACGGCGCCGCTTCCTGCTAAACGGGAGGCGGGCGAGTGGGAGACTGCGCACGGTGGGCCGGTCGCGGCTCCGGGCCCGCTGGCCGCGCGGGCCGGCGTCGTGGCGGGACGGGGAACGACGGAAGGGGTGACGCTTCGGATGACGAGCGAGACCGACAAGAAGAAGACCGACGGCGACACGGGCAGGCCCGCAACTGGCGCGGCGGCCAAGCCGGGCGATCCCGCGAAGGCACCCCCGACGGGCGCGGCCGGCAAGGCGCCGGCGCCTGGCGCGGGTGCGACCGCGGCCGGCACCGGCGGTGCCGCCGGCCCGGGCGGTGCGCCGTCCGCCAGCGCCCCGGCCGAGCGGCGTCCGTCCGGCGGAGCGGCGTCCACGGCCGCGACGCCGCCGGGCGGCGGGTCGGGAGGCGGCGCGCCCCCGGGCGGCGGCTCCGGCGCCGCGGCGCCCGCACCCGAGCATCGTGGATCGAGCGGTCGTCTCGGCCTGTTCATCGCCTTCGTGATCGGCGTCGTCATCGGCGGCTACCTCGTCCTCGCCGACCGGGGGCTCGTGGATCGGCCGGACTGGCTCCTCGCCGATGCCAGCCCCGCGCCGGACCCGCTGGCCCAGAAGGTCGACACCCTCGAGGCCGAGGTCTCGGCCGTTCGCAGCGGCCTCGGCATGACCGCGGAGGGAACGGCGGGTGCCGTTCCCCGCATCGCGGCGCTGGAGCAGTCCCTCGCCACCGTGCAGCAGCAGGTCGGGAACCTCGGTCAGCAGATCGGCACCCTGTCGGGCCTCCCGGACAAGCTGAGCGCCCTCGACGGGCTTCCCGACAAGGTGGCCGACCTCGAACGGCGCGTCGGGGCGCTGGCGACCGCGCCGCAAGCGCCGACCGGTGGCAACGGGGCGCCGGCGGACGGGCCGCAGGCGCCCGCCGCCTCGAGCGCGGCGCCCGCGACCGCGTCGAACGCCGCCGACCTGGCGTCCCTCGGGGACACGGTGAGCGCCCTCGCCGCCAAGCTGCCGGACCTCGAGCAGGCGGTGGCCGGCGTCCGCTCCGACCTGCAGGACCTCGAGGCCAAGCTCCAGGCGGACATCGCCGCGGCGGTGCAGGCCGCCCCGTTCGCCCCGTCGGACGACGTGGACGCGCTGACGAAGAAGGTCGACGCTCTCGCCGGGAACCTCGCCGCCGCGCGGGAGAGCCTGCAGGCCTCGGTCGCGCAGCTGACCTCCGAGCTTTCGGCGGCCGGAGCGGCGAGCGACCGGAAGCTCGCCGCCCACCGGCAGTCCATCGAGGGCGAGGCCCGGGCGGCGCAGCGGCTCGCGGCGACCGCGCTCGCCACGGCGGCCTTCGCCGATGCCCTGCAGACCGGGAAGCCGTTCTCGGACGAACTGCCCGTGCTCGCCCGCGCGGCGGACGGCGAGGGGGCGGTCGACACGCTCCGTCCGTTCGCCGACAAGGGGATCCCGACCCGTGCGGCGCTCGTCGCCGAGATCGACCGGGCGCGCCCGGACCTCGTGGCGGCGACGGCCGAGCGGCCCGGCGGGTTCGTGGGTAGCCTGATGTCGAGCGCCGAGGGGCTCCTTTCCGTGCGGACGGTGGATCCGGACCGGGCCCGGGGCATCTCGGGGATCCTCGACGAGATCGACGGGGCGCTTGCCCGCGGCGACTTCGAGGCCGCGGTCTCGGCCTGGAACAAGCTGCCGGAGACCCTGCGCCAGCGCACGGCGGACTGGCAGCGGGCCGTCGCCGCCCGGGCGGCCGCCGAGACGCTCGTCGCCGCCATCGGCCGGAAGGTGCTCGCGGGCGGTACGGATCCTGCACCGGCGGGTGGCGCGGCCGCGCCGGCGGCCGCCCCGTCCGGCTCCGGCGGGTCGGGGTCGAACGGCGGCTCCGGCGACGGGGCGCAGCCGGCCGGCGACGGCCCGGCCGCCGGTTCGGCGGGCCCGGTCGGGCCGGGGGGCGGCACGGACGCGGACGAGACCGCCGCGGGCAGCGCCCCCGCTGGAGACGCCGCCGCCTCGACGACCTCGGCCGCGGCGAACGACTAGAAGAACCGGGCAGCCCCATGTTTCGCATCCTCTTCTTCCTGATTTTCGTCTTCGCCCTCGCGCTCGCGGGGGCCTGGCTCGCCGAACGGCCGGGCACCATCGACATCGACTGGAGCGCCCTCGGTCTCCAGGTCACCACGACCACGACCGTGGCGATCGCCTTCGCCGCGCTTCTGATCGTGGCGGTCATCATCCTGTGGACTCTCGCCCGCATGTTCTTCCGCCTGCCCCTGTCGATCCGGGCGGACCGGGAACGGATGCGCAAGGAGCGGGGCTTCCGCACCCTCGCCGACGGGCTCATCGCCATCGCTGCGGGCGACCAGAAGGCGGCCCAGCGCGCCGCCGACGGCGCGGCACGGGACCTGCCGGAGGAGCCGGCGACCAAGCTGCTCGAGGCCCAGGCGGCCCAGCTCGCCGGGAACCGGGACGGGGCGGTCAAGAAGTTCCGCCAGATGACCGGTACCCAGGCCACGAAGCTCCTCGGCCTCCACGGCCTCTACCTCGAGGCGATCCGCATCGGGGACCTGTCGGCGGCCGTCCAGTACGTGGACGAGGCGGTCGCCATCGCCCCCAACGTCCCCTGGGCGGCGACCGCCGAATTCGAGTTCGCCGCCGCAGGGCGCCGCTGGGAGGATGCCGGCCGGATCCTTGACCGCAATCTTAGGAACGGCATCGTCCCCACCGAGCGCTACAAGCGCCTGAAGGCGGTCCTCCTGACGGCGCGGGCGATGGAGACCGCCGGGAGCGACCCGGCGAGCGCGCGCACCCTCGCCGCCGACGCCCAGAACCTCGCGCCCGACCTCGTGCCGGCCGCCACCCTCGCCTGCCGCCTGATGAGCCAGCTCGGCGAGACGCGCCGCGGCACCCGGGTCATCGAGACGGCCTGGAAGCGCAACCCGCACCCGGACCTCTATCGCGCCTACGTGGCGGCGGTGCCGGGGGAAGGGCCGCTCGAGCGCTTCTCGCGGGTGCAGACCCTCGCCAACATGAACCCGCGCCATCCCGAGAGCAGCATCGCGCTCGCGAGGGCCGCGATCCATGCCCACGAGTTCGACCAGGCGCGGCGGCTCCTGCAGCCGCTCGCCGAGGGGACGCCGAGCCAGCGGGTGTGCGTCTTGATGGCCGAGCTCGAGGCGGCGTCCGGCGGCGAGGAGGCGGTCGTGCGTGGCTGGCTCGCCAAGGCGGTCAACGCGCCGCGCGACCCGGTGTGGATGGCCGACGGCGTCATCGCGGCGGA
>CAZJNX010000312.1:0-4250 GCA_964547415.1 uncultured Hyphomicrobiales bacterium
GTTCTTGGCGAGGTAGCGCGCCGCGTAGGCCGCCGAGCGGTCGACCTTCGTCGGGTCCTTGCCGGAGAAGGCGCCACCGCCGTGGGGCGCCGCGCCGCCGTAGGTGTCCACGATGATCTTCCGGCCGGTGAGGCCGCAGTCGCCGTCCGGGCCGCCGATCTCGAAGGCGCCGGTCGGGTTGACGTGCCAGATGGTCTCGTCGGTGAGCCAGCCCTCCGGCAGCGCGGTGTGGACGTAGGGGGTGACGATCTCGCGCACCTCGGCGGCCGACAGGTTCTTCACCGTCTGGGTGGAGACGACCACCTGGGTGCAGGCCACCGGCTTGCCGTTCTCGTAGCGGATCGTGACCTGGCTCTTGGAGTCGGGCAGGAGCCGCTGCTCGTGGCCGCCCTTGCGGGCATCGGCCATGAGCTTGAGGATGCGGTGGCTGTAGTAGATCGGGGCCGGCATCAGGGCGGGCGTCTCGCGGCAGGCGTAGCCGAACATGATGCCCTGGTCGCCCGCGCCCTCGGCCTTCGCCTCGGCGGCGTCGACGCCGCGGGCGATGTCGGCGGACTGCTCGTGCAGGAGCACGTCGATGTCCGCCTTGTGCCAGTGGAAGCCCTCCTGCTCGTAGCCGATGTCGCGGATCGCGAGGCGGGCGAGGTGGGCGATGTACTCCGGCGTGATCGTCTCCGGTCCGCGGGTCTCGCCCGCGATAACCACCTTGTTCGTGGTGGCGAGCGTCTCGCAGGCGACGCGGGCCTCGGGCATGGCCTCGATGAAGGCGTCGACGACCGTGTCGGAGATCCGGTCGCAGACCTTGTCCGGGTGGCCTTCGGAGACGGATTCGCTGGTGAAAAGGTAGGATTCGCGCGGCACGCTCTCGTACTCCGGTTGTTGCTGGGTCAGTCGTACCGGCGGAAGCCGGCACGGCACTCGGCAGCAGGGCGCGGCAAGGACCAACCGAACGGGTGTGAGCCGGTCAGAACCTCTGGGAATCGGCGAGCGTCTCGACGAGGTCGATCACCCGGCGGCGCACCCGCGGGTCCTGGATCCGCGAAAAGGCTTTCGCGAGCGCCAGACCGTCGCTGCTCGAAGCGTCGCCGTTGTAGTACCCCGATCCGTTCTCCTCTGCCAACCCCGCCCCCAGGCCGTGGGCGACGCCGGGCATCGGAACGGACCGCGTCTCCTCGAAGAAGAAGGAGACGGGAACGTCCAGGATATGGGCGATTTGCTGCAGCCGGCTTGCCCCGATCCGGTTCATGCCCTTCTCGTATTTCTGCACTTGCTGGAAGGTGATGCCGAGCTGGTCCCCGAGCTGTTCCTGGGTCATGCCGAGCATGACGCGGCGCATGCGAACCCGGCTGCCCACCGACACGTCCACCGGGTTGGGCTGCTTCTTCTCGGCCATGGGCTTCCGTCCCTTCCTCGCGGTCGGCATCCGTCGGGATCCCGCAGGCGGTTCCGACGCTCCGGCCGCCACGGAAACGGTTGTGGACACAACCGCGTCAGGGCGAATTACCAGCGGCAGCCGCGCGGTCACCCCCGCAATACCCCGATGGGTTGCATAAAGTAAAGGGTGAAGTGCAAAGGGTGCAACCTGAGCGAAGCACAACCTAAAGCTTTCGCCTGCGCCTTCGCGCAAGCCCCGCCGCGACGGCGCACAGGAGGATGACCACGGCAAGCGGCGCGTCGCCGAGGCGGGCGTAGGGGGGCGGATCGACCGGGGCGGGCACGGTCCCGTCGAGGGCGCCGCGGGCGTCGAGGGGCAGGCGCGCCACGACCTCGCCCCGGGGGCCGATTATGGCCGATATGCCGTTGTTGGCGGCGCGGACCACCGGAAGCCCGGTTTCCACCGCCCGCAGCCGGGCCTGCCGCAGGTGCTGGTAGGGGCCGGGCGTGTCGCCGAACCAGGCGTCGTTCGTCACGTTCACGATCGCCCGTGCCCGGTCCGGACCCACGCCCGGGATCGCGCCGGGGAAGACGATCTCGTAGCAGATGGACGGCGCGAGCCGCCGCCCCCGCTCGTCCGTGATGGGCCCCGGGCGCGTGCCGGGCGAGAAGTCCTGCAGGCCGGTCGTCAGCTTCCTGAGGCCGAGGGCCGACAGGACGCCCCGGAGCGGCAGGTATTCGCCGAACGGGACGAGGCGGAGCTTGTCGTAGCGGGCCGCGACGGCGCCCGTGTCGTCGAGAAGGAGGAGGCCGTTGAGGATCGGCCGCGGCCCTGGCCCCTCCGGCCGGCCGAGCCGCACCGCCCCCGTGATCAACTCCGTGCCCGGCGGCAGGAGGGCGTCGACGGCCACCTCCGCCGACAGGTTGCCCTCGTAGAGGAAGGGGAGCGCCGTCTCCGGCCACACCACCAGCGTTCCGGGCGGGACGCCGTCCTCGCCAGCGCTGAAGGCGAGGAGGTCGGAGAAGATGGCGTCCGCCTTCTCGGCGAGCCACTTCTCGTCCTGTGGCACGGCGGGCTGCACGATGCGGACCGGGAAGGCCGGGTCCGCGGGCGGCGCCCCGCCCGCCAGGCGCGCCGCGCCGTACAGGGCGAGGGCGGCGAGGAGGGCGGCCGCGAGGACGGACGGGCCGAGACGCGCCGCGCGCGTGCCGGGCGACAGCAGGGTCGCGGGCGCGGCCCCGGCGAGGACGGCGAGGAAGGTGAGGCCGGCCTGCCCGACGAGGCTCGCCCCTTGCACGAGGAGCGGGCTCGCGCTGAGCATCAGCCCGTAGGCGTTCCAGGGAAAGCCGGTGAGGACGGTCCCGCGCAGCCATTCGCTGGCCGCGAGCGCGGCGGCGAGCGCGAGGAGACGGGCCGGGACGCGGCCGAACAGGAGGGCCGCGCCCGCGCAGCCGAGCGCCGGAAACAGGCCGAGCCCCGCCGGCAGGCCCGCGACGGCGAAGGGCATCAGGGCGGCGAACCGCTCCGCCTCCACGAGGAAGGCGGCCCCGACCCACCACAGCCCGCCGAGGAAATAGCCGAAGCCGAACAGCCAGCCGACAGCCGCGCCCGCCGCCGCGCGGCGCCCGGCCGGCGCGTCCGGGTCCACCGCCCCGTCGAGGACGAGGAGGAGACCGGTGAAGGCGACGAACAGGAACGGCAGGAGATCGAACGGCGGCAGCGCCAGGGTGCCGGCGAGGCCGGCGAGGAAGGCGCCCGCGCGCCGCGCCCACGGCCGCGCCGCGAGGAACCGCCGGACGAGGCCCGCACCGCCGGGCGCGTCCCGCCCCCGTTCCCCGGCCACGGCGGGCGTCCGCGACAGGCCCGCCGCCCGCCGCGTCGTCACCGGGCGGTCTCCACCCGGCCGCGCGCGCCGGACGGCGACCGCGCACGGGCGGGGACCGGCGCCGCCGCGATCGCGGATCGCCTGACGGGCGACCCCGCCGCAGCCGGGGACGACGCGGTCAAGCCGCGCGCGGGCGACGAGGCCCGGGCGCCGATACCGATCGGCGGCGACCCGGGCCGGCGCGGGCCGGGCCTCCCGACGATCGCGCGGACGCGGCCCATGGCAAGGGATGGCCCCGAATCATGCGCCGAGGCGGGTCGTGATTCCGCCGCGGCGGCCGCGGGGCGCATGGGCGGGGGGACGGACGCGGGCCGGGCGGCGGGGCAGAGCCCTTCAGCCGGGGTCGCCCCCGTCGCCGGCGGTGCTGGCGGGCGCGGCCGGGTCCGCCGCCTCCGGTGGGCGACGGTGCAGCTTGAGCCGCCGGAGCCGCCGCGGATCAGCATCGAGCACCTCGAATTCGTAGCCCGGCAGGTCCTCCGAGGCGATGAGCTCGCCACGCACCGGCACGCGGCCGATCAGCGAGAACAGGAGGCCGCCGACGGTGTCCACGTACTCCCGCACGTCGCCCGCGTCGAGCGTGAGGCCCGCCATCTCCTCGAAATCCTCGATGGGAAGGCGCGCATCCACCACCCACACGTCCTCGCCCGCAGGCTGGAACATGGGCTCCTCGGTCTCGTCGTGCTCGTCCTCGATGTCGCCGACGACGGTCTCGACCAGGTCCTCGAGCGTCACGAGGCCGTCGGTGCCGCCGTACTCGTCCACGACGAGGGCCATCTGGACCCGCGAGGCCTGCATCCGAACCATCAGGTCGAGGGCGGGCATGGACGGCGGCACGAACAGGACGGGGCGGATCACCTCGAGGCCCGACAGGGGCTTGGCGAGGTCCACCGAGCCGAAGTCGAGGCCGAGGCCGTTCTCCCCGTCCACCTGGGCCTGCTCGGCGATGCGGGCCATCACGTCCTTGATGTGGACGAAGCCGATCGGGTCGTC
>CAZJNX010000313.1:0-4189 GCA_964547415.1 uncultured Hyphomicrobiales bacterium
CACGGCTTCGAGACCTTCACCTACTTCGACGCGCGGATCGAGGGCTGGTTCCAGGACTGGACGCTCAACTACATGGCCTGGTGGCTCGCCTGGGGCCCGTTCGTGGGCGTGTTCGTGGCGCGCATCTCCCGCGGGCGCACGATCCGCGAGTTCGTGGCCGGGGTGATCCTGGGGCCGACGGCGTTCTCGATCCTGTGGTTCGGCGTGTTCGGCAGCCTCGGCTTCCACGAGGCGCTGCGCGGTGACGGGGCGATCCTCCAGGTCGTGCAGGAGCGGATCGACGACACCACCTTCGCCCTCCTCAGCACGCTTCCCCTGTCCATCCTCACCACCTGCGTGGTGATCGCCGCCGCCTTCCTGTTCGTGGTGACGAGCGTGGTGAGCGCGGCCTTCGTCCTCGGCATGTTCTCCGCGGGCGGTCGGGACGACCCGCCGGTGAGGATCCGCCTCGTGTGGGGGGCGATCCTGGCGGCGCTCGCGCTGGTGATGATCCTGTCGGGTTCCATCGACGCGGTGAAGTCGATCATCTCGCTGGGCGCGCTGCCGTTCGTGTTCATCGTCCACCTTCTCATCGTGAGCCTGGTGCGCGCCCTGCGCCAGGAGCGGACGAAAGGCTGAAGCCGTGGACGATACCCTTCAGAACATCGTCCTGTTCGCCTTCATCGGGGTGCTGATCTGGCTTTACGTGGCCGCGCCGACCGCCGACGATTGACGGCCCCGCGAATCTTCACCGACGCGCATCCCGACCATGCGCAACCCGACGCCCCCGACGACGCCCCCGATGCGCCGGGACCTCCGCCCCGCGCCGGAAGATGGAAAAGCCCAGGGCGCCGATGGGGCCCCGCGGACGCGGGTGGGATCCCCCGGGCGGGACGGGGACGTGGCGCCCGACGCCGGGGTTGCGAAAAGTCAGGGTCTTCCCCGCCGCACGCGGGAAACTCCCGCGACGTGCGTGGAGGAGCGGGCATGACGGCGGCCTACGGCAACAGGACGGAAGCGGTCGGTGTCTTCGCGGACGAGGCCGGCCTCGAGAGCGCCGTCGACGGCCTCCTCGAGAACGGCTTCGACCGGGCGGACATCAGCCTGATGGCGAGCGAGGAGACCGTCAGGGCCCGCCTCGGCCACGCCTACCGGTCCGTCGAGGAGGCGGAGGACGCGGCCGACGTGCCGACCATGGCGTACGTGTCGCGGGATGCCCGCACGGAGGCGGGCGCGGCGATCGTGGGGGCGCTGTTCTACCTGCCGGCGGTCGCGGGCGCGGCCGCCGTGGTCGCCTCGGGCGGGGCGCTCGCCGCCGCCGTCGCCGCGGCCGCCTTCGGGGGCGGGGTCGGCGCCGGGATCGGGGCGATCCTCGCCACGATCCTGCAGAAGCACCACGCCGACGCGATCGCCCGCCAGCTCGCCGAGGGCGGCCTCCTCCTGTTCGTGCGCACCCGCGACGGGGCGCACGAGGAGACGGCGCGGCGCATCCTGGCGGACGCCGGCGCCCGCGACGTCCACGTCCACGTCCTGCCCGATGCGCCGCCCCGCCCCGCGGGCGGATGAGGCGGCCGTCAGACCGCGCGGCGTATCGACGATCCGATCCCGTCGAGCGCCCGCGTGAGGTCGGCGAGGAGGTCCTCCCCGTCCTCGAGGCCCACCGACAGGCGCAAGAGACCGTCCGTGATGCCGAGCCGCGCCCGTTCCTCCGCCGGAACGCGCTGGTGGGTCGTGGTCGCGGGATGGGTGAGGAGGCTCTTGGCATCGCCAAGGTTGTTGGAGATGCCGACGAGGCGCAGCGCGTTGGCGACGGCGAAGGCCTCCGGCCGCCCGCCGTCCACCTGGAAGGCGACGAGGGTGCCCCCGCCCGTCATCTGTCGCCGGGCGAGGTCGGCCTGGGGGTGGTCGGCGCGCCCCGGGTAGCGCACCCGCGCCACCGCCGGATGGGCGGCGAGGGCGTCGGCGAGGAGGGCGGCCGTCTCGCTCTGGCGGCGCACGCGCAAGGGGAACGTCTCGAGGGACTTCAGGAGCACCCAGGCGTTGAACGGGGAGAGCGACGGCCCGGTCTGTTTCAGGAGGACGTCGAGCCGCTCCTTCACCCACGTCGCATCCGAGAGGATGACGCCGCCGAGGCACCGCCCCTGCCCGTCCACGTGCTTCGTCGCCGAGTAGACGACGACGTCCGCCCCGAGCGTCAGCGGCGCCTGGTAAAGGGCCGTCGCGAACACGTTGTCGACCACGGTGCGCGCGCCGATGCGCCGGCCGAGGGCGGCGACGGCGGCGATGTCCACGAGATCGAGGGTCGGGTTCGTCGGGCTTTCCAGGAACAGGACCTTCGTCTCGGGCCGGATCGCCGCTTCCCAGGCGGCAAGGTCCGTCCCGTCGACGAGGGTGGAGGCGACGCCGAAGCGCGGCAGCAGCGTCTCCACCACGTAGCGGCACCCGCCGAACAGGGCCGCGGAGGCGACCACGTGGTCCCCCGCCTCCACGCACGCCATCAGCGCCATGGTGACGGCGGCCATGCCGCTCGCCGTCGCCTTCGCCGCCTCGGCGCCCTCGAGGAGGGCCATCCGTTCCTCGAACATGGCGACCGTCGGGTTGCCGTAGCGCGAGTAGACGAAGCCTTCCGCCTCCCCGGCGAAGCGGGCCTCGGCCTCCTCCGCGCTCTCGTAGACGTAGCCCTGGGTGAGGAACAGGGCCTCGGACGTCTCGCCGAACGGCGAGCGCACGGTGCCGCCGTGGACGAGGCAGGTCGCCGGGCCGAGGGCGGCGGCGTCGAGGACGGGGCGGCGGGGCGTGTCGGGATGATCTGGCACGGGGGCACCTCCGGCGGGGCATGGATACGGCCGCGGGGCGCCGCCCTCGGCGAGGGCGTCCGACCTTTTAGCGGCTTTGTTTAGCGTGGCGGCAAGCCGGTCGGCTCAAAGGACCACGGAGAGCAGGTTGAATAGGCCCGCCGCCGGCCGCCGTCAATCGCGCCGCTGTTCAGGCCGCCGCCGGGCCGCTAAGGAGGGCGGACGAAGCGGGACGGGAACGACGTGGACGAGGGCGCGGACGGCATTCTTCCCCGGCAGGCGATCGCCACCCTCGTGGCGAAGGGCGCGGTGACGGCGGACCCGGCGCTGGCGGCGGACCAGCTGCAGCCGGCGAGCCTCGACCTGCGCCTCGGCCCGGTCGCCCACCGCATCCGGGCGAGCTTCCTGCCAGCCCACGGGGAGAGCGTCGAAAGCCGCCTCGCCGCCCTCACCCTCCACACCATCGACATCTCCCGGGGCGCCGTCCTCGAGACGGGCTGCGTCTACCTGGTGCCGCTCGCCGAGAGCCTCGCCCTTCCGGCGGACCTTGCCGCCGTCGCGAACCCGAAGAGCTCCACCGGCCGGCTCGACGTCTTCACCCGCGTGATCGCCGACGGGGGCGGCGCCTTCGACCGCATCCCGGAGGGCTACCGCGGCCCGCTCTTCGCCGAGATCAGCCCACGGACCTTTCCGGTGCTGGTGCGGGCGGGCTCGCGCCTGTCCCAGGTCCGCTTCCGGCGGGGCGAGACGACCCTTCCCGACGGAGCGCTCGCCGCCCTCGACGCCGCCGACCCGCTGGTGGGCGGTGGCGGGGCGCGGATCGACGGCGGCCTCCTCGTGTCGATCGACCTCGGCCCCGGGCGGCGGGGCGACATCGTCGGCTACCGCGCCAAGCGCCACACGGGGGTCGTGGACGTGGACCGGCGGGCGGCCTACGCGACGGCCGACTTCTTCGACCCCATCACCGCCCGCCCGCGGGAGGGGCTCATCCTCGACCCGGACGAGTTCTACATCCTCGTCTCCCGGGAGGCGGTGCGGATCCCGCCGGGCCTCGCCGCCGAGATGCTCCCCTTCGACCCGATGGTGGGGGAGTTCCGCGTCCACTACGCCGGCTTCTTCGACCCGGGCTTCGGCTACGGGCCGGAGGGGGACGGGGCGCGGGCCGTCCTCGAGGTGAGGAGCCGGGAGGTGCCGTTCATCCTGGAGCACGGGCAGGTGGTGGCGCGCCTTTCCTACGAGCGGCTGTCGGCGGTGCCCGACGTCCTTTACGGGCAGGACCTCGCGTCCCACTACCAGGCGCAGGACCTGAAGCTTTCCAAGCACTTCGGCGACTGAGCGCGGAGCCGCCCGGGCGGCGGTCTGGTGCGAGAGGGGGGACTCGAACCCCCATGCCTTGCGGCGCGCGATTTTGAGTC
>CAZJNX010000314.1:0-4159 GCA_964547415.1 uncultured Hyphomicrobiales bacterium
ATGCAGAACGCCGCCTAACCCAAAGTCCTGTCTCAAAACCGTGGACCGGTACAGTCGAGCGCAGCGTCAGCGCGCTCGACGAGCACGGCAACACCCTCGGCGTGGCCCCTACCGGTGCGGGAAAGACGATCATGCTGTCGGCGGTGGCCGGCACGATGGTCGGCGGCACGGACGCGAAGGCGTGCGTGCTCGCCCACCGCGATGAGCTGACGGATCAGAACCGCGCGAAGTTCGCCCGGGTGAACCCGGCGCTCACCACCTCGGTGGTGGACGCCGCGAACAAGTCCTGGGACGGCCAGGTCACGTTCGCCATGGTGCCGACGCTCGCGCGGCCGGCGAACCTCGACCAGATGCCGGCCCTCGACCTCCTCGTCATCGACGAGGCGCACCATGCGGTGGCGGCGAGCTACCGCCGGATCGTCGACCGTGCGCTCCAGCGCAACCCCATGTGCCGGATCTACGGCGTTACCGCTACCCCGAGCCGGGGTGACCGGAAGGGGCTCCGCGAGGTCTTCTCCAACGTCGCCGACCAGATCCGCATCCGCGAGCTGATCGCCTCCGGGCACCTCGTCCCGCCCCGGACCTTCGTCCTCGACGTCGGCGTCCAGGAGGATCTCGGGAAGGTCGGCCGCACGGCCGATGACTTCGACATGGCCGCGGTCGACGCCATCATGAACAGGGCGCCGGTCACCGAGGCGATCATCCGGCACTGGAAGGAGAAGGCCGGGGACCGGCAGACCGTCGTCTTCGCCTCCACCATCGCGCACGCCCGGAACGTCGCCGAGGCCTTCCGCGCGGCCGGCGTCGCCGCCGGAATGGTCGACGGCGACATGCCGTCCGCTGAGCGGGAGGCGACGCTCGCCGCCTACGGCGCGGGACGGCTGCAGGTGATCGTCAACGTCGCCGTCCTGACGGAGGGCTGGGACCATCCGCCGACTAGCTGCGTCGTCCTGCTGCGGCCGAGCTCCTACAAGTCGACGCTGATCCAGATGGTCGGCCGGGGCCTCAGGACCGTCTCGCCAGAGGAGCACCCGGGCATCGTCAAGACGGACTGCATCGTCCTCGACTTCGGGACGTCCACCCGGCTTCACGGCTCGATCGAGCAGGACGTCACCCTTGAGCATCGCGAGTGCGAAGGCGAGGCGCCGACGCGGGCCTGCGGAGGCTGCGGCGGCCTCGTTCCGATCGCCGCGACCGAGTGCCCGCTCTGCGGCGAGAAACTCGTCGATCCTGCGAGCGAGGGCGGCACCGACGACGCGTCGGACGGCGTGCTGTCCGACTTCGTCATGTGCGAGATCGACCTCCTGCAGCGCTCCAGCTTCGCCTGGGTCGACCTCTTCGGCGATGACGCGGCGCTGGTGGCGAACGGATTCTCCGCGTGGGGCGGCGCCTTCTTTCTCGACGGCCGCTGGTACGGCGTCGGCGGTCGCTCCCGGCACCGGCCGAAGCTCCTCGCCATCGGCGAGCGGGCGGTGTGCCTCGCGGCGGCGGACGACTGGCTCAACGAGCACGAGACGGACGAGAGCGCGCACAAGACCCGCCGCTGGCTGAACGAGGCCCCGACCCAGAAGCAGCTCGCGTACCTCCCGGCCGAACACCGCCTCGACTTCGGGCTCACCCGCTACCGCGCCTCTGCGCTGCTGACGTTCCGCTTCAACCGCCGCGGCATCCAGGACCTCGTGATGGCGGCCTCGGACGCCGCGCCGGCCGCCATCGCGGAGGCCGCGTGATGGGGACCGCTCATGACCACCTCGGACCGCGCTCGCTTCTGGCACCCGCGCGGCGCGCTGTGCGCCGTCTGCCTCAGGCCAACGCGGGGCTTCGGCTGGTTCGACCCGTGGAAGACGAAGACGCCAAGGCCACGTCGCTGGTTCTGCTCCCGGCCGTGCCAGGACCTGTGGACGCGCCGTGCGCGGGAGGTCTTCGCCGTGGTTGATCTCACGCCCGAAGAACAGGCCGCCATCACCGCCACCATGCGCCGGCTCGCCGCGCTGATGGAGGAGATCGGCTGGCAGACCTGCTTCGCCGACCTCACCGAGCCGCAGGTGCGGGCCCTCATCGCGGAGGCCGTCGAGGGCTTCCGCGAGGAGATGGCGGCCGTCGCCGCGGCCGATGCGCCGGAGGTCCCCTTCTGATGCTGGACTTCGCCACTCTCCCGTTTGCGGGCCGCCTGAACGCCCTCGTCGACGACGCGCTCGAGGCCGAGCGCGCGGCAACCCCGCCGCGGGACTATCTCGGCGCCTCCCGCCTCGGCCACCGGTGCGAGCGGGCGCTCCAGTTCGAGTTCGCGCATGCGCCTGTCGACGCCGGGGCCGGGCCCGACGGCCGCGCGCTCAGGATCTTCGCCATCGGCCACGCCCTCGAGGACCTCGCCGTCGCATGGCTCCGCGCCGCGGGTCTCGACCTCTACACCCGCAAGGGCAACCGGCCCGACGGCGGCCAGTTCGGCTTCTCCGTCGCCGGCGGGCGCATCCGCGGCCACGTGGACGGGATCATCGCCGACGCGCCTGCCGCCCTCGGGCTGAAGACCCCCGCGCTCTGGGAGTGCAAGACGATGAGCGCGAAGAACTGGCGCGAGACGGCCGCGAAGGGGGTCGTCGCCGCCCGGCCGGTCTACGCTGCGCAGATCGCGCTCTACCAGGCCTACATGGAGGCCACCGTCCCGGGCATCTGCGAGGCGCCCGCGCTCTTCACGGCCATCAACAAGGACACCGCCGAGCTCCACCACGAGCTCGTGCCCTTCGACGCCGCGCTCGCCCAGCGCATGAGCGACCGCGCCGTGCGGATCCTCCGCGCCACTGACGCCGGAGACCTCCTCCCGCGCATCGCCACCTCCCGCGACTTCCACGAGTGCCGCTTCTGCCCGTGGGCGGAACGCTGCTGGGAGCTTGCCCCATGAGCGACGACCGCGATTCCGACACCCCCGAGACCAGGGACGCGACGGAGACACAGGAGCCGGCTCCGGCCGAGCACAACGCGCCGAAGGCCGACGACAACCTCGTCCACTTCAACCCGTGGCGCGACGCGAGCCAGACGCGCCGGCAGGTGGACGTCTTCGGCGACGAGCCCGACGTCGAGCAGATCGCGACCTTCATGAGCGTCGTGTTCGAGTACTGCGAGGGCCTCATCCCCGTCCGCAGCTTCATCGACAAGGGCCAGGGGTTCGACGGCCGGCCGCACAACATCTGGATCGACGCCGGCGAGGACGTCGCCGACAAGATGGCGACCTTCGCCCGCTGGGCCTGGCGCGAGGGCGCGGCCGTCTACGTCATCCCCGGCACCGTCGCCGAGCAGGGCAAGGCGCGCGCTGAGGACGTTGCCCGGATGCAGACCATCGTCGTCGACCTCGACAGTGGCGACGTTGCGGCCAGACTCGCGCACCTGAGGCGCCATCTCGGGCCGCCGACGATGGTGGTGGAGAGCGGCGGCGTCACCGCCGAGGGGCAGCACAAGTGCCACGTCTGGTGGAAGCTCTCCGAGCCCGCCGAGGGTGAGGACGTGCGCCGCGTGTGCCGCCTGCGGGGCGACATCGCTGCGAAGGTCGGTGGCGACATGCACTTCCGTTCCGCCCACCAGCCGATCCGCGTCGCCGGCAGCGTCTACTACAAGAACAACCTCAAGACCCTCGTGCGGATCGTGGCGGTCGACCCGCGTCGCGAGGTTGATCTGCGGGAGTTCGACGAAGCCGTCGAGGACATGCCGCCGGCGCCCGGCGTCTCGCTCGAGCCGTCCTTCGTGCGCGACGACAGGCCGAAGGTGGACGACGTGCTCACGAGCCCGGTCCGCTCCGGCGCGCAGGACGGCTGGTCACGCTTCGAGGGCGCCTCCGCCGCCATCGGCCACTTCGTCCGCATGGTCCACGAGGGCCGCATGACGAAGGACGAGGGCTGGGAGGCGATCTGCCAGTACAACGCCGCCATGCTGCGCCCCGCGTGGCCGGTGGAGCGGCTCCAGCGCGAGTCGGAGCGCCTCTGGTCGCTGCACGTGGAGCGCAACGGCCCGCCGCTCGTGCGCGCCACCGCCGGGCCGCCCGCGCCGATGAGGATCGACGCCTTCACGCTGGGCGCCCTCCTCGACGACACGAGCCCGATGCCGGCGGACCTCATCTGTAGAAGTATGGACTTGATCTGACGCTGTCGTTCCGGCGTGGCGGGTGTCC
>CAZJNX010000315.1:0-4142 GCA_964547415.1 uncultured Hyphomicrobiales bacterium
GATGAAGGCGACGTGGAAGCCGCACACGAAGAAGCCGAACACGAGGAGGACGTAGCCGCGGTAGCCGAACGCCTCGCGGATCGCCGCCGACAAGGTGATCTCCCGCCGCCCGGAGGAGGTGTCGGCGGGGGCGCGGCCCCTGAGCGGGATCGCGAGCGGCACCATCAGGAGCGCGGTGGCGGCGAAGACGAGGAGCGCGGCCTCGTAGCCGAAGGTGGCGATCAGGGCGGGCGACAGGCCGCCGAACACGAACATGCCGAACGAGCCCGCCGCCGTGCCGAGGCCGAAGGCGAGGCTGCGCCTTTCGGGCGTCACGCTGCGCCCGAAGGCCGACAGGACGATGGTGAAGGACGAGGCGGCGAGGCCGAGGCCGATGGCGATCCCCATGGTGAGTTGCAGCACGATGGGGGACGGGGCGTAGACGGCGCCCGCGAGGCCGACGGCGTAGAGGACACCGCCCGCGGCGAGGACGCGCGCCGTGCCGTAGCGGTCGGCGAGGGCGCCGGTGACCGGCTGGCCGATCCCCCACACGAGGTTCTGGATGGCGAGGGCGAGGGCGAACGTCTCGCGCGACCAGCCGCGCGCCTCGGTCATGTCGGTGAGGAACATGCCCAGCGCCGACCGCTCGCCCAGCGACAGGAGCGCGATCACCGAGCCGCACACGAGGATGAGGGGGACGGAGCGCCCCGCCGCGCCCGCGGCGCGGCGCTCGACGTCGGTTGTCATGGATGTGCCTCCAGCTGGCGGGACGGCCCCGGCGGCCGAACCATCCCCGCGAACGCGTGCCGATGCACGGGTCGCCCCCGCATGGCAGCCATGCGGCCCGCCCGCCGGCCGCGCCGGCTCAGGCGAGGGGGCCCATCCGCCCCGGGCCGAGGATGCCCTTGGGGTCGAACTGCTCGCGCAGGCGCCGGGAGAGGGCGGCGAGCGGCGGGTCCTCCGGGTGGAACGGGGCGATCCGGGAGCGCACGTCCGGCGGACCGGCGATCAGGGTGGCGTGGCCGCCGCCCGCTGCGGCGACGGCGCCGCGGATCGCGTCCGCCCCGCCGTCCTCCACCGCCACCTCCGGCACCGAAAGCCAGACGAGGCCGCCCGCCCAGTCGAAGAAGGCCGTCGCCCCGAGCGCGCCCCGCGCGGCCTCGGCGACGGCGGGCCCCGCCGTCGGCGCCACGGACACGCGCCACACGAGCCGCCCCGCCGATCCCGCGAAGGGCAGGACGTCCCGCACCGACCGCCAGACGCGGCGGGAGACGTCGGCATCGAGCACGGCCGGCGCGCCGCGATCCGCCAGCAGCGTGGACAGCTCCGCCACCCGCGCCTCGACGGACGGGCCGAAGCCCTCCACCCGCATGAGCGTCGCCCCGTCCGCCGGCAGGCCCTCCACCGCCGCCGCCGGCCCCGCCGGCAGGTGGGCCGCGCCCGACACCTCCGCCGCCGAGCCCATGGCGCGGGACAGCGCCGCCACCGCCGCCCGGTCCTCGAGGCCCGCGAGAACCACCGTCGCCTCCGTCTCGGGCGCGGGCAGGACCTTGAGCGTGAGCTCGGTCGCCACGCACAGCGTCCCCCAGGAGCCGGTGAGGCCGCGGGGCAGGTCGTAGCCCGTCACGTTCTTCACCACGCGCCCGCCCGCGCGGAAGATCTCGCCCCGGCCCGACACCGCCTCGAGGCCGAGCATGTGGTCGCGCACGCTGCCCGCCTTGATGCGGCGCGGCCCCGCGAGGTTCGTGGCGAAGAGCCCGCCCATGGTGCCGCCGCCCGGCGGAAGGCCGAGGAGCGGCCCGGTGTCCACCGGCTCGAAGGCGAGGGCCTGCCCGGCGTCGGCGAGCACGGCCTCCACCTCGGCGACGGGCGTTCCCGGCCGCACCGACAGGACGAGCTCCTCCGCCTCGTAGAGGACGATCCCGGAAAGCCCCGCGAGGGACAGGGTGGCGCCGGCCTGCACCGGCCGGCCGATCGCCCGCTTCGTGCCCGTGCCGACCACCTCGAGGGGCGTTTCCTCCGCCGCCGCCCAGGCGACAGCCTCGCGCACCGCCTCGGCGGTATCGGGCGCGAGCGCCCCGCTCACGGCCGCGCCCCGGCGGCGACCGTATCGTGATGCCCGTCACTGTCTCCTTGCTGAAAAGAGCGCATGTAAAGGGGGCCCGGAGACGGGAGATATTCACGGAGTTCAGTCATGTTCGACATGTTTTTCAGCGACGTCCCTTTTGCGGATCTCCCGAACGACTGGTGTGGCACCGGGCCGTTTCCGCTCCCCCTGCCGCAGCCGACGCCCGATCCGTTCCCCGTGGTCGCAACGGCCGACCACCTCGACGTGATCGCAGAGGAGGCGGCGGCGGACAACACCCGCGAGCACGTCCTGCTCGGGCGGCCGGGGTTCGTCCTCGCCGAGGACACCCTCGACTTCCCGGGCGCCGGGCCAGCGGCCCGCGGCGAGTGCATGAACAACATGAGGCAGCTCGGCCTCGCCTGACGCCGACGGCCGCGCCCCCATCGAACATGGCGGCGCGGCCGGGAACTCTCACGACCGAACCCTGACCACGAAAGGATGAAACCATGTTCGACTTCGAGATCATCGCCGCGGAATGGGACGGCGACTGGTGCGGCACCGGCCCGATCGTTCCCCTGCCGCAGCCCGAGCCCGACCCGCAGCCCTGGCGCGTCGCCGAGGTAGAGCACGCGGTGCTGGAGGAGCTGGTCGCCGACGGCCTGTGGCCGTTCCCGGACAAGCCGGTCGCCATCGAGGCCACCGATGCGGCGGTCGAGGCGATCCGCGGCGCCTTCGACGACGCCATGAAGGACCTCGAGACCGAGGACAGGCTCGGCAACCACGAGATCCAGCGGCTCATGCAGATGATGAACGCGAACGACACGCTGGAGGCCAACGTCCGCAAGAAGACGGACGACACAGCGAACGCCATCATCGGCAAGATCTGACGCAAGAGGCGGCGGCGGGCCGGGCCCGTCGCCGCTTTCTCCACCGTGCGTCAAAAGCGCGGGATGTCCGGGAAGGGCAGCTTGCCCTTGTGGACGTGCATCCGGCCGAGCTCGGCGCAGCGGTGCAGCGTCGGGAAGACCTTGCCGGGGTTGAGAAGCTGCTTCGGATCGAAGGCGCACTTGACGCGCTGCTGCTGCTTCAGGTCGTCCTCGGTGAACATCTCGCCCATCAGGTCGCGCTTTTCCACGCCCACCCCGTGCTCGCCGGTGAGGCAGCCGCCCACCTCCACGCACAGCTTCAGGATGTCGGCGCCGAACGCCTCGGCCCGTTCGAGCTCCCCCGGCGCGTTGGCGTCGAACAGGATGAGGGGGTGGAGGTTGCCGTCGCCCGCGTGGAAGACGTTGGCGACGCCGAGGCCGTGCTTCCTGGAAAGCTCGGCCATCCGCTCCAGCACGGTCGGGAGCTGGCGGCGCGGGATCGTGCCGTCCATGCACATGTAGTCGGGGGAGATGCGGCCGACGGCCGGGAAGGCGGCCTTGCGGCCCGCCCAGAACAGGGCCCGCTCCTCCTCGCTCTGCGACACGCGGGTGGTGGTGGCGCCGTTGTCGCGGGCGATCCGCTCCACCTCGCCGATCAGGTGGTCCACCTCCACCTCCGGCCCGTCGAGCTCGATGATGAGGAGGGCCTCCACGTCTCGCGGATAGCCCGCGTTCACGAAGTCCTCCGCCGCGTGGATCGCGGGCCGGTCCATCATCTCCATGCCGCCCGGGATGATCCCCGCGCCGATGATGTCGGCGACGCAGCGGCCCGCGTCCTCCGACGTCGGAAAGCCGACGAGGACGGCGCGGGCGGTCGCGGGGGCGCGCAGGATCCGCACCGTCACCTCGGTGACGACGCCGAGGAGGCCCTCCGAGCCCGTCATCAGGGCGAGCATGTCGTAGCCGCCCGCCTCCAGGTGCTTGCCGCCGAGGCGGATGACCTCGCCGGTGACGAGCACCATCTGAAGCCCGAGGACGTTGTTGGTGGTGATGCCGTACTTCAGGCAGTGAACGCCGCCCGAGTTCTCCGCGATGTTGCCGCCGATCGAGCAGGCGATCTGGGAGGACGGGTCGGGCGCGTAGTAGAAGCCCTCGTGGGCGACCGCCTGGGTGACGGCGAGGTTGGTGACGCCGGGCTGGACCGTCGCCGTGCGGTTGTCGAAGTCGAC
>CAZJNX010000316.1:0-4123 GCA_964547415.1 uncultured Hyphomicrobiales bacterium
CCCTGCCCGAGGCCCAGCTCGACCGCTTCCTGCTCCAGATCGACGTGGACTATCCGGAGCGGGACGCCGAACGGCGCATCCTCCTCGACACCACGGGCGCGGCCGAGACCGCGCCGTCCGCCGTGCTCACGAAGGACGCGCTGATCGGGCTCCACGGCCTCGTGCGGCGCCTGCCGGTGGGCGAGAGCGTGGTGGAGGCGATCCTCGATCTCGTGCGCGCGGCGCGGCCGGGCGGCTCGGACCTTCCGGAGAACGAGTACATCGCCTGGGGACCGGGCCCCCGGGCGAGCCAGGCGCTGATGCTGACGACCCGCGCCCGCGCCCTCCTCGACGGGCGACTCGCCCCGTCCGTGGACGACGTGGTGGCGCTGGCCGAGCCCGTCCTGCAGCACCGCATGGCGCTCACCTTCGCCGCGCGGGCCGACGGCCACACCGTCTCGAGCGTGATCGCCGCGCTCAAGGCGCGCATCGCTTGAGGGGCGAGGGGATGGCGAGAGGGGGCCGAGCGCGGGGGCACGGCGGCCGGTCCGGCCCGGGGCCCGTCGGTGGCGAGACGGTCGCCACGGCGCGCCAGCTCGCGGCCAACCTGCCGGACCTCCTGGTGGAGGCGCGGCGCGTCGCCGCGACGGTCGCGGCCGGCTGGCACGGTCGCCGCCGCGCCGGTCCGGGCGAGACGTTCTGGCAGTTCCGCCCGTTCGAGTACGGCGAGCCGGCCCACCGGATCGACTGGCGTCGCTCCGCCCAGGGCGACCACCTCTACGTGCGCGAGCGCGAGTGGGAGGCCGCGCACACCGTCTTCCTGTGGGCGGACCGCTCCGCGTCCATGCAGTTCCGCTCCCGCCTGTCGCCCACCTCCAAGCTCGAGCGGGCGCTCGTCGTCGTCCTCGCCCTCGCCGACCTCCTCGGCCGGGGCGGCGAGCGCATCGGCCTCGTGGACGGCCCGCCGCCCGCCGCCCGGCGCGACGCGGCCGACCGGCTCGCCGAGGCCTGGCTCCTCCTGCCCGAGCCGTCCGGCCAGCCGTCGCTCGACCGGGTGAACCGCTTCTGCGAGCTCGTCCTCGTGTCCGACTTCCTGGATCCGCCGGAGGCCCTCGACCCGTTCTTCGCCGCCGTCGCGGCGCGCGGGGCCAACGTCCACATGATCCAGGTCCTCGACCCGGCGGAGGAGACCTTCCCGTTCGACGGGCGGACCCGCTTCCGCGACCCGGAGGCGGGGATCGAGTTCCTCGCCGGCAAGGCGGAGGCGTGGCGGGCCGACTACCTCGCCCGCCTCGCCGCCCACAAGGAGACGCTCGCCGAGAGGGCGCGCCGCATGGGCTGGCATTTCACCGTTCACCACACCGACCGGCCGGCCACGGAGCCGCTCCTGTTCCTGCGCGCCTCCCTCGGCGGCATGCCCGGGGCGCCCGGCGCCGCCTCCGTCGTCCGAGCGGCCTGATGGAGAGCCTGTTCGGCCTCGCCTTCGGGGCGCCGTCGGTCCTGTTGGCGCTCCTCCTGCTGCCCGTCCTGTGGTGGCTCCTGAGGGCGACGCCGCCGCGCCCGCGCGAGGTGTCGTTCCCGCCGACCCGCCTGCTGCTCGAACTCGTCAAGCGGGAGGAGACGCCGGCGAAGACCCCGTGGTGGTTGATCCTCATTCGCCTTCTCATCGCCGCCCTCGTCATCCTCGCCCTCGCCCAGCCGGTCCTGAACCGCGGGGCGACCGCGGCGGCGGGCGACGGGGCGGTGGTCGTCGTGCTCGACAACGGCTGGAGCGCGGGCCCGGACTGGGACGCGCGGCGCGACCTCGCCCGACGCCTCGTGGAGGACGCGGGGGGCGACGACCGGCCCGTTGTCCTGATCGCGGCGGCCGAGCCGCCGACGGCGCCCCAGGCCGTCGCCGCCGACGAGGCGTTGCGACGGCTCGAGGGGATCGAGCCGCGCCCGTTCCCGGTCGACCGGGCCGCCGTCGCGGTAGCCGTGTCCGCCCTCGCCGACCGGTCCGTCGCCCGCATCGCCTGGAGCGGCGAGCCCGCCGCGGGGCCCGGCGACGAGGCGTTCCTCGAGGCCCTGTCGGCCGCCGCGGCCGGTGCGCCCGTCACCGTCTTCCGCGAGCCCGACGCCGTCCTGTTCGCGGTCGAGGGGGTGGAGAACAGGGCCGATTCCATGCGCGTCACCCTCGGTCGTCTCGTCGCCGACGGTGACGCGGGCCTCTCCGCGGGGGCCATCGTGCGGGCGACGGACCGGCGGGGATTCGTCCTCGCGGAAGAGACGGTGACCTTCGGGCCGGGCGAGCGCACGGCGGAGGCCGTCCTCGACATCCCCACCCAGCTGCGCAACGACGTCGCCCGCATCGCCGTCACGGGCGAGCGCCATGCGGGCGCGACCTTCCTCCTCGACGACCGTTTCCGTCGCCGCACCGTCGGCATCGTCTCCGGCACGCCCGCGGACCTCGCCCAGCCGCTCCTGTCGCCGCTCCATTACCTGACGGCCGCGCTCGAGCCGTTCGTGGACCTGCGTGCGCCGGGGCGGGACCTCGGCGAGGCCATCGACCAGCTGGTGGACGGGGGCACCTCGGTGATCGTCCTCGCCGATGTGGGCACGCTCCTGCCGAGCGACCAGGACCTCCTCGCCCGCTGGATCAACAACGGGGGCGTGCTCGTCCGCTTCGCCGGGCCGCGCACCGCCGACGGCGTCGACCAGCTGGTGCCGGTCCGGATGCGCCCGGGCACCCGGACCCTCGGCGGCAGCCTGTCCTGGGACGACCCGCAGCCGCTCGCGAGCTACCGGGAGGGCAGCCCCTTCGAGGGCCTCGAGGTGCCGGACGACGTGGTGGTGACCCGTCAGCTCCTCGCAGAGCCGGGCGCGGCGCTCCACGAGCGCACCTGGGCGAGCCTCGCCGACGGGACGCCCCTCGTCACCGGCCGGTCGGTCGGCGAGGGCTGGATCGTCTTCTTCCACGTCACGGCCGACACCGCCTGGTCGTCCCTGCCGCTGTCCGGCGGCTTCGTGGAGATGCTGCGCCAGGTGGTGGACCTGTCCGGCACCGTGCCGGGCGCCGGCGAGGGCGGGGAAGGGGGCGAGGCCCGCGGCCAGCCCCTGCCGCCCTACCGGGTGCTCGACGGGCGCGGCCGCCTCACGACCCCGGACGCCGCGGTGGAGCCCCTGCCGCGGACCGGCCTCGAAAGCCTCGTCCTCGGCCCGAGCCGGCCGCCGGGCCTCTACGGGACCGAGGACGGCTACCGGGCGCTCAACCTCGCGGACGGCGAGACGGCGCTGGAACCGGTGTCCCTCGCCGGGCTTGATCCGGCGATCCTCGTCAGAAGCTACGACCTGGAGGGTCCGTTGAGCCTGAAGCGCTGGTTCCTCACGGCGGCCGCCGGTCTCCTGGTGGTCGACGGCATCGCGATCCTCGCCCTCATGGGCGCGTTCCGGCTCGCTGGCCGCCGCGCGGGGGGCGCGGCCGCCGCCGTGCTCCTCGCCGCCGCCGTCCTGCCGGTCGCCGTGGCGCCGGCACTCGCCCAGACCTCCGGCGCCACCGATCCGGCCACCGCCTTCGCCATGCGCGCCACCCTCGACACGCGCCTCGCGTACGTGGCGACCGGGGACCCGGAACTCGACGACATCAGCCGCCGCGGGCTCGAGGGCCTGTCCCTGTTCCTCACCCGCCGCACCGCCATCGAGCCGGCCGAGCCCATGGCGGTGGACCTCGAGCGGGACGACCTGTCCTTCTTCCCGCTCATCTACTGGCCCGTCGCGGCCGACGCCGAGCGCCCGTCCGACGAGGCGATGGCCAAGGTCGACGCCTTCATGAAGAACGGCGGCACGATCCTGTTCGACACCCGCGACCAGCTCGCGGGGGCGGGACGGCTCGGCGCCTCCGACGCGACGCGCGAGACCATGCGCCTGCGCCACATCCTCGACGGCCTCGACATTCCGCCGCTGGAGCCCGTGCCGCCCGACCACGTCCTCACCAAGGCCTTCTACCTCCTGCAGGATTTTCCGGGCCGGCTGACCGGGAGCCCGCTGTGGGTGGAGGCCCTGTCCGAGGCGGGGGAGGCGGGCGCGCGGCCCGCGCGGGCGGGGGACGCGGTCTCGCCGATCATGATCACGGGCAACGACTTCGCCCGCGCCTGGGCGATCGGCG
>CAZJNX010000317.1:0-4118 GCA_964547415.1 uncultured Hyphomicrobiales bacterium
GCCTCGTGAAGGTCGTCACCCCGATCGACGACACGCCGGCCTTCCGCGCGGGTGTGCTGGCGGGCGACCTCATCACCCACCTCGACGGTGAGGAGGTGGAAGGCCTGTCCCTCGGCGAGGCGGTCGAGCGGATGCGCGGGCCGGTCAAGACCGACATCACGCTGACGATCCGCCGCGAGGGCCTCGAGGAGCCCATCGACATCACGATCACCCGCGACGTCGTGCGCATCCGCGCCGTCCGCTGGGAGATCGAGGAGGACATCGGCTACATCCGGATCACCCAGTTCAACGAGCGCACCTACGACGGCCTCGAGGACGCCATCGAGGAGATCGAGGCGACCATCGAGGAGGAGGACCTCAAGGGTTACGTCCTCGACCTGCGTAACAACCCGGGCGGCCTCCTCGACCAGGCGATCGCGGTCTCCGACGCGCTCCTCGACCGCGGCGAGATCGTCTCCACCCGCGGGCGCGATTCCGGCGACACCCAGCGCTTCAACGCCCGCGAGGGCGACCTCGCGGACGGCAAGCCGATCATCGTCCTCATCAACGGTGGCTCGGCCTCGGCCTCCGAGATCGTGGCCGGCGCCTTGCAGGACCATCGGCGCGGCACCGTCCTCGGCACCAAGTCCTTCGGCAAGGGCTCGGTCCAGACCATCATCCCGCTCGGCTCCAACGGGGCGATCCGCCTGACGACGGCCCGCTACTACACGCCCGCGGGCCGCTCCATCCAGGCCAAGGGCATCGACCCGGACATCGAGGTGGTGCAGGAGCTGCCCGACGAGCTGAAGGGCAAGCTGAAGGCGCGCGGCGAGGCTTCGCTCCGCGGCCACCTGAGCGCCGAGGAGGGCGAGGAGGAGACCGGCTCCTTCGCCTACGTCCCGCGGGACAAGGAAGAGGACCAGCAGCTCCAGTACGCCCTCGACCTCCTGCGCGGCCTGCAGGTCAACTCGAGCTTCCCGCCGAACCCGGAGGCCGGGATCCCCAACTGAGGCCCCTCCCCCGACGGCGGCACGGAACGCGAGGCCCGGGCACCCCCCGGGCCTCCTGCTTTCCAGGCCGCCGCCCGTGCCCGCCGAGGGTGCCGCTGCGATCCATCCGCGCGCCGGGTGGGACCAACGCCAGGCCCCGCACCATGTTCCCGGCTCCCCGAAACGCCCGGCCGTGGCGGACGGTCGGGCGGGCGGGCGCGGAGCATGGGACCGGCCGCCGCGGCGCCTCGCTGAACGGGATCCGGGACGATCGGCGCGGCCCGCCGCAATTCGGCGCGGCCCGTCGCCCTCCGGGGACATCGCCTCCGCGGCGAACGGGCTCCTCCAGCCCCCGGTCTTCTAGCGCCCGCCGAAGCCGCCCCCGGAACGGCGGACCGGACGGTACTTACGTGGGCAGCCCCTGACGGGCCGCCGCCGGTCGGCGGCCGCCCGGGGGGCTGCGGCTTTCCGCTCGGCAGGGGATGGCGGCCCCGCACCCGACCCTGCCTCTCCTGCGCCAACGTCCAGGAAACGGCCGACACCGCTCCGCAGCTGGCCGGCGCAGGGCCGGTCGGGCCGCGGGCAGATGGTGCGCGCCGGTGCGGACCGGACAGGTCGAACGATCCGGGGCGCCCGCCGGGCGATCCCGTCGCGACCATCCGGCCTCTACGGAAGGCGCCACGTCCGGCGGTCCCCGGTGGCCGCCGGGGCGCGGCGCCGGCAGCCCTCCCCGGCGCGGGCGGCGGCCATGCACGTTCGTCCACCCTCCCCCGTTCCGCACCCGCTTGCGCGGGCGGCGAGGGCCGGGCAGCAAGCCGGGACGGGAGCGAGGAGACGGGCGAGAATGGCGTACGAGGCGGATCGCGAAGGGACGGAGGCCTCGCGGCGAGCGGACGCGCCCGCCCGCCCGGCGGTGCGGCCCGCGACGGACGCGGACGGCCCCGCCATCGCCGGGATCATGCGGACCGTCTTCGCCGCCTACCCCCACTGCTTCTTCGTGCCGGAAGAGGTGCCGGAGCTCGCCGCCGTGGCGAGCCACTACGCCGCGAAGGACGGGGCCGCCTTCGTGGCCGAAGCGGACGGTCAGGTGGTCGGCAGCCTCGCCATCTTCAGGACGAACGATCCCGCCGTCTTCGAGCTGTCCAAGGTCTATCTCCTGCCCCCCTTCCGCGGGCGCGGGACGGCGGGCGAGATGCTCGCCCGGGCGGAGGCCGTGGCGCGGGCGGCCGGCGGGCGGCGCCTGCGCCTGTGGTCGGACACGAAGTTCGCCGAGGGCCACGCCTTCTACCGGCGCACCGGCTTCCGCCAGCTGTCGGTCGTGCGCTGGCTGAACGACGCCTCGCTCACCTGGGAGCACGCCTTCGAGAAGCCCGTCCCGTCCGCGCCGGCCGGAGGCGGCCGCGGTGCGCGATGAGGCCGGGCTCCTCCCCGTCGCGCTGGTGGCGTTCGCGATCTTCCTGATGTCGGCCATGGACGCCGGGATGAAGGCGCTCACCGCGCTCGTCCCCGTCGTCCAGGCCGTCTTCGTGCGCTACCTGGTGGCGAGCCTCGTCCTCGTGCCGGCGTTCGTGGCGCGGCGGGAGCGGGCGATGCGCCCCTCGCTCGCGGCGAACCTCGCCCGCGGCGTTCTGGTGGCGGCGACGGCCCTGTCCTTCTTCTTCGCGATCTCGCGGCTCCCGCTCGCCCTCGTCGTGTCGGTGGCGTTCGTGGCGCCGCTGTTCATCGCCCTCCTCGGCCGGGCGATCCTGGGCGAGGCCGTGACAGGGCGAACCCTCGTCGGCATCGCGGGCGGCTTCCTCGGCGTCCTCGTCATCCTCGGCGGCGAGATCGACGTCGGCGCGGCGGCGGCCGACCTCCTCGCCTTCGCGGCCGCCGTCGGGGGCGCGTTCGGCTATGCCCTCGTGGCGGTCCTCATGCGCCGGCAGAGCGCGGCGGACACGGCGCTGTCCATCGTCACCTACCAGACGGCGACGGCCGCCCTCGTCCTCGCCGTCCCCGCCGCCGCCCTGTGGACGCCGATGCCGGCGGACGCCCTCGTCCTCGCCCTCGCCATCGGGATCGCCGGGGCGGCGGGGCAGCTTTCCATGGCCGCGGGCCTCGCGCGCGGGCGGGCGGGCCGCCTCGCCCTCCTCGAGTACACGGCCCTTCCCTGGGCGGCGCTGTTCGGCTTCGCCTTATTCGCCGAGATCCCGCGGATCGAGACCGTCGCGGGCGCGGCCATCATCGTCGGCGCCTGCCTGTTCGGCCTGCGCCGCGGCGCCCCGGTGCCGCGGGGGCGGGCGGCGGGACGGGTGCCGATCCCCCCTCCCGCCACCCGCGAGGACGGCTAGATGGCGGCGGGACGGCGGCATGCCGGCGGCGCAAAGGCGGGACTGGCCGCCCGCCGCCGTCCGCGCGTTGCGATTCGTCAGGAAGAAGCAGGTTCGCCGCCAACCCCGCGCGGTCGCCCGGGAACGGACGGGCGTTGACATGAGCCCGCGCGACGCCTAGGTCGAGGCCGCTGGCACTCGTCGGATGCGAGTGCTAACGCCCCGATGCGGGCGACAGACGCCATTTCCGCCAGTTAACACGCCCTGCCGCCGCGCGGGAGGGCCCATCGATCGAGAGGAACAGGAGCCATGAACTTCCGTCCGCTCCATGACCGCGTGGTCGTGCGCCGCGTCGAGGCCGAGGAGAAGACCGCCGGCGGCATCATCATCCCCGACACCGCCAAGGACAAGCCGCAGGAGGGCGAGATCATCGCCGTCGGTCCCGGCGCCCGCAACGAGAAGGGCGAGGTGACCCCGCTCGACGTGAAGGCCGGCGACCGCGTGCTGTTCGGCAAGTGGTCGGGCACGGAGGTCAAGATCGACGGCGAGGACGTGCTCATCATGAAGGAGAGCGACATCATGGGTGTCGTCGGCTGACGCCGCCCGTCCTCGCCTGAACACGCAAGACACGAACTGGAGTAGAACGAGATGGCTGCCAAGGACGTCAAGTTCTCCACCGACGCGCGCGAGAAGATGCTGCGCGGCGTCGACCTGCTCGCCAACGCCGTCAAGGTGACGCTGGGGCCGAAGGGCCGCAACGTCGTCATCGAGAAGTCGTTCGGCGCCCCGCGGATCACCAAGGACGGCGTGACCGTCGCCAAGGAGATCGAGCTCGAGGACA
>CAZJNX010000318.1:0-4090 GCA_964547415.1 uncultured Hyphomicrobiales bacterium
TGCAGTTCGCGATCTCGGTGATCGGCGTCCTCGTGTTCGCGGGCCTCACCGCCTATGACACGCAGCGCATCAAGGAGATGTACTACGCGGGTGACGCGGCTGTGGTACAGGGTCGCAAGGCGATCATGGGGGCGCTTTCCCTCTATCTGAACTTCATCAACATGTTCGTCATGCTGCTGTCGCTCTTCGGCAATCGCGAGTAACATGGGGCCGGGCCACGACCGGATGGCCATCCGGATAACGCGGTCCGACCATTGACGACACCTTCAAGGGCGCGGCTTCGGCCGCGCCCCTTTTTTTGTGCGCGGCGTCCGCGAAGGGCGGCACGGCGCCGCACGACGGGTGGACATCGCCGTCCGCCGTGCCGACAATGACGGGGCCTGCCGACTCGGGGCCCATCCGGGCCCGCCGCTTCCCAGGGGAGTGCGCCATGCCCCGCCTGTTCACGGCCATCGAGCTTCCGGCGGACGTCCGCAGCCGTCTCCTCGGCCTGCGCGGCGGTCTGCGCGGGGCCCGCTGGATCGAGCCGGAGAACTTCCACCTCACCCTGCGCTTCATCGGCGACATCGACGACCGCACGGCCGACGAGGTGGCCGAGGCCCTCGACCGAGTCGGCCCGCGCACGGTGCCGGTCCACCTGCGCGGCCTCGGCTCGTTCGGCTCGAAGAAGCCGCACTCCGTCTGGGCGCGGGTGGAGCCGGACCGCAACCTGATGGAGCTCCAGGCCGAGCAGGAGCGCATCATGCAGCGCGCGGGCCTCGAGCCGGAACGGCGGCGCTACACCCCCCACGTCACCATCGCCCGCCTCAAGGGCGCCTCGGCGACGGACGTGGCGAGCTGGCTCGCCGTCCGCGGCGACTTCGAGGCCCCGGCCTTCGTCGCCAACCGCTTCGTGCTCATGTCCTCCCGCGCCTCCGTCGGCGGCGGGCCCTACGTGGTCGAGGAAGCCTACTCCCTCCTCGGGGCCCGCGCGGCGTAAGGCTCGCGCCCGGCGCGAGGCCGCACGGGGACCAGCGCCTCTCCTCGGGAATTGTCCGCAGGGCGGTCGGCATCCGTCGCGAAGGGGAGCGGCGGGCATCACGCCGGGCGGCCGGCCGCGTCCTCACCGATGGTCCGGGACCGGCACGGGGTGCACCCGGCGCCATCGACGACGAAAAGCCGCAGCGCCTCGCCCGGAGCCCGGCGGGGAACGGCCACTGGTGGGGGCGGCGCCCCTTCCCGGTGACGCGGTCGCGGTTCGGCGGCGCGGCTTTCTCGCCCCGCTCCGGCGGCCCGACCGACCCCGCCAGCCTTTCCGCGTTCGATCCGATCACCGAATGCGCAGCGCGCCGTCCGCCCGACGGCCGTGGCGGCTCACGCGTCGCGGGCGCCCGGTGCGAACGGCGACGCGGATGCCCGCGAGCGCCCACGCGCTCCACGGGATGAGCCGCGCCGCGGCCCCCGCCGCAGCCGGAACGGGTCGCCCCCGCGGCGGCGTGTCCCTTCCCATTGCCCCGTTCCTGTCCGGTCTTCGGGGGCCAGGCCGATCGCCCCGCGGCGCTTCGGCGCTTCGGCGCTTCGGCGCTTCGCGGCCGTGCCCTCAGGGGCGCAGCACGGCCCTCGCCGTTTCGATGAAGGCGCGCAGCTTCGGGTTCCGCGATGCCTGCGCCGTGAAGTAGAGATGAAAGCCCGCCTTCTCGCCCCAGGCATCCGGCAGGATCGGGACGAGCCGGCCCGCGCCCGTCGCCTCGCGGATGAGCGGCTCCGGCAGGCTGACGACGCCGAGCCCCCGGATCGCCAGGTCGATCGCGTAGAGCGGGTCGTTGACGATCACCGGCCCGACGGGCTCGAACGCGATCGTCTCGTTGCCGCTCCGCAGCGTCCACCCGTAGAGGCCGCCCGTGGAGCTCCGGCGGATGGCGATGCCGGGGAGCGCGCGCAGGTCGTCGACCACCCGCGGCTCGCCGTGCTTCGCCAGCAGGTCGGGCGCCGCCGCGAGCGCCATGCGCAAGGGCCCGGTGAGCCGCACGGCGGTCATCTCCTGGTCGATCATGCCGCCGATGCGGATCCCGGCGTCGAAGCCGGCCGCGACGATGTCGATGCTCGCCCCTTCGGCGAACACCTCCACCGTCAGCGCCCGATGGCGCGCCGCCATCGCCTCGATCACGGGCGTCACGCAGATCGGCAGCGCGATGCGCGGCGCGTTGAGCCGCAGGAGCCCGCTCACGCGGCCCCGGGCGGCGCGCACCCCGTCCGCCGCCTCGCCGATGTCGCGCAGAGCCGGCGCGATCTTGTCGACGAACTCGCGGCCCCAGTCGGTGAGCGCCACGCTGCGGGTCGTGCGCGTGAACAGGGGCAGGCCGAGCCGCGCCTCCACCGTCTTCACCGCGTGGCTGACGGCGGACGGGCTCATGCCGAGCTCGCTCGCCGCGGCGGCGAACCCGCCACGGCGGGCCACCGTGAGGACGGTCGGCAAATGGATGAGAAGGTCGCGGTCCATTCGTGAATGATATCGCACAAATCATCCGATCGGACCAGCATTCTCGCGCCGTCGCCCAGCGGCCACCCTGGCGAGCGGCCCCGGGCTGCAACGCAGGCGGCGAGGCAGGCGGCGAGCCCGGGGCGCAGGGAAACGAAGGCGAGGACGATGACCCGATTGACGCTGA
Source organism: uncultured Hyphomicrobiales bacterium (assembly GCA_964547415.1). Taxonomy (GTDB): domain Bacteria; phylum Pseudomonadota; class Alphaproteobacteria; order Rhizobiales; family Amorphaceae; genus CAZJNX01. Next base: position 2,646 of record CAZJNX010000318.1, read on the forward strand.
ACGGACGGCCCGTGGAGCTCGACGTCGATCCAGACATGCCGCTCCTGTGGGCGCTGCGCGAGCACGCCGGCCTGACCGGCACCAAGTACGGCTGCGGGATCGCCCTGTGCGGCGCCTGCACGGTGACGCTGAACGGCCAGCCGGTCCGAGGGTGCCGGGCCCCCGTCGCCGTCGCCCAAGGCATGGACGTCGTGACGATCGAAGGGCTCGACGGGCGGGCGGCCGAGGCGGTGCGGGAGGCCTGGGCCGCCATCGACGTGGCGCAGTGCGGCTACTGCCAGTCCGGGCAGGTGGTGGCCGCCACGGTGCTCTTGCGCGAGACGCCGAAGCCGACGGACGCGGACATCGACCGTGCGATGGGCGGGCACCTGTGCCGCTGTGCCACCTATCAGCGGATTCGCGCCGCCATCCACGAAGCCGCCCGCCGCCTGGAGGCCTGACGATGCTGCCCGGATCCCTTCCCCGTCTCGTCGGGAGCGGCTTCGCCGCGCCCGTTTCGCGTCGCGTCTTCCTGTTGTCCGCGGCGGCCACGGCAGCGGGGCTGGCGGTCGGTTTCCGCCCCGCCCTCGCGGCGGACGGCCGCGCCGCCGGCAAGACCGTCAGCCCGTTCGACGCCTATGTCGAGATCGGGGAGGACGGGACCGTGACGGTCCTGTCGTCCCAGTTCGAGATGGGCCAGGGCGTCCACCACGGGCTCGCCACGCTGGTGGTGGAGGAGCTGGGCTGCGCCTGGTCCCAGGTCGCGGTCGTCGGCGCCTCCGGCAATCCGGCGCTCTACGGCAACCCCGCCTGGGGCGGCACGGTGCAGGGAACTGGCGGATCGACCTCAATGGCCGGCGCCTGGGAGCGTTACCGGACCGCGGGCGCGGCCGCGAGGGCGATGCTGCGGGCCGCGGCGGCCGCGGCATGGGGCGTCCGGCCGGCGGAGGTCACGCTGGAAGAGGGCGTCCTCGGCCACGCCGCCAGCGGCCGGACGGCCGGCCTCGGCACGTTCGCGAGGGCGGCCGCCCGCCAGCCCGTGCCGGCCGAGGTTGCGCTGAAGCCGCGCGCGGCGTGGACCGAGATCGGCGATCCGGACCGGCGCCGCTTCGACCGCGCCCGCAAGACCACCGGCGCGCAGGTCTTCACCATCGACCTTTCGCTGCCGGGCATGCTGACGGCGGTGATGATCCATCCGCCGAGGTTCGGTGCGAGGCTCGCCGCCCTCGATGCCGCACGGGCAAGGGCGGTCCCGGGCGTCGTCGACGTCCTCGCCATCGACCGCGGCGTCGCGGTGGTGGCGCGGGATACTTGGACGGCGCTGAAGGCGAGGGACCTCGTCTCCGCGACGTGGGACGAAAGCGCCGCCGAGCGCCGTGGCTCGGACGAGATCCTCGCCGCCTACCGGGAGAGGGTGTACCGGTCCACGGTTTTGAGACAGGACTTTGGGTTAGGCGGCGTTCTGC
>CAZJNX010000319.1:0-4072 GCA_964547415.1 uncultured Hyphomicrobiales bacterium
GGGCCGGCCGGCGACACCGCCCCGGTCGGCCAGCGGGCGGTCGGCCCGCGCGACGGAAGCAGGATCGGCCGGGGCGCGCCACCCCCGGGGCGCGCCGCCCCCGGGGCGCGCGGGGGCCGGCACGGGCCCGAGGCCGCCGGCAGGATGTCACCGGGGGTTTCGGCCGCGCTGGCCGGAGGCGGGGCCGGCCGGCTACGGCGCGCCGGTCGGCCAGCGGGCAGTCGGCCCGCGCGACGAAGGCAGGAACGGACGTGGGATCGGCCGGGGCGCGGCGCCGCCGGGGCGCGCGGGGGCCGTCACGGGCCCGAGGCCGCCGGCAGGATGTCACCGGGGGTTTCGCCCGCGCTGGCCGGAGGCCGGGCCGGCCGGCGACGCCGCGCCGGTCTGCCAGCGGGCGGTCGGCCCGCGCGACGGAAGTGGGATCGGCCGGGGCACGGCGCCCCCAGGGCGCGCGGGGGCCGGCACGGGCGAGGCCGCCGGCAGGATGTCACCGGGGGTTTCGCCCGCGCTGGCCGGAGGCCGCGCCGGCCGGGGACGCCGCCCCGGTCGGCCAGCGGGCGGTCGGCCCGCGCGACGGACGTGGGGTCGGCCGGGGCGCGCCGCCCCTCGGCCACGTGACCCGCGCGACGGACGGTGTCGAACCGCGCAAGGAGCGAGGAAAGGCGGTCGCCCGCAAGGGCCGTCGGGACGGGGCCGAGCGCGGGACCGGAGGAACGCGCGGCGAGCGCCCCCGCGCCGAGGCAAGCGGCGCGGCGACCCATGCGGGGCGCGAACGGGCGAAACCGGCGCGGGGACGCGCTCAGACCGGGTGGACCCGCGCCATCGCCGGTGCCGGGCGTTGCGGGCGGGTGCGGGCCGCGCGCAGCAGGAGGAGCGCCGCGAGCGACAGGGCCGCGGAGGCGAGGAGCGATGCCGGCAGGCGGGGACCGGCCTCGGCCGTCGCGGCGAGGACGAGGCGGGGGCGGACGACCCCGCCATCCGGCCCCGGGCGAGACAGGACGGCGTCCATGGCCGCCTCCGCGACGGCCCGGGCAACGGCCGCATCCGGCGCTCTCGCCACGATGCGGATCCGCTTCTCGCCGAGCCGCCGGACCTCCACCGGCAGCGCCTCGCCCGTCCCGGCGGGGCCGAGGGCATCCTCGATGTGCCCGGACCGGAAGGCGCGGGCGAGGGCGGCGCGGACCTTCCCGGCCTCCTCCGGCGTGAGGCCGCGGACCGCGCCCGGACGGGCCGGCAGGGCCGCGGGCCCGGGCGGGGCCGCACTGTCCAGGAAGGCGTCCACGATGGCGCGCGTCCCGCCGCCGTCGGGCGGGAGGGCGAGGAGGACGAACGCCGCGAGGGCAAGGAGGACCCCGCCAAGCCTCGCGGGCCCCCGCGTCGGCCGCCACCTCGGCCGGTGCTCCACCGGCTGTCGAAGCTCCGCCCCGGACGGCATCGTGGCAGCTCCATCGTTGCGGCGATGGCGGGATGATCCGCCGGCATGGTAAACGCCCGCTTAAGCGCGCGGCCGAAATGCCATCGCGGCCGCTGCCGCCGGACCGACCGTCGCAAAGGCGATTGCCGCTTGCGGGGCCCGCGCGGACCGGCTAGGCAGAGGGTGGTGGCGCGCGATAGGCGCCGCTCGGCCGACCCAGCATGTCCCGCGAAGCTGGCGTGGCCCTTGTCTTCGGAGCGTAGCGCAGCCTGGTAGCGCGCATGCATGGGGCGCATGAGGTCGTGGGTTCGAATCCCGCCGCTCCGACCACCCCTCCCCTTCCGCGGCCCGGCATGAACGCCACGGTGCGGCGCGCACAGCGCGGCTGTCGCCGGCGCGGTCGCCACCCCGGCTTCGCCGCCGCGCGTTTCGATTCCGCCGCAAGGCGACGATCGACGGGGCCGGCCTGAGGCCTGCCGGACGGCCGCCATCATCCCGCGGACGGGGCGCTGGCTCGCCCGATCCTGCCATTCGCCTCCATCGAGGTTTCTCCGGCCTCCACCCGGGAAAGCGGCGGGTTCCCGCCCGGTGTGGCGCCGGCGCGATGCGACCACGACCGGTGACCGCGAGCGGACGCTGCCCGAACGGCCCACGCGGCCCGGCGATCCGTGCACGTCCGCCTCGGGTCCCAGCGCCGGGCGCCCCGCCGCGCGGCGCCCCATCCTGTACGCCCCGGCGACGGGAGAGGTCCTCCACGACCCGGACGGCGACGGGACCGCCGCGGCGACGTTCCTCGCCCGCCTCGCCCCCGCCCTCACCGCGGCGGACCTCGACATCGTCTAGGGCCAGGAGCCGCGGGGCGGCCGGGCGCGCAAGGGCGCCGGCGCGGGACGGGACGGTTGCGCATTGTCATGATCCCGGTCCAAGCTGGATCATGACATCGTGGCCGCCGACACGACGGTCCCTCGGCCGTCCCGCCTACCGCTCCCTCGCCGACGCGGTGGTCCGCGCCGTCAACGCGGGCGCGCTGCGGGGCGGGGACCGCCTGCCCACCCACCGCGACCTCGCCTACGACCTCGGCGTCAGCGTCCAGACGGTGAGCCGGGCCTATGCCGAGCTCATCCGGGCGGGCGTCCTCGTGGGCGAGGTCGGGCGCGGCACCTTCGTGCGCGCGGCGCCCGCCGAGCCGGACGCGGGCACCCCCTTCATCCCGAACCGGCAGTACGGGGCGATCATCGACCTGTCGATCCTGAAGCCGGTGTTCACCGACCTCCACCACCAGGAGATGGCCCGCGCCCTCGCCGCCCTCGCGGCGGACCTGCCGGGGCGGGCGGCCTCCTCCTTCCGACCGTCCGCCGCGCTCGGCCACCACCTGCCGGCCGCGGTGGACTGGCTCCGCCGCTGCGGCGTGCCCGCGGACCGGGAGCGGGTGCTCCTCACCAACGGCAACACCTCGGCCATGACCATCGCGCTGATGACGGCGGCGAGCCCGGGGGACCTCGTCGTCTCCGAGGCGCTCGGCCATCACACGCTGAAGACGCTGGCGGCCTACCTCGGCATGCGCCTCGAGGGCATCGCCGTCGACGGGGAGGGCCTCGTGCCGGAGGCGCTGGAGGCGGCCTGCCGCGCGGCGCCCGTGAGGGCCGTCTACCTGATGCCGACCGGGCTGTCGCCGACGGCGACGACCATGTCGCCGGACCGGCGGGAGGCGATCGTGGCGGTCGCCCGGCGGCACGACCTCGCCGTCGTGGAGAGCGACGCCTGGGGCCCCCTCGCGCCGGGCCGGCCGCCGCCCGTCGCCGCCCTCGCGCCGGAGCGCACCTTCTATTTCACCGGCCTCACCAAGTGCCTGATGCCCGGCGCGCGGATCGGCTTCCTCGTCACGCCCCCCGCCCTCGCGGCGGCCGCCGCGAACCGGCACCTCGTCACCAACTGGATGGCGACGCCGATCCTCGCGGAGATCGCCATGGGCTGGATCGCTGACGGCACGGCCGACGCGCTCGTGGACTGGCAGCGCCGCGCCCTCGAGGCCCGCAACGCCCTCGCCCGGCGCATCCTGGGCGAGGTGGCCTTCGCGGCGAGCCCGGCGGGGATGCACCTGTGGCTCCCCCTCCCCCCCGCGTGGGGCGAGGCCGACTTCGTGGCCCACGCCCGCTTCCACGGGGTGGCTGTGGCGCCGGGGAGCGCCTTCGCCCTCACCGACCCGCCGGTGGCGGCGGGGGTGCGGGTGTGCCTCGGCGCGGAGAGCGAACCCATGCTGGAGCGGGGCCTCACCATCCTGCGCCGCCTCATCCTGAGCCGGCCCGAGCCCGCCCTCCTGTGGGGATGACGCCCCGGGCACCCGTGCCCGGCGGGGATTGTCATGATGCAATTTCCGGATTGACACGATTTTGTGCCCGGGTCACGATCCAGACACTATGAACTCGACGGTAACGGGCCGTACTCGTCCGCATCCGCCCGGCGGTATGCTGCGGCGTGTCATGCGCACGTTGCCATCATCTTTCCTTCGGTGGGGAAATCACATGACGAAGACCATGCGTTCACTTCTGGGCACCGCCGCCGCGGCGGCGCTCGTTCTGTCGACGGCCACCGCCGATGCCGCGACCTGGCGCTACGCCTTCGAGGAGGCGCTCGACGAGGTGCAGGGCATCTTCGCCC
>CAZJNX010000320.1:0-4052 GCA_964547415.1 uncultured Hyphomicrobiales bacterium
CTGCTGAAGATGCACCGCCAGATGGCCGACATGATGAAGGCCATGGGCAAGAAGAAGGGCCTGTTCGCCGGCCTCGGCGGGGGCGGCGGCGGCATGCCGGACATGGACCCGGCCGCCCTCGAGGAGATGGCGAAGAAGGCGCCGGCCGGCGGCGGGCTGCCGCCGGGCCTGCCGCCCGGCCTCGGCGGCGGCGGGGGGCTGCCGGGCCTTCCGGGCGGCATGGGCGGCTTCCCGGGCGCGGGTCTTCCGGGCCTTCCCGGCAGCGGCAAGGCCGGCAAGCGCGCCAAGGGCAAGAAGAGGTGACGGCCGGCTCGGCGGGCGCGCCGCCGGAGACGATCCCGCGCCCGGGCGCCGTGCCGCGGCGCCTGTCGACGGAGCGCCTCCTTCTGCGCGCGTGGCGGCCGGCCGACTTCGAGCCGTTCGCCGCCTTCTACGCGGACGAGGAGAGCGCGCGGTTCGTGGGTGGGCCGTGCGGCCGGGAGGAGGCGTGGCGGCGCTTCGCCGTGGAGGTGGGTCACTGGCCGATCCGCGGCTACGGCATGTACGCGGTGGAGGAGCGGGCGAGCGGCCGGTTCGCGGGCTTCGTCGGGTTGTGGCGGCCGGAGGGCTGGCCGGAGCTGGAGCTCGGCTGGTGCCTCGTGGCCGAGGCGCGCGGCCGCGGCTACGCCGTGGAGGCGGCGCTCGCCTGCCGCGCCATGGCCCGCGCCGCCCTCGGGCGGGAGCGGCTCGTCAGCTACATCGCGCCGGACAATGCGGCCTCGAAGCGCGTCGCGGCCCGGCTCGGCGCCCGCTCCGAGGCCACGATCGACCTCGTCGGCGCACCGGCGGAGGTGTTCGTCCACCCGCCGCCCGCCGACGCGAAGGACCGGCTGCGCCCGGCTGCCCCGTTGTTCTGAAACCCGACGATCCGAGACAGACGAAAGAGGAAGACGGAAAGATGCCCCTGAAGATCCGGCTCGCCCGCGGCGGTGCCAAGAAGCGCCCCTACTACCGCATCGTGGTGGCCGACGCCCGAGCCCCCCGCGACGGCCGCTTCATCGAGAAGGTCGGGACCTACAACCCGCTCCTGCCGCGCGACCATCCCGAGCGGGTGACCCTCCTCGAGGAGCGGGTGCGCCATTGGCTCGCGAGCGGTGCGCAGCCGACCGACCGGGTGCTGCGCTTCCTCGACGCGGCCGGCATCCGCGAGCGCGCGGCCCGCTCCAACCCCAAGAAGGGCGAGCCCGGCAAGAAGGCCCAGGAGCGCGCCGAGGCCCGCCGCCAGGCCGAGGCGTCCGCCGCGGAGGCCGAGGGTGCCGGCGAAGAGGCGAACGCGTAAGCCGCGCCCGCCCGCCGGCGGGCCGCCGCGGCCGGTCGCCGGTCACCGGCAGCCGCGGTCGGCGGCGGACGCGGCAGCCGAACCCTCCCCCGGCACGGGCGGCGGAGGCCCGGCAGCCGCCGGCGATCGCGCCCGCACGGGGGCGGGCAGTCAGCGTGGCGCCGACGGGGGCGCGGGGAGGCGGTCCCCGGACCGGGCCGGTCCGCCGGCCGAGCCGGCGACGGCGCCGGACGGGCTCGTCGCCATGGCCCGCATCGGCGCGCCCCACGGGGTGCGCGGCGCGGTGCGCCTCCAGCCCTTCACGGACGATCCGGAGGGGCTTGCCGGCTACCGCACGTTCGTGACCGCCGGCGGGCGTCCCCTCACCCTCGCCGGGCTCGGCGCGGCGGGCCGCCATCTCGTCGCCACCTTCGAGGAGGTGGCGGACCGGGACGGAGCGGCGTGCCTCACCAACGCGCTCCTGTGCGTGGAGCGCGGGCGCCTGCCCCCCATCGAGGCCCCGGACGAGTTCTACGAAACCGACCTCGTCGGGCTTTCGGCCGCGCGGCCCGACGGAACGCCCCTCGGACGGGTCGTCGCCGTCTTCGATTTCGGCGCGGGCCCCCTCCTCGAGATCGCCCCTCCCCGCGGCGAGACGATCCTCGTCCCCTTCACCCGGGCCGTCGTGCCGGCGGTGGACCTTTCGGCTGGCCGCCTCGTGGTCGATCCGCCCGCCGGCCTCCTCGAGCCGGCCTCGCAGGACGACCCCGAAGACGCCGCGGACGGCGGCTCGCCCGATGGCTGACACGCGCGCCGGTCCGTTCCGGGCGACCGTCCTCACCCTCTTCCTGGACCTCTTTCCCGGCCCCCTCGGGGCCAGCCTGTCGGGCCGGGCGCTCGCCGAGGGCCGCTGGTCCCTCACGACGGCCGACATCCGCGCCTTCGCCGCCGACCGCCACCGCAGCGTGGACGACACGCCCGCGGGCGGCGGCGCGGGGATGGTGATGCGCGCCGACGTTCTCGCCCGGGCCATCGACGCCGCCGCGCCCCCAGGCGATCCCCGCCCACGCCTCCTCATGAGCCCGCGGGGCGTCCCCCTCACCCAGGCGCGGGTGCGGGCGCTCGCGGCGGGACCGGGCGCGGTCGTGGTGTGCGGCCGCTTCGAGGGGGTCGACGAGCGGGTGATCGAGGCCCGCGGCCTCGAGGAGGTGTCGATCGGCGACTACGTGCTGTCGGGCGGCGAGGTGGCGGCGATGGTCCTCCTCGAGGCGGTGGTGCGCCTCCTGCCCGGCGTCATGGGCAACGCCGCCTCCGCCGAGGAGGAGAGCTTCTCGGCCGGCCTCCTCGAGTATCCCCAGTACACGCGCCCGGCCGTCTTCGAGGGTCGGCCGATCCCGCCGGTCCTCCTGTCCGGCGACCACGGGGCCGTCCGCCGCTGGCGGACCGAGGCCGCCCGGGCGCTCACCGCCGCCCGCCGCCCCGACCTCCTGCCGGCGGCCCCGGACGAGCCTCCCGGCGAGGGATGATCCGGCCACACCTGTCACATCGCGGCAACACTCTCGCCCGGTCCGCTTGAACCGGCCCGGCGCACGCCCATATGGCATGGAGGTCGGATGCCGTTGCGGGTCCGGCCCGACAGTCGCTAGCATCTGGGACTGAGGCAATGTCGCGCATGACGACCTTCTCAAGCCCGCTCCTGCTCGGGTTCGACGAAATAGAGCGCGTGCTGGACCGCGTATCGAAGGCCTCGAACGACGGCTATCCGCCGTACAACATCGAACGGATCGCGAACTGGGACGGCGCCGACATCCTGCGGATCACCCTCGCGGTGGCCGGCTTCACCCGGGACCAGCTGAGTGTGACGCTGGAGGAGAGCCAGCTGGTGATCCGCGGCCGTCAGACGGACGAGCGGGACCATGACCGGGAGTTCCTCCACCGGGGAATCGCGGCCCGACAGTTCCAGCGTGCCTTCGTTCTGGCCGAGGGGATCGAGATCCTCGGGGCGGAGCTCAAGGACGGTCTCCTGTCCATCGACCTCGCCCGGCCCGAACCGGAGAAGACCATCCGCACCATCGCCATCAACGCCCGGGACTGAAGGAGGTCCCGCACCGATGGCCCACGAGAAGGAGTGCGACATGACCGGCACCGACACCCTGTCCCGCAAGGACGCGCCGATTTCCGCCGAGGCCCTTGCCCGGATCGGCGGCGGACAGATCGCCTACATGAAGCCGCTGAAGCCGGAGGAGGTGCACAGGCTCTTCCCCCAGGCGCCGGCGGATCTGCCGGGCAAGCTCTGGGCGATGATGGGCGCCGACGGCAGCCCCATGGCCCTCGCCGACGACCCGAACGCCGTGGTGGCGAGCGCCATCCAGCATGAGCTGACGATGGTGAGCGTCCACTGACGCCCGCCCCCGACCACGGCACCTCACGGAAGCCCGCGGCCACCGCCGCGGGCTTTTTTCGTGTTTCCCTGCCGCGGCCGAGTCGCGACCGGGAGAGTCGGGTCGCCGCGCCGGGCGGGGTGCGCTGCGCGAGCCGTCGCCCGCAGCCGCCCATCGGCGACCCCCTCCTCTCCAACTGCCGAGAGCGCCCGTCCACCGCCGCGGGCGGCCCCGTCCCACCCGCCCGGGCGGGCCCGTCCAGCCGCGCGGGCGGCTCGTCCCCGCGGGCGGCCCGTCCAGCCGCGCGGGCGGCTCGTCCCCGCGGGCGGCCCGTCCAGCCGCGGCGGGCGGCCCGTCCAGCCGCGGCGGGCGGC
>CAZJNX010000321.1:0-4052 GCA_964547415.1 uncultured Hyphomicrobiales bacterium
TTGCGGGCGATGACGACCAGGGTGAGCCTCGGTGAGGCCAAGCGCTCAGTGCTCGTCATTGGCGCTGAGCGCTTGCAGCTGCGCCATGGCACGCTGCACCGGGAGATGGGTGATGCTGGCCATCAGTGCGCTCTCCTGCCAGTGTTCGAAGAAGATGATCCAGTCCTTGAGCGGACCGGCGTCAAACCAGGGACGGACCACAATAAACCGAGGCCGGTCTTCGGTTCCCCAGCGGACGGCTGACACGTCCCGAATGTTGCCTGATTGAATCATTGGCCGATAGTCTCCCAGGCACGGCTGTACGCACCGGGGGACATCATGGACGAGATCAACAATCCGCATGACGTCTACTTTCGCGAGCGCTTCACGCGCCGCGAGATCGCCCAAGACTTTCTGCGCTGGCACCTGCCAGCGGTCTACCCCATAGTGCTCTACCATGGCCGCAACACCTGGCACGCGCCGAGCGATTTTCACGCCCTGGTCCGACCACTGCCAGTGGTGCTGCAACTCTACGTGCCACAGTTTCGGTACGCCTTGCACGATCTCTCAGCGCGCACCAACGCCGAGATCAAGGGCGATGTGCTCACCCGCCTGGTGCAACTCGCGATGTGCTGGATTTTCAGCTAGGAACCGTTTGAGCCTCTGGAGCGGTTGATCGCCCTGATTGACCAGATCGCCGATCGCGACACCGCGCTCGAGATTCTGGAATCGCTGCTGAGATATTATGTACCAAGGTACTCAACGGGTGGCGGAAGATGACGCCCGCCAGTTGTTGGAGCAGACCTCACCGGGAGATCCGATCATGCAGACCTTTATCGATCGATATAGTGAGCAGGGCCGCGAGCAGGGCCGCGAGTAGGGCGAGCGCGAAGGCGAAGCCAAGCTTCTGCTGCGACTGATGGAGCGCAAATTCGGTCCGGCCGATGTGAAGCTGCGCCAGCAGATTCAAGAGGCTGATGCCGAGACGCTGCTGGAATGGTCCGAGCGCATCCTCACGGCGGAGTCGCCGGAGGCGGTGTTTCGCTGAGCGCCGCCCCAAGGCCGCCGTGGACGAGTGCCTCAAGACCCACCCAGCGTTTGAGATTGACAATCAGGTTGACCAAAAGCACCAGATCCGCATCGCGGTGCCTGGGGAGTTGCGGCGCGTTGAAGACAATCCGTTATTGGAGGCTAAGCGCATGTTGTGTATTGAAATCCCTGAGCGATTAAGTGAGAAAATCACGCTATTGGCGATCCTTGCGGAACAAACGCCGGAGCAAATGGCCGTCGAGATTCTTGAGGAGCGGATTGATCATCAAAGCGCCTATCTTGAAACCGCCTATCTGAAAAGCTCGGCACGAAACCGTGAGCGACTTGATCAGGCAATTCATGATATCAGACGCGGAACATTTGAGCCGCGCGCTTTAATCGATGATTAGCTGGCATCCACAAGCATGGGAGGATTATTTGTATTGGCAGGTAGCCGATAAACGTATCTTGAGGCGGATCAACGCTCTGGTTAAGGACGTCCAGAGAACCCCGTTTGAGGGTATCGGAAAACCTGAGCCTCTCAAGTATGAATGGTCAGGTTTTTGGAGCCGGAGGATTACTGAAGAGCATCGTTTGGTCTACACCATCCAAAGCGGTCAAATCATTATTGCACAATGTCGGTATCATTACTGAATAGCAGAATTTTGAGGGACGGACCACGTTAACGGTCGGCTGCCACGAAACCATTGAGGACAGGGCGAGCAAAGCCAGTCTCCGGGGTCGAGGGCGTATTGGCTGTTCCTCGCTGCGGGTGTCTGCTGAGACGCCATCGGCTACTCTGACCCCATGAGCGCCGACATCCGCGACCCCTCGGACAAAGACCCCCTGCGCCTCTGGCACCGAGCCTTCGGTATTGCGCTGATGGAGATCTTTGCCGAGGCGCCCTGGGCGGTTGAATAAGCCCTCAGCGCCTGGGTGCTCGACGAACTGATCGGCCACTACGTTAATTATCGCAAGCAGCGGCTTGACGGCGATGGCAAGCGCCACCCGCTCGACGCCTTCGGCCTCTATGCAGTCGCCACAGGCTACCCCGAGCAGCTCACCCGCGCGCATCCGTTACGCGCCGCCGCCTGGGACGGCGTCTATGAGCTCCCCTAGGGCCCGTGGCGAGCAGTGCTGGATGAGTCGCGACGAACTGCTCGAGCCGTTCGCGGTCGCAATCGAGCGCGGCGACGCGGGCGCCTTCGGCGAACAGGCGCTCGGCGAGGGCGCGGCCAAAACCAGCGGCGGCGCCGGTGATGCGTGCAGGTTTCTGGCGAAGATCCACTGGCGCTAAGCGGCCGATTCCTGCTCGATATCCCACGCCGGAAAAGCCAAGGCACCGGGATGACATTTGAGCGCGCGAGCGAGGGCCTTGGCCTGCTCGATGTCGAGGGGCGAGCGATCTGGCGGTGTTCGACGATATCCTACATCTGGCGACTTGCGCTGCTAAAACGCAACTTCCCTCAAGCGGTTTCCGCGCTGGTCTTGGCGCAGATGAACGCTCGGATGGCGGCAATACACATGCACCGGCATGATGGCGATGGTGCGCGGGGTGATGGCGGCTTCGATGCGCTTGGGGTCGAGATTGAGGGTGTTTGGGTCGATGTCGATGATTGGTCTGTCTCGACAGCAACTGCCAATCACCAGCTCACGCCCTGGCCGAACTGCAAGCCTATGCGCCGCTGATCACTCCCGGCAGCGACTTTGTGGTGTTCGATGGTCTAACTGAGCATCTGTCTGCGGACGTGTTCCCCGACCGCCCCTGAGGTTGGCGGAGCAGGCCACCGCCGTGGACATCGGCTGCAACCATGGCGATCTGCCGGTAGAGCAGCTGTCATTAGAGAAACTTCAGCACGCCGATGATCAGGCCAACGCCGGTGGTGATGAAGCCAATCAGCCAGAGAAACTGCCGATCATGGCGCTTGAGCATCTCATCGTGGCGCTTGTCGGCTTGCTCAAAGCGCTTTCCGACCTGCTCGAAGCGCTGATCCATGCGCTCAAAGCCTTCGCGCATCAGCTCGCGTTGGTGCTTGAGTGCTTCCTCCACCCGCACCATGCGCTCGCGCAGCTCGATCTCGTAGACCGCCGGCGGCTTGCCCAGCGATTGCTCGGTCAGCCATTCGCCGAGGTGGGTCTTGATGAATTCGATGTCTTCTTCAGCGAGTGCCATGGCGTCCTCTCTGATCACAGCGGCTGAAACGCCAGCCTAGGTCAAGGCCATGACGCTGGCAAGGGCCGCCGTCAAACCAGGGACGGACCACAATAAACTGAGGCCGGTCTTCGGTTCCCCGGCGGACGGCTGACACGTCCCGCATGTTGCCTGATTGAATCACTGGCCGATAGTCTCCCAGGCACGGCTGTACGCACCGGGGGACATCATGGACGAGATCAACAATCCGCATGACGTCTACTTTCGCGAGCGCTTCACGCGCCGCGAGATCGCCCAAGACTTTCTGCGCTGGCACCTGCCAGCGGAATTGCTGGCATTCGTCGATCTCGACAGCTTGGAGATCAGCAAGGACAGCTCCGTGTCCAAGGCGCTGCGTGCCCCGTACGCCGACCTTGTCTATCAGCTGCGCCCGCGCGCATCGCCCGATCTCGCGCTCTGCGTCTACATGCTCTTCGAGCACGGTCGAGAGGGCGTGTTGGCTGCTCCTCGCTGCGGGTGTCTGCTGAGACGCCATCGGCTACACTCGCCCCATGAGCGCCGACATCCGCCACCCCTCGGACAAAAACCCCCTGCGCCTGTGGCATCGCGCCTTCGGTATTGCGCTGATGGAGGTCTTTGCCGAGGCGCCCTGGGCCGTTGAGCTCGAACTGGAAATGGCCCTGAAAAGCCAACTGCTCGATGTCGCCATCATTGAAGCGGCAGGGCCGAGCGATCCATGCCAGCCGGAACCCGAGTTGCCCGATGGACTCGAGAACCTGCGCGCGCACAACTTGCTGACCTACAAGTCCCATCACGAAGCCCTCACCGCTTGGGTGCTTGACGAACTGATCGGCCACTGCGTCAATTATCGCAAGCAGCGGTTTGACGGCGA
>CAZJNX010000322.1:0-4050 GCA_964547415.1 uncultured Hyphomicrobiales bacterium
CAGACCCGGACCATCAAAACCTTACCGAGTCACGAGTATGGTGCGCCGGTATGAAACCGCCGGCCTCCATCTCGAGGCTCGCGCCGGGCACGGACCGCCTCGCGCCGCAAGGGGTCGCGACCCGGCCCACGCCCGGCGCCCTGCGAAAAGGGTCGGCTCCGGCGGACTGTCGGCGGATTCCCATCGCGCCCCCTCCTGCTGCGGCATGGCGGCGCCATCACACGCCGGCGCCCAACGCATAGGAACGCGGTCTCATGCCGTGCGTTCGCCGCTCACCCGAGCGATGCGAAAGACGTGCCCATGGCCCACGACAAGACCCGGCAGGACGACCAGCCCGAGGGCGTCCGCCTCCAGGTGGCGAACGCCCGGCCCGAGGACTCGGGCCGCTGCATCGCCCGGATCGGGCGGCAGGCCATGGCGGAAGCCGGCATCCGCGAGGGCCAGCCGGTGGAGATCGTCGGCCGCCGCCACACCGCGGCGATCGCCATGCCACCCTACCCGGAGGACGAGGGCCTCGCCCTCGTGCGCCTCGACGGGCTGCAGCGGGGGAACGCGGGCGCGGGCTCGGGCGACTTCGTGGAGGTGCGTCCCGCCGACACCCGCCCCGCCGCCCGCATCGTGGTGGCGCCCGCCCAGAAGAACCTGCGCCTCGAGGGGCCGGGCGAGGCGCTGAAGCGCACCTTCCTGCGCCGCCCGTTCGTGGCCGGCGACGTGATCTCCACCTCGATCCACTCGCGCATCGGCGGCGGCGACATCCCGCCCGAGCTGCGCCAGTACTTCGACCAGCCCGCCTACGGGCTGCAGGAAATCCGCCTCGTCGTCGTGTCCACCGCCCCGCGCGGCATCGTCGTCATGGGGCCGGAGACCGAGGTGGAGCTGCGGCCGGTCTACGAGGAGCCGCGGGACACCCGCCGCGCCGACGTCTCCTACGACGACATCGGCGGCATCGGCGCGGCGACCGACCAGATCCGGGAGATGATCGAGCTGCCCCTGCGCCGGCCCGAGCTGTTCCACCGCCTCGGCATCGACCCGCCCAAGGGCGTCCTCATGCACGGGCCGCCCGGCACCGGCAAGACGCTCCTCGCCCGCGCCGTCGCCAACGAGGCGGAGGCCACCTTCTTCTCGATCGCGGGCCCGGAGATCATGGGCCGGCACTACGGCGAATCGGAGGAGCGCCTGCGCGAGATCTTCCAGGACGCGCGCGCTTCGAGCCCGGCCATCGTCTTCCTCGACGAGATCGATTCCATCGCGCCCAAGCGCGACCAGGTGTCGGGCGAGGCCGAGCGGCGCCTCGTCGCCCAGCTCCTCACCCTGATGGACGGGCTCGAGCCGCGGGAGAACGTGGTGGTGATCGGCGCCACCAACCGGCCCGACGCCATCGACGAGGCGCTGCGCCGCCCCGGCCGCTTCGACCGGGAGATCGTGATCGGCGCGCCCGACCAGGCCGGCCGGCGCGAGATTCTCGCCATCCACACCCGCGGGATGCCGCTCGCCGCGGACGTGGACCTTCCCGCCATCGCCCGCCTCACCCACGGCTTCGTCGGGGCGGACCTGTCGGCGCTGTGCCGGGAGGCGGCGATCGAGGCCGTCCGCCGCATCCTGCCGGCGATCGACCTCGACCAGGGCGTCCCCGCGGAGGTGCTGGAAAGCCTTCAGGTGGAGCGACGGGACTTCGAGGGCGCGCTGAAGCGCGTCCAGCCGTCGGCCATGCGGGAGATCATGATCGAGGTGCCCAACGTGACATGGGCGGACGTGGGCGGCCTCGAGGCGACGCGCGAGCGCCTCGCCGAGGGGATCGAGCTGCCGCTCAAGGACCCGGAGGCCTTCCGCCGCCTCGGCATCCGCCCGGCCAAGGGCTTTCTCATGTTCGGCCCGCCCGGCACCGGCAAGACCATGATGGCCAAGGCCGTCGCCCGGGAGGCGGAGGCCAACTTCATCACCGCCCGCTCCTCCGACCTCCTGTCCAAGTGGTACGGCGAATCGGAGCAGCAGGTGGCGCGCCTGTTCCGCCGCGCCCGGCAGGTGGCCCCCTCCGTCGTCTTCATCGACGAGATCGACAGCCTGGTGCCCGCCCGCGGCGGCGGCCTCGGCGAACCGCAGGTGACGGAGCGGGTCGTCAACACCATCCTGTCGGAGATGGACGGGCTGGAGGAACTCGCGGGCGTCGTCGTGGTGGGCGCCACCAACCGGCCCAACCTCGTGGACCCGGCGCTTCTGAGGCCCGGCCGCTTCGACGAGCTCGTCTACGTGCCCGTGCCGGACGCGGCGGGGCGTGAGCGGATCCTCGAGATCCACACCCGCGACACCCCCCTCGGCGCGGACGTCGACCTTGCCGCCCTCGCCGCGCGGGCCGAGCGCTACACCGGCGCGGACCTGTCCGACCTCGTGCGGCGGGCGGGCCTCCTCGCCCTCAAGGACGGCGCGCCCTCGGTGTCGGCCGCCCACTTCGACCGGGCGTTCTCCTCGACGCGCCCGTCCGTCACCCCGGAGATGGAGCGCGAGTACGAGGAGATCGTGGCGACGATCCGCCAGGAGGGGCCGCGCCGCCAGCCCATCGGCTTCCTCCCGCCCCAGCCGCACAGGGCCGCCGCCGGTTGAGCCGGCCCGGGCCGCGCGCGATAGTGCGCGCGGACGGTTCGACTGGGGCGGCAGATGGCGGTGCGCGGCGTCCTCCTCGACATCGAGGGGGTGCTTCTCGACGAGGGAAAGCCCGTCGCGGGCGCGGCGGCGGCCGTCGCCGCCCTGCGCGCCCGCGACCTCGGCGTGCGCTTCCTCACCAACACGACCACCGCGCCCTGCGCCGCCGTCGCCGCCCGCCTCGCGTCGGCCGGCATCGAGGCCGCGGAGGAGGCGGTGCTGACGCCGGCCGCGACCGCCGCCCGCGCGCTCGCCGAGCGCGGCGTGACGCGGATCCACCTGGCAGCCCCGCCCGCCCTCGCCGCGGACTTCCAGGCCTTCGCGCTGGTGGAGGAGGCGCCCGGGGCGGTGGTGCTGGGCGACCTCCACGAGGGCTTCACCTTCGCCCGGCTCGACGCCCTGTTCGCCATGGTGCGGGACGGGGCGCCGCTCATCGCCCTCCACCGCAACCGCTTCACGCGGCGGTCGGGGCGCATCTCCCTCGACCTCGGCCCCTTCGTCGCCGCCCTCGAGTACGCCGCGCAGGTGGAGGCGGAGGTGGTCGGCAAGCCCTCCCCGGCCTTCTTCCGGGCCGCCGTCGACGGGCTCGGCCTGTCGCCGGACGCCGCCCTCATGGTGGGCGACGACATCGAGGCCGACGTCGGCGGCGCCCTTTCGGCGGGCCTTGCCGCGGTGCAGGTGCGCACCGGCAAGTACACCGCCCGCGACGAGGCGCCGGCGAGGCCCGTTCCCACCGGGCGCATCGCCTCCGTCGCCGCGCTTCCCGACTGGCTCGACAGCGCGGGTTGAGGCCGGCGGGCGGTCGCCTCAGGGGAAGGTGGCGGCGGCGCGGGCCGGCACGCGGGCAAGGAGGGTGAATCCGCGGGCGCCGAAGAACAGGCCGAGGGCGAGCCACAGGCCGTGGTTGCCGAGGAGCGGCTGGAACAGGGCGAGCGCCAGGAGGAAGGCGGCGAACGAGGCGATCATCATGTTGCGCATCGTCTTCGTCCAGGTGGCGCCGATGAAGACCCCGTCCATCTGGAAGGCGAGGACGCCGAGGAGCGGGCACAGCGCCGCCCACGGCAGGTATTCCCGCGCGAGCGCCCGCACGTCCTCCGCCGTCGTCAGGAGGTCGATCCCGGCCCCGCCGCCGAACCAGTAGAGCGCCGACAGGCCCGCGGCGACGGCGAAGCCCCACCAGACCGTGAGGGAGACCGCCCGGTCGAAGGCGGGCCGGTAGCGGGCGCCGACCGCGCGACCCGCGAGCTGCTCGGCCGCCGCGGCGAGCCCGTCGAGGAAGAAGGCGGACACCAGGATGAAGTTCATGAGGATCGCGTTGGCCGCGAGCACGGCGTCCCCCCCGCGGGCGCCGACGGCGGTGAAGGTGGTGAAGGCGGCCATCAGCACCAGCGAGCGGATCATGATGTCGCCGTT
>CAZJNX010000323.1:0-4025 GCA_964547415.1 uncultured Hyphomicrobiales bacterium
TCATGCGGCTGACGCGGGCCCAGTTCGAGGCGCTGTTCGAGGGGCTCGACTGGCGTCGTGTGATGCCGCGGCGGGTGCGGGTGCCGGCCGCGGCGGATTGACTCGGCCCTGCACGTCGGCCTGCCCGCAGCGGCACCGACGACGTATGGTCCTCCCATGCCGTTCGCCGACGACGCGCCCGACCTGTCAGCGCTGCCACCGCGCCTGCGGGCGGCGTTCGAGGCGCAGGCGGCCGCGCTCATGGCCGAGCGGGCGGCGCGGGCGCACCTCGAGGCGGAGATCGCCGACCAGAAGGCGTATGCAGCCCGGCTCGAGACGCTGCTGAGGGAGCTGCGCCGCGCCCGCTTCGGACCGCGCTCGGAGAGGCTGCACCCCGACCAGCTCGCCCTCACGCTCGAGGAGATCGAGACCGCGATCGCCGAGGCGAAGACGGGGCGTGGCGCAGGCTCCGCGACCGACGGCGCGGGACCGGCGAAGGCAGCCGGCGACGAAGAGCGGAAGACGCAGCGCGCGCTGCCGGCCGACCTGCCGCGCGTCGAGCGCCTCGTCGAGCCGGACGACCGGCGCTGCCCGTGCGGCTGCGGGGAGATGGCGCGGATCGGCGAGGACCGGTCCCACCGGCTCGACATCGTGCCGGCGCAGCTCCGCGTGATCGTCACGATCCGCCCCCGCTACGCCTGCCCGAAGGGCTGCGCCGGGGTCATCCAGGCGCCCGCGCCGGCGCACCTCGTCGAGGGCGGCCTGCCGACGGAGGCGCTGATCGCCCACGTCATCGTGTCCAAGTTCTCCGAGCATCTTCCGCTTTATCGCCAGGCCCGGGTGTTCGCGCGCCAGGGCGTGACGGTGGAGCGCTCGACCCTGGCCGACTGGGTGGGCACGGCCGCCTGGCATCTTCACCCGGTCGTCGAGCGGATGGCCGCGCTCCTGAAGCGCTCCGGAAAGCTCTTTATGGACGAGACCCCGATCCCGGTCCTCGACCCCGGTCGCGGCAGAACGAAGACCGGGTACCTCTGGGCGATGGCGCGGGACGACAGGCCGTGGGGCGGGCCGGATCCGCCGGGCGTGGTGTTCGCCTATGCACCCGGCCGCGCCGGGGAGCATGCCGAGCGCCTTACCGCCGGCTTCGACGGTGTCCTCCAGGTCGACGGGTACGCGGGCTATCGCCGCCTGGCGACGGGCGAGCGTGCGGGCGGGCAGCCGCTCCTGCTCGCGCAGTGCTGGTCGCACGCGCGCCGCAAGCTGATCGATGCCACCCCCAGGGCCGGCTCGCCCGTCGCCGAGGAGGCTCTCTCCCGCATCGCGGCGCTGTACCGCATCGAGACGGAGATCCGCGGCGAGGCGCCCGAGACCCGACGCGCCGTCCGCCAGGCGCGATCGAAGCCGCTGGTGGAGGACCTCGGCAGCTGGCTGCGGGCACAGGCCGAGCGCCTGTCCGGCCGCAGCGCGATGGGTGAGGCCGTCCGGTACATCCTGAAGGCGTGGGAGCCGCTGTGCGTCTTCCTCGACGACGGCCGTGTCGAGATGGACTCCAACAGGGTGGAGAACCTCATCCGCCCGCATGCCCTGACCAGGAAGAACGCCCTGTTCGCGGGCCACGACGAGGGCGCCCGCAGCTGGGCCTGCCTCGCCTCGCTGATCGGCACCTGCCGCATGAACGGCGTCGAGCCGTACGCCTACGTGAAGGCGACCCTCGAGGCGATCGCCGGTGGCCACCCCGCCGCCCGGCTCGACGACCTCTTGCCGTGGTCCTTCGCCGACCGCGCCGCCGCGGCCGCCTGAGCGTCGTTCCCCGCCGCTCGTTGGCAAACAACTTTGCAAAGTTCTTTGCCAACCAGCCCTGCGTCAGCACCGCCTGCCCCGTCAAGCCGATACACGGGATGGAGCGTGCCCGCCGGTTACGATTCATCCGCGAGTCTTGGAGCTTCTCCAGCAGGCGCGTTGGGCGAAAGCGCGCGAACGTGCGCTACGGATGCGGGACGAGCTGCGCCGTGATGGCTTCAAGCCAGACGGCTTAAGGCTGATCGCGGGCGATTCGTGGGCGCGTCGAGACCGCCACGCCACCTAAGTCTCCGATTTTGAATGGGCCCGATGCAGGCTATACTGGTACGCGCCTGCAACGGAGCCGAAAGCCGCCGATTGGTCGTCGAATGACCCGAGCACCCGTCGAACCAATCATGGTTGCCTGGGCGCGCGAGCGCGCGGGGCTGGAGCCAGACGACCTCCTCCATCGATTCCCGAAGCTCGAGGAGTGGGAGGCCGGCACCCGGCAACCAACGCTTCGCCAGCTGGAGGAGTTCGCCCGCGCCGTCCACGTGCCCTTCGGCACCCTCTTCCTGCCGGCCCCGCCGGTCGAGGCGCTGCCGATCCCGGACTTCCGCACCATGGGCGGCCGCCTCTTGCGCCGCGCGAGCCCGAACCTCCTCGACACCCTCTACGCCTGCCAAGAGCGGCAGGCCTGGTATCGCGAGTTCGCGGAGATGACCCGCGCCCCGAAGGTCTCCTTCGTCGGGAGTGCCACGACCGAGACACCCGTGCCGGTGGCCGCCCGCCGGATGGCCGAGGCGTTAAGCTTCGACCTCGACGCCCGCGCGGCCTGCCGCACCTGGGAGGAGGCGCTTCGCCTGTTCGTGGCCGAAGCCGAAGCGGCGGGCGTTCTCGTCATGACGAGTGGTGTCGTCGGCAGCAACACCCGCCGCACGCTCGACCTGGCCGAGTTCCGCGGCTTCGCTCTCTCCGACCCGCTCGCCCCGCTCGTCTTCGTGAACGGGCAGGACACGAAGGCGGGCCAAATGTTCACGCTGGCCCACGAGCTGGCCCACCTGTGGCTCGGCTCCTCCGCCGTGTCGGACGCGAGCGCGGCGACCATCGGAGGCCACCGCCCCGAGGAGGTCTGGTGCAATGCCGTGGCGGCCGAGCTGCTCGCCCCGCTGGAGGCCGTACGGGCCGCCCTCGTGCCCCAGGAGGCGCTCTCCGACACACTCCCGCGGCTCGCCCGTCGCTTCAAGGTGAGCACCCTCGTCATCCTACGCCGGCTCCTCGACGCGGGCCACATCCGGCGACCGGCCTTCGACGCTGCATGGGCCACCGAGATCGAGCGCCTCCGCGGCTTGGCTCGAGAGAGCGGGGGCGGTGGCGACTTCTACCGCACGACGCTCAGCCGCGTTGGCCACCGCTTCGCTCGCGCCCTCGTCGAGAGCACGCTCGAGGGCCAGACGCTCTACCGCGACGCCTTCCGCATGCTGGGCGTGTCGAAGACCGAGACCTTCGAGAACCTCGGCCGGGAGGTGGGCGTGCTGTGACCCGCTACCTGCTCGACGCCAACGTCTTCATCCAGGCCAAGAACCTTCACTACGGGCTCGATTTCTGCCCCGCCTTCTGGGACTGGCTCATCGACCGGAACGCCGCCGGCCAGGTAGCGAGCATCGAGAAGGTCGGCGACGAGCTGCGGGCTGGCGCGGACGAGCTGTCGGCCTGGGCGGACGAGCGGGGCGAGGCGTTCTTCCTGCCTCCTGACGACCCAGTGGTTCCGGCCCTTCGCACCGTCACCACGTGGGCAATCGGGGCGGGCTATGAGCCAGCCGCCATATCGACCTTCTTTCAGGTCGCGGATTATTGGCTCGTCGCTCACGCGCTGGCCCACGGCCACACCCTCGTCACGCATGAGGTTCCCGCCAACACCGTCCGCAAGATCAAGATCCCGAACGCCTGCATCGGCCTCGGCATCCGGAGCGCCAGTCCCTACGAGATGCTCCGCCGCGAGCGCGCCCGCTTCGTTCTGCGAACCGGCCCGTCGCCGCAAACGGCCGCATAACCGCCGGGGCTGGCTGCCTCCAGCCGATGTTCCGCTTCGCCAGCAAGACCCGCAGACGAAACCGAGCCAGCGCGCCGTTCGACGAAGCCCGCAGATGATGGGCCGCGCCCCCTCCCGGCCGTAAGCGAAGGTTGTATCTCTGTTCCGTCTCAGCTTGGCGCCCCTGTCGTCGAGGTGAACAGCTTGGCGCGCGCAGAAAGCCAGTGAAATCAAT
>CAZJNX010000324.1:0-4010 GCA_964547415.1 uncultured Hyphomicrobiales bacterium
GACACCCCGGCAGGCGCCGTCCTGCATGATCAGATCGAGGGCGAAGTATTCGATGAAGAACTTGGCCTTGTACTTCAGGGACTGCTGATAGAGCGTGTGCAGGATGGCATGACCGGTGCGGTCGGCGGCGGCGCAGGCGCGCTGCACCGGGGCCTCGCCGAAGTTCCGCATGTGGCCGCCGAACGGGCGCTGGTAGATCTTGCCGTCCTCGGTGCGGGAGAACGGCACGCCCCAGTGCTCGAGCTCGTAGACGGCGGCGGGCGCGTGGCGGCACAGGTACTCGATGGCGTCCTGGTCGCCGAGCCAGTCCGACCCCTTCACGGTGTCGTACATGTGCCAGCGCCAGTCGTCCTCGCCCATGTTGCCGAGCGCGGCCGAGATGCCGCCCTGGGCGGCGACCGTGTGGGAGCGCGTCGGAAACACCTTGGTGATGCAGGCGGTCCTGAGGCCCGCCTCGGCGCAGCCCACGACCGTCCTGAGGCCCGCGCCGCCAGCGCCCACCACGACCACATCGAACTCGTGGTCGGTCACCTTGTAGGCGTAGCCGTTCGCCGCTGGCGCCGCGCCGTTGCCGTTGTGCCCGTTCGCCTGAGCCATGGGTGTCACGCTCCGATGAAGCTGATCCTGAGGATCGAGAAGACCGAGGCCACCGCGATCACGATCGCGAAGAAGGTGCTCGCGAGGATGAGGGCGAGCTTCGAGCCCTCCTGGTGCACGTAGTCCTCGATCACGACCTGCATGCCGAGATGCATGTGATATGTGACCGAAACGACCGCCAGCGAGAGCAGGATCGCGATCAGCGGCGAGCCGATCGTCGCAACCACCTCCTCGTATGGCGCACCCGCGAGCGAGATCACGAGGACCATGAAGAAGACCACGAGCGGGATGTTGGCGATCGCCGTCAGCCGCTGGCGGAAGAAATGCTGGGTGCCCGACTTCGCCGAGCCGAGGTAGCGGACGGACTTGAGGGGGGTGCGCACGGGGTCTCTCCTCCTCAGACCGTGAGGCCGACGATCCAGATCAGGACCGTGAAGGTCGCCGATCCGACGATGGTGGCCCAGGCGAGCTGGCGCCGCGGGCCTTCCTCGAAGCCGCGCCCGGTGTCCCAGATGAGGTGGCGGATGCCGCCGAGCATGTGGTGGGTCAGCGACCAGGTGAACGCGAACAGGATCAGGATGCCGAACCAGGAGCCCAGGAAGCCCGCGGCCGTGGCATAGGCCTCGGGCCCCGAGGCCGCCGCCACGAGCCACCAGGCGACCAGCACGATGCCGAGGAAGTTGGCCACCCCCGTGATCCGGTGCAGGATCGACATGACCATCGTGACGATGGGTCGGTAGACCTGCAGGTGGGGCGACAGGGGGCGGGGGGCGCCGTTGCCGGTGCGCGCGTCTGCCATGGCTACTCCGATGGTGCCGCTTCGACGAGTCTGGAGGGGTTCTAGGCCGAAGCGGGGCGGCCGTCAAAACACGCCGTGCGGCGCAGGGGCCTGCAAGAAGGTCGCAGCGGGCCCGTTCGCCCTGCCCTCGGGACCGGCGCCTCGCCCTTTCGTGATCGCCGTCACGCCGCGCCGCGCCGTTCCCCCCCATCTCCGGCGCATCGGGCCGCGACGCCCGCCCCACCGGAGACACGACCCCGCCATGGACCTCTTCCCGGACGCCGACCTCGATGCCTCCGGCGCGCTCGCCGCCGCCCTCGATACCGCCCTCGACCTGCCCGCGCCGCCGCCCCCGGCGGAGGGGCTCGCCCTCGACCTGCCCGCGCCGCCGCCCCCGGCGGAGGGGCTCGCCCTCGACGACCTCGCCCTCGAAGGGGCCCCGCTTCCGGCGCTCCCCGCCACGGGCGGCCAGCGCGGCATGGACCTTCCGGGTATGGACCTTCCCGCTCCCGGGACCGGCGCGGACATGACGCAGGGCGTGCCCGGCGGAGCCAAGGGCGAGGACGGGCCCGCCGGGGCCGTGCCGCCGGCAGCGGACCGGGGCGAGGTGCCGGGCGTCCCCGTGGAGGGCCCGGCGGGTGCCGGCGACCTCGGCCCCGGCGCCCCGGCCGGCGAGGCCGGCGCGGGCGCGGATCCGACCGGCGCGAACCACTGGTTCGGCCCGGACGCCGGTCCGCTCGGCGAAGCAGAGGGCACCCCCGGCGACGGGCCCCTGCCGGACGGTTTCGACTGGTCCGGCGGCGAGAACGGTCCGGCGGACAAGAATCCGGCGGGCATGGATCGGGGGGGCATGGGGCCGGCGGGGCCGGGCGCCGCGCCGGACGTGCCGGACGCCGGCGGGGCCGACCCGTTCGCGCCCGACGGCGACGCCCTCGACGTGTGCGCCACCGGCCAGACCGGCACCACGGTCGGCAAGGGCCTCGCGGGTTCGCCCGACAACCCGTGGCGGCCGGAGCACCAGTGGCTCGGCACCGTCCACGGCGGGACGATCGACCTCGGCGACGAAGCGACCATGACCGTCACCCGGACGGACGGGACGCCGCACGATCCGAAGGGCTCCGAGACCAATCCCTGGGGCCCGGGCGAGAAACACCTGTGGGAGACCTACGGCGGCACCTACAAGGACGGCGGCACCACCATGAACATGGACCCGGACGTCGCCGGGGAGGAGAACGCGGGCAAGCGCGTGACCACCGTCTCCCCGGACGGCAAGACCGTCGACATCACCGACTCGAAGCTCTTTGACGGCAAGTCCGACGGCCCGGTCTTCGACACGACCGCGGGCTCGAAGGAGGACCCGGTCGGCACGGTGCGCTCCGAGTCCGGGCTCGGCATCGCCCTCGGCCTCGACCGGGCGGAGAAGTGGTTCGACCCGGGCACCGAGGAGGGCCGCAAGCACCGGGCCGACATCGAGAACGGCAACGCCGACTTCGAGATCGCGCCCCCGCCGCCGCCGCCCGCGGCGGACGACCCCGGCGAGAGCCACTTCGGCAAGGACCGGAACGACCCGCCGCCGCCGCCCTCCGAGAAGGAGGCCGCCGCGGCCGACAAGGCGGTCTCCGGCAGCGGCGAGGGCGGCGCGTCAACGGCGCGCACGGTGGAGGACGACCCGGCCTTCGCCGACACCGGCGCCGTGGCGGGCCCGATCGCGGGGGCGGGCGATCCCGTCACCACCGACGACGGCGGGGGCATCCTCGCCGATCCCGCCGCCTTCGACTTCTCCGGCTTCGCCCGGCCCGACCCCCTCGCGCCATACGTCCAGCCGACCGGCGAGGACGACGGCACCGAAGCGGGCTTCATCGCGCCGGAGCCCGCGCCCATCGACGTCGATCCCGAACACGGCGTCGGCATCCTGCCGGACGCCGGGTCGACGGACGCCCTCGAGCGCGCGCTCCAGGACCCGCGGCGGGCGCCCGCGGCCTGACGCCCGGGCCGGCGACCGCGGGGGCGGGAAGGGCCCCCGCGGCCGGTCGCGCGGGGCTGCCGGGCGGGGGCGCGGCTTGACGGGACGGAGCGATCCGGCCGACATGCGCGCTTTCCGCACAACGAGGAGCACCCGAGACCCATGTCGACACCGACCTACGACGTGCTCGCCATCGGCAACGCCATCTTCGACATCCTCGGCCACGTGGAGGACGACTTCCTCGTCGCCGAGGGGCTGGTGAAGGGATCCATGCGCCTGGTCGAGGCCGACGAGATCCACCGCATCTACGACCGCGTGGGGCCGGTGGTCCGCGTCTCCGGCGGCTCGTCGGGCAACACCATCGCGGGCGTCGCCGCCCTCGGCGGCAAGGGCGCCTTCATCGGCAAGGTGGCGGAGGACGAGTTCGGCGAGGCCTACGGCCACGACATGCGCTCCCTCGGCATCGCCTTCGGGACGCCCCCCCTCGCCAACGGCGTGCCGACCGCCTCCTGCCTCGTCCTCGTGTCGCCGGACGGGGAGCGGACCATGAACACCTTCCTCGGCGCGAGCCAGCACCTGTCGGTGGCCGACATCGACGCCGCCGTGGTGCGCGATTGCGGCATCACCTTCCTCGAGGGCTACCTGTTCGACCCGCCCGAGGCGAAGGAGGCC
>CAZJNX010000325.1:0-3958 GCA_964547415.1 uncultured Hyphomicrobiales bacterium
CGCCTCCTCATGCCTCCACAGGGCCATCCGATAGGCGCGTTGGCATCGATCAGGCCTTGGTCCGGACTTGCCGGGGCCGGTCACGCCGTCTGAGGATGGTCACCGCCCACACCGCCCAGGTGTCGCCAGCCGTCGACGCCGCCACGCGGGCCGACGCCCGCGCCCTTCTCACCGCCTGCCGCGACGACCCGGACTGCGGTTAACCCGCAGTGGACGAATGGAGGCCGGTCCGTTCATTTCGTGATCGTCGAGCGCGCCGACGTCTCGCGCCTGCGCACTCCCCATGCGGCGCAGGACGTAACCGGGGAATGCCGTGACGGCACCTTCGGGCTGCGATCCACGGACGGCGGCAAAGTTCCGGGGGATACGTCGGGGGCAGAGGCCGTTCCGCAGCATCGGCAGCCGACAGTCGCCGCTTCGTGACGCGAGCCGACCAAGACCCGGCACCGCTCGCACCCGGCACCGCTCGCACCCGGCACCGCGCTCACCCGGCACGGGGACACGTCTCGTCCGGGGCCGGTGCCGTCCGACCCACTGGTACCGGAAGCCCGCCGGGCGCCGCGACCATCAGGTGCATCGCCTCCTCGGCAGGTCGGCGGCCACTGCCGGAGACTGCCCGGCCTTGTCCCTCGAGGTGAATGGAGAGCGACGGTCGCACGAGGCGCCGCGCGTCCGGCTCTTGCGCACGACGGGCCATCGGCCGGATCGCATCGCCCGCCTTCTCGCGCCGGTAGCCAGGTGGCTGAGCATCTTGCCCGAGCGGCGATCGGACGGCGCGGATGCTGTTCGAGAAGAGCGAGGAACTGCCGGGGGGGCCGCGTCGGCGGCCCCCCCGGAGGCGTCAGTGGGCGCGGAAGGTGCCCGGCTCGGCGCCCTCCTCGTCGGCGAGGGGGACGCGGGCACGTTCGTCGGCCTCCGTCCATTCGATGGGCTCGGGCTTTTCGACGAGGGCGCGCTCGAGGATCTCGTCCATCCGCGAGACCGGGACGATCTCGAGGGCGTTCTTCACGTTCTCGGGGATGTCCGCGAGGTCCTTGGCGTTCTCCTCGGGGATCAGCACCGTCTTGATGCCACCGCGCAGCGCGGCGAGGAGCTTCTCCTTGAGGCCGCCGATGGGCAGCACCCGGCCGCGGAGCGTGATCTCGCCCGTCATGGCGATGTCGCGCCGAACCGGAATGCCGGTCATCACCGAGACGACCGTGGTCGCCATGGCGATGCCCGCGGACGGGCCGTCCTTCGGGGTGGCCCCCTCCGGCACGTGGACGTGGATGTCCCGGGTGTCGAACATCGTCGGCTTGATGCCGAGCTCCACCGCACGGGAGCGCACGTAGGCGGCCGCCGCGGAGATCGACTCCTTCATCACGTCCCGGAGGTTGCCGGTGACGGTCATCTTGCCCTTGCCGGGCATCATGACGCCCTCGATGGTGAGGAGCTCGCCACCCACCTCGGTCCAGGCGAGGCCGGTGGCGACACCCACCTGGTCCTCCTGCTCCGCTTCGCCGAAGCGGTACCGGGGCGCGCCGAGCATCTCCTCCACCACGTCCGGCGTGACGTGGATGGCCGTCTTCTCGCCCTTGGAGACGAGAAGTTCCTTCACCGCCTTGCGGGCGAGGGTCGCGATCTCCCGCTCCAGGTTGCGCACGCCCGCCTCGCGCGTGTAGCGGCGGATGAGGTGGCGCATGGCGTCGTCCTCGATGGAGAACTCGCCCTTCTTCAGCCCGTGGTCGCGCTCCGCCTTCGGCAGGAGATGGCGCTTGGCGATCTCGACCTTCTCATCCTCCGTGTAACCCGCGATGCGGATGATCTCCATCCTGTCCATCAACGCGGGCGGAATGTTGAGCGTGTTCGCCGTCGTCACGAACATCACGTCCGACAGGTCGTACTCGACCTCGAGGTAGTGGTCCATGAAGGTGGCGTTCTGCTCCGGGTCCAGCACCTCGAGAAGCGCCGACGACGGATCGCCCCGGAAATCCATTCCCATCTTGTCGATCTCGTCGAGCAGGAAGAGCGGGTTGGACTTCTTCGCCTTCTTCATCGACTGGATGACCTTGCCGGGCATCGAGCCGATGTAGGTGCGCCGGTGACCGCGAATCTCCGCCTCGTCGCGGACGCCGCCGAGCGACATGCGCACGAATTCGCGCCCCGTCGCCTTGGCGACCGAGCGGCCGAGCGAGGTCTTGCCCACGCCAGGCGGACCCACGAGGCAAAGGATCGGCCCCTTGAGCTTGTTGGCGCGGCTCTGGACGGCGAGATACTCGACGATCCGCTCCTTCACCTTCTCCAGGCCATAGTGATCCGTGTCGAGGACCTTTTCCGCATTGGCAAGGTCATGCTTGACGCGGCTCTTCTTGGCCCACGGAATGGACAGGAGCCAGTCTAGATAGTTGCGGACCACCGTCGCTTCGGCGGACATCGGACTCATCTGACGCAGCTTCTTCAGCTCAGCCTCAGCCTTTTCCCGCGCTTCCTTGGTGAGCTTGGTGGACTTGATCCGCTCCTCGATCTCGGCAAGCTCGTCGCGGCCGTCCTCGCCGTCGCCCAGCTCCTTCTGGATCGCCCGCATCTGCTCGTTCAGGTAGTACTCGCGCTGGGTCTTCTCCATTTGCCGCTTGACGCGCGAGCGGATGCGCTTCTCGACCTGGAGGACCGAGATCTCGCTCTCCATGATGCCGAGCACCTTCTCGAGCCGCTGGCTCACGCTGGCGATCCCGAGAATGTTCTGCTTCTCGGGGATCTTGACGGCCAGATGCGAGGCCACCGTGTCCGCCAGCTTCGAGAAGTCCTCGATCTGGCTGACCGCGCCGATCACCTCGGGGGAGATCTTCTTGTTCAGCTTGACGTAGTTCTCGAACTCGCTCACGACCGAGCGGCCGAGCGCCTGGGCCTCCACCTCGTCGTGGACCTCGTCCGCGATCGGTGTGATCTCGGCCTCGAAGAAATCGGTCCGGCCGGTGAGGCGGCCTATCTTCGCGCGGGAGGCACCCTCCACCAGCACCTTGACCGTGCCGTCCGGCAGTTTCAGCAGCTGCAGCACCGTCGCGAGCGTGCCGATCTCGTAAAGACCGTCCGCCGTCGGGTCGTCGTCGCCTGCTTCCTTCTGGGTCACGAGCAGGATCTGGTTGTCGGCCCGCATCACCTCCTCGAGGGCGCGGATCGATTTCTCGCGGCCGACGAACAACGGCACGATAATGTGGGGGAAGACCACGATGTCCCTCAGCGGCAACACCGGAAAGGTCCCGTTCCCCCGCTCGTCCTCTGTCAGAACCGTCATGTGATTATCCTTTCGGCGTGGTCCGACCCACCACGGTCAGTATGCATGACTCGAACCACCGCGGTGGCCGCCCGCCCCGCCATCCACGATCGGATGGCGGACGAACGGGCGGCCGGTCTGTTCGGGCGGCCCGGCGCCGGACGGCGCTGGCGATCGCCCCATCCTGACAGGCAAGTGGCGCGCGCGTCCGGCGTATTCAAGGCGTGGCTGCCCCCGCGCAAGGCGCGCGCACGCGGGCAGACCCCGCCACCTTTCAGCGCACCGGGCGAACGCGCCCGGCGCGACCTGTCGGATCGCTTCCTCTCCACCCTTCGCAGAGCACGGCGGCCTTGCGCGGGGCTTGCACCGCCGCCTTCCGGCACGCCGGCCCGTCGGACCGGCGCCCCTCAGGCGGAGGTGAGGGACTGCCCTGCGCGGTCGGCGTAGATGTAGAGCGGGCGGGCGCTGCCGGCGACCACGTCGTCGGAGATCACCACCTCGCGCACGCCGTCGAGGCCCGGCAGCTCGAACATGGTCTCGAGCAGGATGCCCTCCATGATGGAGCGCAGGCCCCGGGCGCCCGTCTTGCGCTCGATCGCCTTGCGCGCGATCGCGGCGAGCGCGTCCTCGTGGAAGGTGAGGTCCACGCCCTCCATCTCGAACAGGCGCTGATACTGCTTCACGAGGTCGTTCTTGGGCTCGGACAGG
>CAZJNX010000326.1:0-3133 GCA_964547415.1 uncultured Hyphomicrobiales bacterium
CTCCATCTGCTTCACGCGGCGGTCGATGTAGTGCTTCTCCATCTTGAAGTCGGGGATGCCGTAGCGCAGGAGCCCGCCCGCCCGCGGCTCCCGCTCGAAGACGTGCACCTCGTGGCCGACGCGGGCGAGTTGCTGCGCCGCCGCGAGACCGGCCGAGCCAGAGCCGATGACGGCGACCTTGCGGCCCGTGTAGCGGGACGGCGGCTCGGGCTTGATCCAGCCCTTCTCCCAGGCCTTGTCCGCGATCGCCTGCTCGATCGTCTTGATGGAGACGGGGCTGTCCTCGAGGTTGAGGGTGCAGGCCTCCTCGCACGGGGCGGGGCAGATGCGGCCCGTGAACTCGGGGAAGTTGTTGGTGGAGTGGAGGTTGCGCGAGGCTTCCTCCCAGTCGTCCTGGTAGACGAGGTCATTCCAGTCCGGGATCTGGTTCTCCACCGGGCAGCCGTGGGGCCCGTGGCAGTAGGGAATGCCGCAGTCCATGCAGCGGGCGGCCTGGCGCTGCACCTCCGGGTCGGAGAGCGGCAGCGTGAATTCCTTGAAGTGGCGGATGCGGTCGCCGGCGGGCTGGTACTTCTGCTCCTGCCGGTCGATCTCCAGAAAGCCCGTGACCTTGCCCATCGCCTCAACCCTCCGATCAACCGTCCGCGCCGCCGCGGGCGCCCGTCACTAGTTCCATCCGCCGGCCCGGATCGCCGCGTCGCCCGCGAAGATCCAGCCGGACATGAAGGCGAGGAAGGAAAGCGTCCCCGCCAGGATCCCGAGGACGTGCGCGGCCCGCGCACGCCGGGCGGGCCGCGCCGGGTCGGCCCCGGCCTCGGCCGCCATGCCCGCCTCGCCCCGCCATGCGTAGTGGAGGTAGCCGAGGAAGGCGAAGAGCCCCGCGAACGCGCCGCCGAGGCCGAAGCTCGCCCCCGCGAGCACGATGCCGCCCGTCGTGAGGCCGCCGAGGGCCGGAAGCCCCGCGAACAGGGGAAGCGCGAGGAGGCTCGCGCCGTTGAGCGCGGCGGCCATCCAGCCCGCATCGCGCGAGAAGGTGGCCGCGCATGCGACGAGGCGCTCCGGATCCCTCACCGCAGCCCCTTAGCGAAACAGGTCGCCGGCCATCGGGAACGCGAAGGCGAGCCGGGCGAAGACAAGCCCGTTCACCGCCATCGGCGAGAGGATGTCGGGCCTCGTCTTCAGCTGCGCCTCCCCGATCCGCGACCGGCTCTCGGCGCCGACCAGCCGCCGGCCCAGCGCGCCGGGCCGCTCGTCCACACCGTCGAGGCGGCGGTCCACCCGATCGCGGCGTGGGTCGACGCCGTCGAGGGGGGTGTCCACGTCATGGACGCGCTTCGCCATCTCGCCCCTGATGGCGACGCGCTCGTTGCGCAGCGTCTGAAACTCGCTCTGCGTCATCGCGTCCCGTCCACGGCCCCCGCACGTGACGGGCCGCCGCCTTCCCGTGATGTGGAAAGGAGCGGCCCCGCCGTAAAGGCTCGCCGCCTACTCGGCCGCCACGTCCATGCGCTGGCGCTCCATCTCCTCGAGCGCCCGGCGATACTCCACCGGCATCACCTTCACGAACTTCGGCCGATAGTGGTCCCAGTTCTCGAGGATCGCGCGGCCGCGGGGCGAGCCCGTGAACTCCACGTGGCGGGTGATGAGGGTCCTGAGGCGCTCGTCGTCGTGCCGGTTCATGGCGGCGGTGACGTCGACGCGGCCCTTGTGCTCGATGTCGCCGCCGTGGTGGTGGAGGCGCTCGAGGAGGTCGTCCTCCTCCGTCACCGGCTCGAGATCCACCATGGCGAGGTTGCAGCGCCGCGCGAAGTCGCCGGCCTCGTCGAGGACGTAGGCGACGCCGCCCGACATGCCGGCCGCGAAGTTCCGCCCGGTCTGTCCGATGACGACGACGCAGCCACCCGTCATGTACTCGCAGCCGTGGTCGCCGACGCCCTCCACGACCGCGATCGCGCCCGAGTTCCGCACCGCGAAGCGCTCGCCCGCGATCCCCTCGAAGAAGCACTCGCCCGAGATCGCGCCGTAAAGGACGGTGTTGCCGACGATGATGGACTCGGCCGCGACGAGCTGGCTCTCCCGCGGCGCGCGCACCACGATCCGCCCGCCCGACAGGCCCTTGCCCACGTAGTCGTTGGCCGCCCCCGTGAGGTCGAGGGTGACGCCGGCCGCGATCCACGCCCCGAAGGACTGGCCCGCCGTGCCCGAAAGGCGCACCACGATGGTGTCGTCGGCGAGGCCCTCGTGACCGTGGCGCTTGGCCACCTCGCCCGACAGCATGGCGCCGACCGCCCGGTCCACGTTGGTGACGGGGCTCTCGATGACCACCGGCTCGCCCCGCTCGAGCGCGGGCTTCGCCCGGTCGATCAGCGTGCGGTCGAGCACGTCGTCGATCGGGTGCACCTGGCGGATCGTGTTGCGCATCTCCTCCGGCGGGGCGTCGCAGCGGACGAACACGCGGGAGAAGTCGAGGTGCTTCGCCTTGAAGTGGTCGACGAGCTTCGTCTGGTCGAGCAGCTCGGTCCGGCCGATGATCTCGTCGACCGAGCGGAAGCCCATCGTCGCGAGATAATCCCGCACCTCCTCCGCCACGTAGAAGAAGTAGTTGATGACGTGCTCGGGCATGCCGCGGAAGCGCTTGCGCAACACCGGGTCCTGGGTGGCGACGCCGACCGGGCAGGTGTTGAGGTGGCACTTGCGCATCATGATGCAGCCCGCTGCCACCAGCGGGGCCGTCGAGAAGCCGAACTCGTCGGCGCCGAGGAGGGCGCCCACGATCACGTCGCGCCCCGTGCGCATCCCGCCGTCGACCTGGAGGGCGACGCGCGAGCGCAGGTTGTTGCCGACGAGGGTCTGGTGGGTCTCCGCGAGGCCGATCTCCCACGGGCTGCCCGCGTGCTTGATGGAGGTGAGCGGCGAGGCGCCCGTCCCCCCGTCGTAGCCCGCAATGGTGATGTGGTCGGCCCGCGCCTTGGCGACGCCGGCCGCCACCGTCCCGACGCCCACCTCGGAGACGAGCTTCACCGAGATGTCGGCCGCCGGGTTCACGTTCTTGAGGTCGAAGATCAGCTGGGCGAGATCCTCGATCGAGTAGATGCAGAGATTGTCCAAGTTGGGCGGGACATCCCCTGCGGCT
>CAZJNX010000326.1:3143-3886 GCA_964547415.1 uncultured Hyphomicrobiales bacterium
GGGTTGGAGTTCTTCAGGTCGTAAATCAGCTGCGCCAGATCCTCGATCGAGTAGATGTCATGGTGCGGCGGCGGCGAGATCAGCCCGACGCCCTTGGTGGAGTGGCGGATCTTGGCGATCACCGCGTCCACCTTGTGGCCCGGAAGCTGGCCGCCCTCGCCGGGCTTGGCCCCTTGCGCGACCTTGATCTGGATCTGGTCGGCGTTGACGAGATACTCGGTCGTCACGCCGAACCGGCCGGAGGCCACCTGCTTGATCGCCGAGCGCTTGGAGCGCCCGTCTGCGAGCGGGCGGTAGCGCTCCGCCTCCTCGCCGCCCTCGCCGGTGTTGGACTTGCCGCCGATCTCGTTCATGGCGAGCGCCAGGGTCTCGTGCGCCTCCTTGGAGATGGCGCCGAGCGACATGGCCCCGGTCGAA
Organism: uncultured Hyphomicrobiales bacterium; assembly: GCA_964547415.1. Lineage (GTDB taxonomy): Bacteria > Pseudomonadota > Alphaproteobacteria > Rhizobiales > Amorphaceae > CAZJNX01. The sequence goes on from CAZJNX010000326.1 coordinate 3,561, forward strand.
AAGCGCTTCACGATCTCGGCGGCGGGCTCCACCTCCTCCATCGGCACGGGCGCGCGGCCCGCCTCCTCGGCGTCGCGGATGCGGAACAGGCCGCGGAGCGTGTAGCGCCCGTTCTCCTCGTTCACGTTGCGGGCATACTCGAGATACTTCTCGCTCTGCCCGGTGCGCACGGCGTGCTGCAGGTTCGCCACCGTGTCGGGCAGCCACATGTGGTGCTCGCCCCGCTGGCGGTAGGCGTACTCGCCGCCGATGGCGAGGGAGCGGGACAGCACCACGTCCTCGGAGAAGGCGAGGCGGTGGCGCCGCACCGTCTCCTCGGCGATCTC
>CAZJNX010000327.1:0-3875 GCA_964547415.1 uncultured Hyphomicrobiales bacterium
GCGCCGCGCTGAGGCCGCCCCCCGCGTCCGGCACGCGGAAGAAGTGAAGGGCGCTCGCCCCCGCCTCCCGCCGGTCGATGAGGGAAAGGCCCGGCACCTCCACCGGCCCCGCCTCCCGCGCCTCCTCGAGGACGCACAGGGCCCCCGGCCGCAGCCAGCCGCCAGCGAGGGCGCCCGCGAGCGCCGCTTCCCCGAGGCCACGGCCGTAGGGCGGGTCGCAGAAGGCGAGGTCGAACGGGGCCTGCCCGCCGAGGGGGCCGAGGCGCGTCGCGTCCCGCCGCCAGATCCTGACGAGCCCGGTGAGCCCGAGCGCGTCGGCGTTGGCCCGGATGATGCCGCGTGCCCGCGCCGCGTCTTCCACGAAGAGGGCGAAGGCCGCGCCGCGGGACAGCGCCTCGAGGCCGAGCGCCCCCGTCCCGGCGAACAGGTCGAGGACGCGCGCGCCTTGCACCGGATCGCCGTGGCCGTGGGCGAGGATGTTGAACAGGCTCTCCCGCAGCCGGTCGCCGGTGGGCCGCGTCGCGTCCGACCCCGGCCCCTTGAGCGCCGCCCCCTTCAGCCGACCGCCGACGATCCGCACCGTCCGTCCTCCGTCCTTCGCCCGCGCCCGATCGCCCCGCCGGGCAGCCGTGGGTGAGGGCAGCACCGTCCCAGTCCGCCCCGAATTGCGCCACCGCCGCGCACGGCGACCGTGGCGCAGCTCATATCGCGCCGGTCCGCGCTCCGACAGGGCGCCCGTGCTCCCCGGCCGACCCGGCGGTCGTGGGGTGCTGCCGCGCGCGTGCGCTCGCCTCGCCGGGCCACCGTTCTCCCTGTCGGGCGGTGAGACCGCTCTCCAAGTCCGCCGGGACGGGGGAGGATGCCGCGACGGGCCCGGCGCGGCACGGGGCGCAGGCCGCCTCGCGCCCGCCGTCGGGCCGGTCGACGGCCCATCGACGGCCGAGGCACGGCCGGGGCGGCGGGACCCGCAGGCGAAACCCGGGCGTCGCCGCTGCGCCGCACCTCCTGTCGGGCCGGCAGCGCGCGCGGGCCGCGCTGGGAAGGACGGGGTAGGGGCCACGGGGTGAGCGGGCGACGAGCGGGGCGACGCTCCGGCCGGCGGCCCTCGCGTGCCGGGCTCATGCCTGCCATGCGCCCGAAACCCTCGCCGCCGGGGGTGGTACGCTTTCCCAAGGCGGCCCCGGCGTTATGGTGGGCGCAGACGGGCGCGCCCGATGCGGGGCGCCGCGGGCGGAACGGACGGGGAGACTGGCGGCGCATGACCGGCCGGACGGGGACCATGGGGGAGCGGGCGGCCGAGGCGGACGCGCCCGCCGACGCACCGCGCTTCGACGACCGTCTCGCCCGGCGAAACACCGTCCTTCTCGCCGGTGCCCAGGCCTTCGGCGGGGCGATGATGTCGGTGAACGTCTCCCTCGGAGGGCTCACCGGCGGCTACCTCATGCCCGAGGCGCCGATGCTCGCCACCCTTCCCGTCACCACGATGGTGATCGGGATCGCCGCGGGCACCATCCCGGCCGCCCTCTTCATGCAGCGCTTCGGACGCCGGCCGGGCTTCATCGGCGGGGCGCTCGTCGGCGCGTGCGGCGGCCTCCTCGCCTCCTTCGCGATCCTCGAGGCCCTCTTCTTCCTGATGTGCGCGGGCACCTTCCTGTCCGGCTTCGCCTTCGCCTTCGTCCAGCAGTACCGCTTCGCCGCCGTCGACACCGCCTCGCCCATGTTCCGGCCGAAGGCGATCTCCTGGGTGCTCGCGGGCGGCATCGCCGCGGCCGTGATCGGCCCCCAGACCGTCATCTACACCAAGGACCTGTTCGCACCCATCGCCTTCGCGGGCGCCTTCTTCGCCCAGGCGGGCCTGTGCCTCGTGGCGATCGGCTTCCTCGTCTTCCTGAAGATCCCGAGGCCGCCGCGGCGCGTCGCCCGCGGCGAGGGCTGGCGGCCGATCCTCGAGATCCTGTCGGAGCCGAAGATCGCGCTCGCGGTCCTGTGCGCGCTCGTCTCCTACGCCACCATGTCGCTGATGATGACGGCCGCGCCCATCGCGATCGTCTTCTGCGGGTTCTCCACCGAACAGGCGGCCCTCGGCATCCAGTGGCACGTCCTCGCCATGTACGGGCCGAGCTTCTTCACCGGCTCGATCATCGCCCGCTTCGGCGCGCGCAAGGTGGCGGCGGCGGGCCTCGTCCTGCTGGCGGCCGCCGCGGCGATCGGCCTGTCGGGCGTGGAGCTCGCCAACTTCTGGCTCGCCCTCGTCCTCCTCGGCGTCGGCTGGAACTTCGGCTTCATCGGCGCCACCTCCATGCTGACGGCCGAACAGCGCCCGGAGGAGCGGGGCCGCCTCCAGGCCGCCAACGACTTCCTCGTGTTCGGCTCCATGGCCGTCGCCTCCTTCTCCTCCGGCACCCTGTTCGCCCTCGTCGGCTGGAACGCCATCAACTGGACCATCCTCGCGGTCGTCGTCGCCACCTTCGCCGTGCTTCTCGCGGGCGCCCGCTCGGGCGGCACGCCCCGCTCGGCCTGACGGCGGCGCGGCGCGTCCGTGCCGGCCCGCGGTCGGAACAGGAAGCTCGCCTCGTCGAGGGCGCCGGGCGCGAGCCCCGCGCGCTTCACCCTGCCGCCGTCGTAGAGGAGGAGGCTGCTTTCGCCGTGCTCGGCCGGGCGGATGCGCACCTCGTCCATCCCGTCCGCGACGGCGGCCATGTCGAGCCGGTCGCCGCCCGCCTCGACGTCCACGTTGTCCCGGCCCGCGCGTCGGTGCTGCAAGCCCACGTCGCTGCCTTCACCCCCCGCGAGCTCGTCCCGGCCTCGGCCGCCCTGCACGTTCCCCGGCCGCCGGAGAGGGCATCCCGCCCGCCGCCGCCGTCGAGCTCGTCGTCGCCGCGCCCGCCCGGGAGGGTGTCGCGGCCCTGCCCGCGGGACGGCTCGTCGTCGCCCGCCTGTCCGTCTAGGCTATCGTTCCCGCGCCGGCCGGCGACGGCGTCGTCGCAACGGGACGGGCCCACGCGTCCGCGAGGGTGGGCGACGGGAAGAAGCCCCTCGTCATCCGAACGGAAGACGCGCGGGCACGATCCGCCCATTTTCCCGTCCGGCGGCCGGGGCCCCGCATCGTTCGCGCCGCAGCGGCGCGGCGCGCGCCCCATGCCGCGCCGCAGCGCTTGACGCGTTGGCGCGTTTGTGAACACGAACGCTCACCGCGCCGTCGGGGCTCACCGGCCCCGCCAACAGTCCCTGCCGACGGCGCGGCCGGCACGCCCCCGGTAACGACAGACCCCGCGGGGGCGGCCGACGGTCCCGACCTGGAGGAACACAATGCTCGGAGTGGTGCTGGTCATCATCTGCGGCGCCCTGTCGATCGCCTACGGCATCTGGGCGATCCGCAGCGTCATGTCGGCGGACGCGGGAACACCCCGCATGAAGGAGATCGCCGGCGCCATCCAGGAAGGCGCGCAGGCCTACCTGTTCCGCCAGTACACCACCATCGCCATCGTCGGCGTCGTCATCTTCCTCGTGGTGTGGTGGCTCCTCGGCCTCCTCGTCGCCATCGGCTTCGTGATCGGCGCGGTCCTGTCGGCGGCGGCCGGCTTCATCGGCATGCTGGTGTCGGTCAGGGCCAACGTGCGCACCGCCCAGGCCGCCAGCGTCTCCCTCGGCGCGGGCCTCGACATCGCCTTCAAGTCCGGCGCTGTCACCGGCCTCCTCGTCGCCGGCCTCGCTCTCCTCGGCGTGTCGGTCTACTTCGCCATCCTCCTCTCCATGGGCTACGAGGCGACGAGCCGCACGGTGATCGACGCCCTCGTGGCGCTCGGCTTCGGCGCCTCGCTCATCTCCATCTTCGCGCGCCTCGGCGGCGGCATCTTCACCAAGGGCGCGGACGT
>CAZJNX010000328.1:0-3804 GCA_964547415.1 uncultured Hyphomicrobiales bacterium
TAGCCCTCGGCGGCGTGGCCCGCGCCCTGCTCGTGCCGGACGAGAACGTGCTCGATCCGGTCCTGCTGGAAGATCTCGTCGTAGATCGGCAGGACCGCGCCGCCGGGATAGCCGAAGATCGTCGTCACGCCCTGGTCCTGGAGCGCACGGATGACCATTTCCGCGCCGCTCATCATCTGCGGGGCGTCCGCTGGCGCCACCGCCGCCCCCTCGGCTGCGGCCTCGCCCTGCGCGGCGGCTTCGGCCGCCCTGTCCGTAACCTCGGTCATCCCGTCTCTCCGTCAGCTCGCCGGGGCGCTGCACGCCCCGCCCGTTCCGCCGCGGCCTCCGCCGCCCTCGCCCCGCCGCCGTGCCGACGCCACCCCAGCCTCGCCCGGCTGGCTGGGCCGGGGCTTGCGGGCGGCGATCGGCGGTGGCGGAAGGAAAAAAAAAGGCCCCGAGAGGGACCCGCGTCGCGCACCACCGACCGTCCGGGCGGACCTCAGCCCGCCCCGGCGATGCGCATTTCCGTTACGATGAGGGAAGCGGCCATTGCGCCCCGTCCATCCTAGACATGCGGGCGCGTGGCGCGCCCTACGACACCCGACGACAAGGCAGACCCCGTCGTGGCCGGAAACCTAGTCTCACAACATTGCGCGGTCAACGGGAAATCGTGCCGAATGTTTCGCCCGCCGGACGCGCCGCCAGCGCCCCGGCGGCCGCGTCGGGATCGGCGGGCGGGCAAAGCCGGGGCCACCCCGGAAAGCGGCCGCGGAACCACGTCTCCTGCCGCTTGGCGTAGCGGCGGGTGTCGGCGACGGCCCGGCCCGCGGCCTCGGCGAGCGACAGGTGTCCGGAAAGGTGGGCGAGGAGCGGCTGCAGGCCGAGCGCCTTCGCCGCCGGCAGGTGCGGCGGAAGGTCCCGGGCGGCCCGGGCCTCCTCCAGGGCGCCCGCCGCGAGCATCGCCTCGAAGCGCTCGGCGATCCGCCCGCGCAGCCACGCCCGGTCCGGCGCGAGCACCAGCCCGCCCGTGCGGCCGCCCGCCTCCGCGGGCCGGGCGAGGAGGCGCCGGCGGGGCTCTGCCTGCCAGTCGGCGAGGGATCGGCCCGTGCCCTCCAGCACCTCGAGGGCGCGGACGATCCGCTGGGGGTCGGACGGGCGCAGGCGCGCCGCCATCGCCGGGTCGCGGGCGGCGAGCTCGGCGTGGAGCGCCGGCGCCGGCAGTGCGGCCGCCCGCTCCCGCCAGCGCGCGCGCACGGGCGCCGGCACCGGCGGAACGGGGCTGAGGCCGTCCACGAGCGCGGTGAAGTAAAGGCCGGTGCCGCCGACCACCACCACAGGCCGCCCCTCGGCGGACGCCCCGGCGAACACGGCCTGCGCGTCGGCGAGGAATGCGGCGACCGAAAAGGCCCGGTCCATGGGCACGTGGCCGTAAAGGGCATGGGGCGCGGCCGCCTCCTCGGCGGGGGAGGGGCGGGCGGTGATGACGGACAGCCCCGCGTAGACCTGCATGGCGTCCGCGTTCACCACCACCGCGCCCGTCCGCCGGGCGAGGGCGAGGGCGAGGGCGGACTTGCCGCTCGCCGTGGGGCCGGCTATCAGCCACGCGTCGAGCGCGGGGAAGATCGGCGGGTCCACCCGGCCGTCCGCCCGGCCGTCCGCCGCGCGCGGGTCGCCGCCGGACGGCTCGCCCGCACCCCGCCCGCTCGCCGGTCCTCCCGAAAGGTGCGCCCGTTCCATGAGCCTCGTCGCCACCGTCGTCGTCGACCCGAAAGCGGCCACCCTCGACGGGGCGCTGGTGGACCGCCTGTCGGCGGCCCTGCCCGTGGCGGACGTGGCGCCCCTGAGGGACGGCGTCGCCGCCGACCTCTCCCTCGCCGCCCCGCCCGGGGCCGACGCGCGGGCGCTCACCGCGGCCGCCCGGGCCGCGCTCGGCGATGCGCCCGCCGACGTCCTCGTGCAGGAGGCGGCGGGGCGGCGCAAGCGGCTCCTCGTCTCGGACATGGATTCCACCCTCATCGGACAGGAGTGCATCGACGAGCTCGCCGGCGCCGTCGGCCTCAAGGAACAGGTGGCGTCGATCACCGAGCGGGCCATGCGCGGCGAGATCGCCTTCGAGCCCGCCTTGCGCGAGCGGGTCGCCCTCCTCGCCGGCGTGCCGGTGGCGGAGGTGGCCACGCTCCTCGCGACGCGCATCCGCCTCACGCCCGGCGCGGCCGTCCTCGTCGCCACCATGCGCGCCCACGGGGCCTACACGGCGCTCGTCTCGGGCGGCTTCACCGCCTTCACCGGACCGGTGCGGGACGCCCTCGACATGCACGAGGCCCAGGCGAACCGGCTGGTGGAGCAGGACGGCGTCTTCACCGGCGCGGTGATCGAGCCCGTCCTCGGCAAGGCCGCCAAGCGCGAGCGGCTCGACGCGCTCGTCCAGGAACTCGGCATCGCCCACCGGGAGGTGGTGGCCATCGGCGACGGCGCCAACGACCTCGCCATGATCGAGGCGGCCGGCCTCGGCATCGCCTTCCGCGCCAAGCCCGCGGTGGCGGCGGCGGCCGGCGCGGAGATCCGCTTCACGGACCTTGCCACGGCGCTCTATTATCAGGGGTACCGGGCCGCCGACTTCGCCGAGCCGAAGGCGGCCTCGGACGTGGTCGTCGCCTGAGGCCGCCGGGCGCCGAGCGGAGCGGGTCGCGGCCGGGGGAGGGGACGATGCAGGCGGTGACGGGGGTCCTCCTCGGCCTCGGGCCGTGGCTCTGGGTGATCGCGGGCTGCCTTCTCCTGGCGGCGGAGGCGGTGCTGCCGGGCGTCTTCCTGTTCTGGTTCGGGCTCGCGGCGGTCGTCGTGGGGCTCGCCTCGCTCCTGTTCGACGCGGGCCTCGCCGTCCAGGCCCTCGCCTTCCCGGTGCTCGCGGCCCTTTTCGTGCTCGTCGCCCGTCGCCTGTCCCTCGCCCCCTCCCGCGGCGCGGCGGCCGAGCGGCTGAACGCCCGGGCCGATGGCCTCGTCGGGGGCGTGTTCGTGCTCGCGGAGCCGATCGAGAACGGGACGGGCCGTCTCCGCCAGGCCGACACCCTGTGGCGGGTGACGGGCCCGCCGCTCCCCGCCGGCACCCCCGTCCGGGTGACGGCGGTGCGCGAGGGGCGCCTCGTGGTGGAGGCGGCCGCCGCCCCGGCGGAGGACCCCGCGGGCTGACGCCCTCCGTCGCAAGGGGGCGTCGCCTTCGGCGAACGGGTCGGGCGACACGCCCCTCGACGGGATGCACCCCGCCGTGGGCCACGGGGGCGTCCTCGCCGCCCGGGCGGCCGCGGATCACGGGGTCGTCGAAGGCGGTGTCGGCGGCGGCGAGGCCGATCGTGTCGCGGCCCGGCTCGAAGCCGACGGGTCCGCCGAGGGGGGCGTCCCGGCCGAACCGGAAGGCGTCCGCGCCGGGGCCGCCCGCGAGGACGCGCTCGCCTCGACCGCCGGCGAGCCTCTCCCCGCCGGGGCCACCGCGCAGCACGTCCAACCCGGGCCGCCCGAGCCCCGATCGGAGCGTGTCGTCGCCAGCGCCACCGCGCAGGACACCGTCGCCGCGCTCGCCCCGCGGCGGGTCGTCGCCCTTGCCGCCCCCGATGGCCTCGTCGCCCCTGCCGCCGGCCGGTGGCCGTCCCCCCGGTCGCCGACGGCCGACCCCTCCACGTTTTCCATCCGCTGGTCGCTCTCGCCGCGGGCCTCGCCGCGACGGCCGAGCCGCGGCCAGATCGACCTGCACGGCGGAGAAGGCGCTCGCGTAGCTGATACCGGCGCACCATACTCGTGACTCGGTAAGGTTTTGATGGTCCGGGTCTG
>CAZJNX010000329.1:0-3732 GCA_964547415.1 uncultured Hyphomicrobiales bacterium
CCGAGCCTCACCGACACCTGGGGCCTCGTCCTGATGGAGGCGCTCGCCTGCGGCGTGCCGGTGGCGGCCTATCCGATCATGGGCCCCCTCGACGTCATCGGCGATTCGGGGGTCGGCCGCCTCGACTGGGACCTCAGGAAGGCGTGCCTCGAGGCGCTCGACATCCCACGGGACGCCTGCCGCGCCTACGCCCTCGGCTACAGCTGGGAGGAGAGCGCCCGGCAGTTCTGGCGCAACGTGGAGGACGCGAACGACGACCACGTCGCCGCGACCGCCGCCGCCGAGGCCCGCCGCCGCGCCGCCTGAGGCGGGCGCCGGCTCTGGCGGGCCGAGGCCCCTCGCCTCGTCGTCCGCGGCCCGTGCGAGGGCCATGGCCGCTGGTTCGCCGCGCCGACCGGGCGACATGGTCGACGTCACGCCAGACGCGCTCGTTGCGGAAGCGTGCCCGCAGGGGCGAGAGCGCGTGCTCCCCGGTTCGTCCCTCTAGGGCGAGGCGGCGGCGAGGGCGGTCCGGCCCACCCGCTCCACCTCGGCGATCACGAAGCCGCTCTCCGGCCCCGCGGGGATCCGGTCGAGGCGGACGGTGAGGTCCTGCTGCGGCACGCCCCACCGCACGTCCGACGTCATCAGCCGCACGATCGCCACCATCGCCTCGATGGTGAGCCACTCGCCCGCGCAGCGGTGGCCGGTGGCGTGGTCGCCGCCGCCCTGGGGGATGAAGCCGTCAGGGTCGTCCGGACGGCCGTCGAACCGGCCCGGGTCGAAGGCGAGCGGCTCTTCCCAGATGGCGGGGTGCCGGTTCGTCCCGTAGATGTCGAGGAGGATCCAGGTGCCCGGCTCGAGCCGCGCCCCGCACAGGTGCGCCTCCATGCGCGTGATGCCGCCGATGAAGGGGAAGAAGGGCGACAGGCGGCGCACCTCGTGGACGAACAGGCGCGCATCGTCCGGCCGCTCGGCGAGCCGCGCCCGCCAGGCCGGGTGCTCGTGGAGCGCCATCAGCGCGAACGTCACGAAGCGGGCGACGGCGAAGGTGGGCCGCAGGAGGTTGAAGAGCTCGAACGCAGCGACGCGCTCGGGCAGGAGCGTGCCGTCGGGTAACCGGTGGCGGGCGATCGCCTCCAGTACGGTGGCGTCGTTCGCCGCCCGCGGCCGCTCCCGGGCCTCCGCCACGAGGCGGCGGCCCCAGGCGTCCGCCCGGCGCCGCTCGAGCTGGCCGGTGACCTGTCCGAACCCGACCTTGTTCGTGGTGTCGAGCATGGTGGCGAACCAGTGGGCCACCTGCCGCGGCGTCGGCGTGCGGGTGTCGCCCGTCTCGAGCGGGATTCCCGCCCACCCGCAGGTCGCCCGCACGAAGACGATCCCCGCCTCGTCGAGCACGTTGACGGAGCGCCGGCGCTGCCAGTCGTCGACGGCGAGGCGCCACTCGTCCACGATCCGCTCGAGGAGGTCGCCGAACCGGCCCGGGCCGAGAATGTCGAGGAAGAGGCGCTTCCGGTGGCGGTGCTCCTCGCCCGACAAGGTCTCGACGGACCCCTTCCCCTGCAGGAGGCGCAGGACGTGGGCGGGCATCGCCCCCTCGCGGGTGACGCGCTCGAGGTCGTAGACGAGCCGCGCCGCCTCGCGCCCGCGGCAGCACACCACGGGCTGGCCCATGAGGCGGGTGAGGAAGGCGTCGGTGCCGTGCCGGTCGCAGCGGCGCGAGATGAAGGTGTAGCCCTCGCGCAGGATGGATACGGTGGCGTCGGGCAGCCGGTCTCGGGGAAGGTCCATCAAATCTCTCCGCGGGCCGCCGCACGGGCGCGGCCGCCCAAACAAGGGGTGCAACGGACCGGCCGAAGCCGGGTTCCGGCTGCCGGACCTTTCCCGGCAACGCCCCGCCCGCTAGAGGAACGGGGACCACGAACGCCGGGAGGGACCCCATGGCCGAGCCGAACGCGCCGGGCTTTCTGTTCCAGACGACGCCGTCGATCCTGTCGCGGCCGGGCTCGAGCGGGACGGTCGGCGAGATCCTGAAGGGGCTGTCGGTCAGCCGCTGCCTGTTCGTCTCGGACGGGGGCGTCCTCGCCCTCGGCCTCGCCGAGCCCGCCCTCGCCTCCGCCCGCGAGGCGGGGATCGAGACCGCCACGTTCGACCGCGTGGAGGCCGACCCGCCCGAGGCGGTGGTCATGGCGGCCCTCGCGGCGGCACGGGACCTCGGGGCGGACGGCGTCGTCGGCCTCGGCGGGGGCAGCTCGCTCGACGTCGCCAAGCTCGTCGCCTACCTCGCCCGTTCGGGAGACGACCTTTCCGGGATCTACGGCGTCGGCCTGTGCACGGGGGAGCGGCTGCCGCTCGTCCAGGTGCCGACCACCGCGGGCACCGGCTCGGAGGTGACGCCGATCTCCATCATCACGACGGCGGGGGCGGTGAAGAAGGGTGTGGTCTCGCCCCAGCTCCTGCCGGACTGGGCGGTGCTCGACGCCGACCTCACCCTCGGCCTGCCGCCCCACGTCACGGCGGCCACCGGCATCGACGCCATGGTCCACGCCATCGAGGCCTACACCTCGCGCCACCGGAAGAACCCGCTGTCGGACGCCCTCGCGCGGGAGGCGCTGCGGCTTCTCGCGGGCGCCATCCGCACCGCCTGCCGCGACGGCGGGAACCGGCAGGCGCGGGCCGACATGCTGCTCGGGAGCCTGCTCGCGGGGATGGCCTTCGCGAACGCGCCGGTGGCGGCGGTCCACGCCCTCGCCTATCCCATCGGCGGCCACTTCAAGGTGCCCCACGGGCTGTCGAACGCCATGGTGCTCGCCCCGGTCCTGCGCTTCAACGCGGCCGACGCGGGCGCGGCCGCGCTCTACGGCGAGCTCGCCCCCATCGTGTTCCCGGACCGGGAGGGCGGGGGCGCGGACGCGCTGATCGCGGGCCTCGAGGCGCTGCCGGGGGAGCTTTCCCTCGACATCTCCCTCGCCTCCGCCGGGATCGGGCACAACCACCTGCCCCTCCTCGCCGAGGACGCCATGAAGCAGACCCGACTCCTGGTGAACAACCCGCGCGAGGTCGCCTACGAGGACGCCCTCGCCATCTATTCCGAGGCGCTCTGACGGTGTCGCAGGGCGAACCGGCGGAGCGGCCGCCGCGGCCCGCGCGGGAGGACTACGCCCTCTTCCGCGACGTGCCGACGCGCTGGATGGACAACGACGTCTACCGGCACGTGAACAACGTGGTCTATTATTCCTATTTCGACACCTTGGTGAACGCCTTCCTGATCGAGGCGGGCATCCTCGACATCGAAGCGAGCCCGGTGATCGGCTTCGTGGTCGAGTCGGGCTGTCGGTACCACGCGCCGGCGGCCTTTCCCGAGGTCCTGTCGGGGGGGCTCCGGGTGGGCCGGATCGGCCGGTCGAGCGTGCGCTACGAGTGCGCGCTCTTTTCCGCCCGCGAGCCGCTGGCGGTGGCCGACGGGCATTTCGTCCACGTCTACGTGGACCGGGCGACCCACCGGCCGACGGACATTCCCGAGCCCTTCCGGGCCGCCCTCGCCCCGCTCGCGCGCCCCTGACCGGGCCGCTCGCAGCAAGGCCCTAGCGGAACAGGATCGGCCCGCCGACGACCCGCATGTCGCCTGGCGCCCGCGCCCCGCTCGGTCCGGGCACGGTTTCGCCGGAGGCGGGGGGCGGCGGCAGGGTGGGCGCGCCCGGCCGGGCGCCGTTCGTGGCGGGGGACGCGGGGGCCCCGGCCGGCGGGGGTGGC
>CAZJNX010000330.1:0-3670 GCA_964547415.1 uncultured Hyphomicrobiales bacterium
GCATCTGGCGCATCAGGAACAGCCAGATGCCGAGGATGAGGAGCATCGGGAACCAGGTGGCGAGGATGCCGAGCAGCGAGAAGCCCTCCGAGGGCGGCTTCGCCGTGATCGACACGTTCGAGGACTCGAGCGTCTCGATGTAGTTGGCGCCGTCGGGAGCGTAGGTCTGGAAGGTGCCACCGTGCGTGTAGGTGCCCTGGATCTGCTGCTCCTGGATGGTGACTGAGCGCACGTTGCCCTGGTTCACCTCGGAGAGGAACTGCGAGAACGAGATCTCGGAGGTGTTCGACCGCTGGCCCGGGCTCTGGAAGAGCTGGAACAGGGCGATCAGCAACAGCCCGATGATCACCCAGAGCGCGAAATTGCGAAAAGCGTTGTTCATGCTGGTCCTTCCGATCCGGCCGCCCTTCCGTCCGGACAGCGCCGTGCCGGCTGTGAGGTTCTGTTGACAAGATAGGTTGAGGTGCCTTGGCTGCCAAGCGCATGCGGGTCGCACGGGCCCGCGCCCCGTCCGTCGGCGGGCCGCGGGCTCAGGCCGGGTTGCGGGCGCCGCCGAACGCGGGCGGCCGGGCGAAGCGGAAGGCGACCGCTCCGGCCCCCTCCCCCGCCGCCGCCGGCAGCCCCGCCACCGCGACGATGCGCCCGCCCGAGACCGCCGCCGCCGCGCCCGCGAGCGCCGCCGCCGGCAGGGGCGCCGGGACACCGGCGGCCAGGAGCGCCCGCGCCCGCGCCTCGCCGAGCGCCTCCACCCCCACCGGCCCGTCCGCGCGGGCCGAGAGCGCCACGCGGAAGCGCCCGTCCCACGTCGCCTCCTCTCCCGGATCAAGGGTCAGGACCGGCAGGGGCCGCCGCCCGGTCTCCCGGTGGACGAGGACGCCCGCTCCGGCCGGGCGGACGAGGCAGCCCGCGAGGGTGCGCGGCCGGGAAAGGCCCGCCGCGAGCGCCCGGTCGAGCCGTTCGAGGGCGGCGAGGCGGGGGCCGTGCTCCGCCCCGCCGACGAACGCGAGGATGCGCGAGGAAAGGCGCAGGCGCACCTCTTCCGCCGCCGCGCGAAAGGCGTCCCCCGTGTCGAGGGCGACGGCGCCGGCGGGATCGACCGCCACCGCCCGGTCCGCAAGGGCCGCGACGTCCGCGTCGATCGCCGCGGCGGCGCGGGCGAGGCGGGCGGCGGTGGCCGCGAGGGTGGCGGCACCGATTCCCTCCGCCTCGAGGAGGGACAGGAGGCGGCGCGTGCGCACGCGCTCGAAGCGCGGGTCGTCGTTGGACGGATCCTCCAGCGGGACGATGCCCTCCGCGCCGAGGACCGCGCGCAGGGTGGCGCGGCGGACCCCGAGGAGCGGGCGCACGAGGCGCACGTCCTCCATGCACCCGTCCGGGGCGATGCCGGCGAGACCCGCAAGGCCGCTCCCCCGCCGAAGGCGCATCAGGACCGTCTCGGCCTGGTCCTCCAGCGTGTGGGCGGTGAGGAGCGCGTCCGCACCCTCGGCCCGCACCAGCGACAGGAGGAGGCGGTAGCGCTCGCGCCGCGCGAACGCCTGCAGGCCGGAGGCGGGCGGCGGGGCGGTCACGCGCAGCGTCCTGTGGGGCAGGCCGCGGCGGGCGGCGAGGGCGGCCACGGCGGCGGCCTCGTCCGCGGCCTCCGGCCTCAGCCCGTGGTCGACGGTGGCGACGATCGCCTCGGGCGCGGCCGGGGCGGCGCGGCGGAAGCGGTCGAACAGGACCAGGAGCGCGGCCGAATCGCCGCCGCCCGACACGGCGAGGACGATGCGGCGGCAGTCGGCGACGGGCGCGAACAGGCTTTCCGGGGGCGGGAGCGGCTCCCCCGGCCGTTGCCCCGGCGCCGGTGCGAGCGGCTCGCCTTCCACGCCCGCGTGGTCAGCCGCAGCGGGCGGAGGCGAGCTCGGCCTCGGCGCGGGCGCGCACGTCGGCCGGCGCGTCCGGGTAGGCGCCGAGGAGCTCGCGGAAGGAGGAGCAGGCCGCCTCCCGCTCGCCCATCCCGGCGAGGGCGATGCCGAGCTTCAGAAGGCTCTCGGACGCCCGCCGCCCGGTCGGAAAGTCGGTGTAGCTGGCGAGGAAGACGTTGGCCGCCTCCCGGTTCTCGCCCCGCGCGAGCAGGATCTCGCCGATCATGAAGGCGGCCTCGCCCGCCCGCGGATCGGCCGGGAAGGCCGTCATGAAGCCGCGCAGCGCCTGTTCGGCCTCGCCGAAGCGGCCGGCGTCGAACAGGCGGCGCGCCGCCTCGAAGCTGTCCGTCGCCCGCTCGCTCGCCCCCGGCGCGGGCAGGCCGCCGATGCCCGCGGCCCCGCCGAGGTTCAGGGCCGACAGGTCGAGCGGGCCGTCCCGCTCCGGCGCGGGGGGCGCGGCCGCCTCGTGCCGGTCGGGGGCAGCGGCCGGGGCGGCGCCCCGCCGGTCGGGGGCGGACGGGCGGCCGCCCTCCAGCGCCTCGAGGCGCGCGGAAAGGTTGCGCAGCTCGAAGGACAGGCGCTCCACCTCACCCATGAGGGTGCGCACCTGCGCTTCGAGCTGCTGGATCCTGAGCTCCCGGTCCGCCTCCGTCTGCTGCCGGTCCCGGTTGCCGCCGAAGATGCCCGGCAGGAAGCCGCCGCCGTCCTGGGCGAGGATCACCGGCCGCTCCCCGTCGAAGGCGGTCGCCGGCGCCGCCGCGACCGCGAGCGCAAGCGCCGCCAGGAGCGCCGGTGCCCGCCCGTTCCGTCCCGTGTCGTGAGCCATCGGTTCCTCTCCCCGGCGCGCCGTTCCGCGCCCGCACCACATGCGCGCGTGCGCCGACCGGCGCAAGGCCGCCCGCCGCCGTCGGCCCGGCGCGGCCGCAACAGTCGGGCAGAACCGCGACACCTATGCGAAAGAACAGGGTGCATCCGCTGGCAGGCCCGGGCGCCACCCGCTAGAGGCGGAAGACGCCCGGCCGCCGGGGACGGGCGAAGGAAACCACCCGACCGGGAGAGACAGATGACAAGGGCCCTTCTCCTCGCCCTCGCGCTCGTCGTCGGCCTCGGCGCCGCGGACGCGCGCGCCCAGACCATCGGCTACGCCCAGGCGATCGACATCCTCGCGGACGCCTGCGGCAACGACATCGCCCGCTCTTGCAAGAGCGCCCGCCTCGCCAACGACGGCATCACCAACTGCCTCCGCCAGCACGAGAGCAGCATCAGCGGCCAGTGCTCGACCTCGCTCACCCGCGTGCGCCAGTCGCTCGCGGCGCGCGAGGAGGCCCAGAACTCGGCCGAGCGGATCTGCAACCGCGACATCCAGCGCCTGTGCAACCTCGTCCAGCCCGGCCGCGGCCACATCCTGCGCTGCCTCCTGAAGGCGGAGCCGAGCGTGAGCGCGGCCTGCAATCAGGCGATCACCAACGCCGGCTGGCGCTGAGCGAGAAGACGGAGACACGACCGATGAAGAAGACCATCGCAGTGGCGGGCGCCGCCGTCCTCCTCGCCGGGCTCGCCGCCCCGGCCGAGGCGCAGACCCGCCTCACCCGCAACGACATCATCAACAGCCTGGCGGGTACCGAGCGGGCCGTCGCCACCTTCGACCCGGCGGCCCTCCAGGCCGAGGCGGACCGGGCCGCCGCCCGCGGCGGGCCGGACGCGGACCGGCCGCTGTCCCAGCAGCTGGCGAACATCCGGCAGTTCAACATCGAGATCAACTTCGA
>CAZJNX010000331.1:0-3669 GCA_964547415.1 uncultured Hyphomicrobiales bacterium
GGGAGACGACGATGTTGCCGCGCCGCTTGTCCATCTTGAGGATCTGGAAGGGCTGGGGCGTGTGCATGAGCGGGCCCACGTCCCGCACCGGGCGGATGTCCACCTGGGAGCGCGGCAGGAACGCCACCGCCCCGTCGAGGTCGACGGTGAAGCCGCCCTTCACCGAGTTGAAGATCTGCCCGGTGACCTTCTCGTTCTTGTTGAAGGCCTGCTCGAGGCGGATCCAGCTCTCCTCGCGCCGCGCCTTGTCACGGGACAGGACGGCCTCGCCGAGGGCGTTCTCGATCCGCTCCAGGTAGACCTCGACCTCGTCGCCGATGCCGAGCTCGCCGTCCTTGGCCTTGGTGCCGAATTCCTTGAGCGGGACGCGGCCCTCCACCTTGAGGCCGACGTCGATGACCGCGAGGTCCTTTTCGATGGCGACGACCGTCCCCTTGACGACCGAGCCTTCCTGCATCTCCGCCGCATCGAGGGAGCTGTCGAGGAGGGCGGCGAAGTCCTCCCGCGACGGGGTCATGGTTGATACCGACATTCACTCTCCTGGCGGCCGGACCGTTCCGGCCATGCGCTGGCGGTTCGACTGCGGGGGGAGGGGGAGCGACGGCCCGAAAGGGCTTCGCCCGCGTGCGGACGACCAGCGCGACGCCGTCCCCGTCCCGGTTCGACGAATTTCAAGTCGGTGCGGCAGGGCGGCTCTACCCGTCGCGGGAGATGGCCGCCTGCCGGAAGCCCGGCGCCGCGGCAGCCCCCGACCGCCGCCGGGGCACGCGCAACGCCGAAAGGGGCGAACGTGACCTTCGCCACGACCGCCCCGAGCCGGACGGCAATCTAGTCGCTTTCGGCGCGCTTCACAATATCGACGGCCGTATCGACCGCGTCGGCGATCGACAGGTCGGTCGTGTCGATCACCACCGCGTCCGGCGCGGCGCCGAGGGGCGCGACCGTCCGCCCCGAATCCCGCGCGTCCCGCCGCTTCAGGTCGGCGAGAACCGTCTCGTACACCTCCCCCCCGCCGCGGGCGCGCACCTCCCCCGCCCGGCGGGCCGCCCGCGCCTCGGGGGTGGCGGTCACGAACAGCTTCACGTCCGCGCCGGGGCAGACCACGGTGCCGATGTCCCGCCCGTCGAGGACCGCGCCACGGTAGCCCGCGGCGGCCGCGTTGCCCGCGAACGCCCGCTGCCGGTCCACCAGCACCGCCCTGAGCGCGGGCAGGACCGCGACGCGGGAGGCCGCCTCGCCCACCGCGTGGGAGGACAGCGTCTCCCGGTCGAGACGGGACAGGTCGAGGGCGCGGGCCGCCTCCACCGCCGCCCCCTCGTCGTCTAGGGAAAGGCCCCGCTCCACGAGGGCGCGGGCGACGGCGCGGTAGGTGAGGCCGGTGTCGAGGTGGGCGAAGTGGAAGCGGGCGGCGAGCTCGCGGGCGATCGTGCCCTTGCCGGAGGCGGCCGGGCCGTCGATGGCGACGATCAGCGCCCGCCGCTCAGCCGCCATGGCTCTCCGCGCCCGGCACGATCTCGCCCCCGAGCCCGGCGATCAGCGCCTCGAAGCCGGGGAAGCTGGTTGCGATCATCCGCGTGTCGTCCACCGCCACCCCCCGCCGCGCGGCGAGGCCCATGACGAGGAAGCTCATGGCGATGCGGTGGTCGAGGTGGGTCGCGACCAGCGCCCCGCCCGGAACGTCGCCGGGCCGGCCCGTCACCTCCAGCCAGTCCTCCCCCGCGGCGACGGCGACCCCGTTCGCGCGGAGGCCCGCCTCGACGGCGGCGAGCCGGTCCGATTCCTTCACGCGCAGCTCCGACAGGTTGGTCATCCGGGTCGTGCCCTCGGCGAACGCGGCCGCGACGGCGAGCACCGGGTACTCGTCGATCATGGCGGGCGCCCGCTTCGGCGGCACCTCCACGGCCGACAGGGGGCCGGCCCGCACGCGCACGTCGGCGATGGTTTCGCCCCCCGTCTCCCGCTCGTCGAGGAGCGCGATGTCGGCGCCCATCTCGCGCAGCGTCGCGATGAGGCCCGTCCGTCCCGGGTTCATCAGGACGCCCGTCACCGTCACGTCCGAGCCCGGCACGATCAGCCCGGCGACGATCGGGAAGGCCGCCGAGGAGGGGTCCGCCGGCACGTCCACGCTAACGGGGCGAAGCTCGGGCTGGCCCTCGAGGGCGATGGTGCGGTGGCCTTCCCCGTCCTCCCCGTATTCGAGCCGGGCGCCGAAGGCGGCGAGCATGCGCTCGGTGTGGTCGCGGGTGGGGACCGGCTCCACCACGGTGGTGACGCCCGGCGCGTTGAGGCCCGCGAGCAGCACCGCCGACTTCACCTGCGCGGAAGCGACCGGCAGGCGGTAGGTGATCGGCACGGCCACCTCCGGCCCGCGGATCGCGAGCGGCAGCCGGTCCCCCGCCCGCGCGATGGCGCTCGCCCCCATCTCCCTGAGCGGCGCGAGGACGCGGCCCATGGGCCGGCGCGACAGGGACGCGTCGCCGACGGCCACGCACGCGATCGGGTGGCTTCCCACCATGCCGAGGGTGAGGCGGCAGCCCGTGCCCGCGTTGCCGAAGTCGAGGGGCTCGGCGGGCTCGAGGAGGCCGCCGACGCCGACGCCCGTCACCTCCACCACGTCCCCGTCCGTCCGGCGCACGGTGGCGCCGAGGCGGACCATGGCGGCAAGGGTCGCCGACACGTCCTCCGAGGCGAGGAGCCCGCGGATGCGGGTGGTGCCGACGGAAAGGGTGCCGAGGATCAGGGCGCGGTGGGAGATGGACTTGTCTCCCGGCACCGTCACGCGGCCCGAGAGGGGGCCGGCGGGCCGCGCCGTCACGGCGGCGGAGGCGGTGCCGGGGGACCCGTGCTGGATCGGCTGTGTCATGGCGCTCCGGACGATGGAGGACGGGGCGGCGCTGCGGCGGGCGGCCGGGCGCGCTGGCCGCATGCCGGACCTTCCGGGCCGGCGCTGGCCGCCGCGCGCCCGGTTACCACATGGGGGCGCGGCCGTCATGGCCCGTCGCGACCGGCGGGCGGCCGGTCTCCCCGCGTCCGCGAAAAACGGCTTGCGCGAGCGCGCCGGTTGCGCTTTCGGGCGCACGACACACCGATCCGCCGGCGTGCGGCGGGCCGCGGGGGCGGCGACAGCGCGAAAGGAACGACATGGCGAAGAGCGAACTCGGGACGAAGCGCCTTTGTCCCAACTGCGGGGCGAAGTACTACGACCTCAACCGCGACCCGGTGATCTGCCCCAAGTGCGGTGCCTCCTTCATGACCGGCCTCGTCGCCACGCGGCCCGAGACGGCCCGGGCGACGGACAACGAGAGCGAGGAGGTGGACGACGAGGTCGAGTTCGTGCCGCTCGAGGAGGCCGACGGCGGCGACGGCGAGGACGTGGACGGCGCCGTGCTCGAGGACGACATCGACGGCGGGGCCGCCTTCATCCCCGAGGAGGAGGACGACGACGACGGCGTCGGCGACGTGGTCCGCGACGTGGACGACGGCGAGGAGGACGTGGACCGGTGAGGCGCGGCGCGCGGCGGCCCGTGGCGGTGCGCGAGGCCGCCGCTGGCGGTGCGGGAGGCTCTTGATTTCCGCGATCGGCGGAAATAGGTTCCGCCCACCGCCGCACGGTTCGGGGCCATAGCTCAGTTGGGAGAGCGCTTGAATGGCATTCAAGAGGTCAGGGGT
>CAZJNX010000332.1:0-3648 GCA_964547415.1 uncultured Hyphomicrobiales bacterium
GGCCTCGAGATCGACCTCGAGCTCGCCGAGGACGTCGCGCGCACGCTCGAGCGATCCTCGCGAAGCTTCTCGCGCACGCTCGTGACCGGCCTCAGGAGCGCCATCGTGCACGGGCGGGATCTCGGGGACATCCTGCGGCGGGCGGCGCTTTCGATCTCCGCCTCGGCCTTCCGGACGGGGCTGCGCCCGCTTGCCGATCTCGTCACGAAGGGGACCGGCGGCCTGCTCGCCGGTCTCGCGAGCGGCGTCCCGGCCGGCGGCGGGAAGGGGGGCGGCGGCCTGCTGCCGTTCGCGGACGGCGGCGTCATCGGCGCGCCGACGGCATTCCCGCTCCCCTCCGGCAAGACGGGGATCATGGGCGAGGCGGGGCGCGAGGCCGTGCTGCCGCTCTCGCGCGGGCCGGACGGGCGCCTCGGCGTCGCCCTCGAGGGCGGCGAGCGTGGCGGCACCACCGTCAACGTCGTCATCAACACGCCGGACGTGGAGGGTTTCCAGCGCTCCGAGGCGCAGGTGACGGCGATGCTGGCCCGGGCCGTCGGCCGCGGGCGGCGCGGCCTTTGAGCCCCTTCTCCATGCACCCGAGGTGACGTCATGGGTCTTGTCGGCTTCCACGAGGTCCGCTTTCCCCTGCGCGTGGCCTTCGGCGCGACGGGCGGGCCGGAGCGGCGGACGGAGGTGGTCTCGCTCGCGAGCGGCTTCGAGGAGCGGAACGCCCGCTGGGCGTCCTCCCGGCGCCGCTACGACGCGGGCGAGGGCATCCGCTCCCGAGACGACCTTCACGCCGTCATCGACTTCTTCGAGGAAAGGCGCGGCCGCCTTTACGGCTTCCGCTACGCCGACCCGGTCGATCACGGCTCCTGCCGCCCGTCCGCGACGCCCGCGGCGGACGACCAGGAGATCGGGACGGGGGACGGGACGACGGCGACGTTCCGCCTGAAGAAGCGGTACGGGGACCTCTACGCGCCCTACGAGAGGCCGATCGACAAGCCGGTCGCCGGGAGCGTGAAGGTCGCCGTCGCCGGTATCGAACTGGCGGAGGGGGACGACTTCACGGTGGCGGTCGCCGCGGGCGAGGTGACGTTCCTTCCCCACGCCGTGCCCGCGCCGGGCGCGACGGTGACGGCGGGCTTCCTGTTCGACGTGCCGGTGCGCTTCGACACCGATCGGCTCGAGATCAACCTGAGGAGCTTCGACGCCGGCCTCATCCCGTCGATCCCGATCGTGGAGATCCGGCTGTGAAGGCGGTTCCGGCGGGGCTCCAGGCCCATCTTTCCGGCCGCGTGACGACGCTCGCCCGCTGCTGGCGTCTGACCCTGACGGACGGAACCGTCCGCGGCTTCACCGATCACGACCGGGACATCGCCTTCGACGGCGTCGTCCACCGGACGGCGGCGGGGCTGTTCCAGACGGCGGACGTGGCGCGGGCCGACTTCAGCACCGGGGGATCGGAGATTTCCGGCGCGCTGTCGGCGGCCTCCCTCACCGACGAGGACCTTGCCGCGGGCCTCTACGACGGGGCAGCGGTCGACCTCTACCTCGTCAACTGGGCGCGGCCCGACGAGCGCATGCTCGTGCGGCGAGGAACGCTCGGCGAGGTCACGAAGTCCGACGGGGCGTTCCGCGCGGAGGTGCGCGGGCCGATGCATGCCCTGTCCGCCTACGCGGGACGCGTCTTCTCGGCGACGTGCGATGCCGAAGTGGGCGACCATCGGTGCAAGGTGGACCTTCAGGATCCGGCGTTCAGGGCGGAGGGAACCGTCTCGCTGGCGGACGGGGAGCGGCGCTTCCGTGCCGATGCGATCGGCGGCTTCGCCCCGGGCTTCTTCTCCGGCGGGCGTGTGACCTTCACGGGCGGGGGCAACGCAGGCCGGGGCTATCCGGTGAAGCTGCACACCCGCGGGAGCGCGGGCGCCTTCCTCGAGCTGCGCGACACGCCGCGGGAGCCGCTGTTTCCGGGCGACGCTTTCGTGGTGACGGCGGGGTGCGACAAACGGTTCGAGACCTGCCGGAACAAGTTCGCCAACGCGGCCAACTTCCGCGGGTTCCCGCACATTCCCGGTAACGACGTGGCGCTCGCCTACGCCTCCGGGGCAGGCGACGAAGACGGCGGGTCGGTCCTGTGACGGGGCTTCGCCGCGCCGACATCGTCGCGGCCGCGCGGGGCTGGATCGGGACGCCCTACCACCACCAGACGTCCGTCAAGGGCGTCGGATGCGACTGTCTCGGCCTGGTCCGCGGGGTGTGGCGTGAGCTGGTGGGGCCCGAGCCCGAGCCGGTGCCGCCCTATTCGCCGGACTGGGCCGAGGCGCTGGGCCGGGACACGCTGATCGAGACGGGGCGGCGGTACTTCTCCGTCGTGCCGGTGGCCGAGGCCGGCCCGGGGGACGTCGCCGTCTTCCGCTGGCGGCCGCACCTGCCGGCCAAGCACCTCGCAATCCTCACCGACGCGGGCGGGCTCATCCACGCCTACGACGCGGCCGGCGCCGTGGCCGAGGGGCCGTTCGCCCCCGCCTGGCGACGCCGGATGGCCCTCGCCTTTCGCTTTCCAGGAGTGATCGACTGATGGCGACACTCGTCCTCTCGGCTGCGGGCCAGGCGGCCGGTGCCTTCCTCGGCCCCGTCGGGGCGGTGGTCGGCAAGGCGGCGGGCGCCATCGGCGGCGCCCTCGTCGATCAGGCACTGTTCGGCTCGCCCGGCACCGACCGGACCGCCGGCAAGCTCGACGACCTGTCGGTCCAGACCTCCTCGGCCGGCAACCCGGTTCCCGCCGTCTACGGTCGGGTCAGGATGGCCGGCACCGTCATCTGGGCGACGAGCTTCGAGGAGGAGGTGAGCGAGACCTCCGCGGGCGGCAAGGGCGGCGGCGGGCCCAAGGTGCGCCGCTACAGCTACTATGCCAACTTCGCCGTCGGCCTGTGCGAGGGCCCGATCACGCGGATCGGCCGCGTGTGGGCCGACGGGCGCCTCCTCGACCTCTCGGGCCTCGCCCACCGGATCTATCTCGGGGAGGAGGAGCAGGAGCCCGACCCGCTGATCCTCGCCAAGGAGGGGACGGCGCCGGCCTACCGCGGCCTGTCCTACGTCGTCTTCGAGCGGCTGCCCGTGACGCAGTTCGGCAACCGTCTCCCCCAGCTCACCTTCGAGATCGTGCGGCGGGTGGACACGCTCGAGGAGAAGGTGAACGCCGTCACCATGATCCCGGCCGCGACGGAGTTCGGCTACCACACCGTCCACGTGAAGCGCTCCATGGGGCCGGGCTCCTACCTCACCGACAACCGGGTGCTCGGCATCGGGGCCAGCGACTTCGAGGCGTCCCTCGACGAGCTGGTGGCGCTGTGCCCGAACCTGAAGCGGGTGGCGCTCGTCGTGTCCTGGTTCGGGGATGATCTCGACGCCGCCCGCTGCACGGTGGCGCCGCGGATCGAGTTCCGCGACCGCAAGACCGTCGGCGCCGAGTGGCAGGTGGCGGGCCTCACCCGCGAGACGGCCGGGGACGTGTCCATGCTCGACGGGCGGCCGGCCTACGGCGGAACGCCCGACGACGGGTCGGTGATGGCCGCGATCGCCGCCATCAAGGCGCGCGGGCTCGAGGTCGTGTTCTATCCGTTCATCCTGATGGACGTGCCGCCCGGCAACGGGAAGACCGAC
>CAZJNX010000333.1:0-3636 GCA_964547415.1 uncultured Hyphomicrobiales bacterium
GGGGTTCGCATGACGGCTTCGGTCGGGCGGGAAGTGAAGGCAACTTTCTCCTTTATCTGCACAGACTTGTGGCTCATCACGCTGGTGCAGGCGGACGAGGCCGCGGGCGAGGAGCGCGCAGACGGCCTCGCGTCGCTCGGCGGCAGTCAAGCGGTCGGGGTGGAGGGGGTTGGGTGCTCGGTTCAAGAGGCGACCTCGCCATCGCGTGCCCTCCGCCTCTACACACGACCGAACCGGACCGTCCCACTCCCGTGGATGGTGTGGATGGAGAAGAGCTCTGGACTCGACTCCCGGTTGTCCCTCGTCTAGAACACAAGCGGAACAAACGTGTGGGTTCGACAAGGGTCAGCATGGCTTCGGACGTTCGGAAATTCACGAGCAAGCGCTTCCTCGCCAACATCGATCTCGGCCTGATGCAGGCGCTGTTCGCGCGGCACTTCGCGGCGGGCGAAAGCCCCGTTGCCTTTGACGCGAAGCCCGACGAGGTGCGCGCCTCCCTGACAGCGTACTTCAACGCGCCGGTCACGGACTGGTCCGAGGGAATGATCGCGGACCTCCACCGCGTGAAGGACCTCGGCAAGGAGAGCGGCCTGCAACTCATCCTCGCGGAAGCGCGCCGGCAAGGTATCTCACTCTACTCGGATGCGGAGCGGGCGGACGACGGGCCTCCAACGAAGTACGAGGCCAAGCACGTTGCGCTGCACACCTATCTCAATCACCCGGAGGTCTTCGAGGCCGCAGCCGACTTTCAGGCGCTTCGTGCTCCGACGGCGATGGCCGAATTTCGCGGCCCCGATCGTGACGTCGACGCCGATCTGACGGAGGAGACGAAGGACGCCTTCAGGGCGGCGATCCTCAAGATTCTCGCTGAGGATCTGCATGGTGACTTCTGCCGTGTCGCGCCTTACGAGGACGATGACGAGATCAGCGTTGTGCTGAGCCATGGCGCGCCGATCAAGACGATGCCGATTGTCGCCGGCGACCGGGAAGAGGTCATCCCGATCCAGGCGATGAAGTACGCGACGCTCCGCTACTCCGCCTCCGAAGGGCTGCTGCGGATCGGCGGTGTTGCTAAGGCACGCCAGACAGACGTCGCCGAAGCGTTCGCGACGCACATCCTCGGACGCCCAGGGTTCTTCGCCGGCAAGGACGCGCGGGATCTCTACGCCCTCGATGCAATCGCCGAAATCGGACCGGACTTCGCGTTCGAGCACGCCTTCGACGAGCGGATCCGGGAGGTGCGGATCGTCGCGGCCACCGCGCTCCTCTACGAGCACGACGAGGAGGAGCAGCGGTTCAAGTTCGTCCGAAGCCTCGAGTCGAAGGACGCCTCCGGATCGGCGCTCCAGCATCTTCGGAGCGCATGTGTGCGGTTCGGGCGCGCCTGGCGCCTCGGCGAGATCACGTTCCGGGTGTTCTTTGACGTTGGGGCCAAGCGTCCGGCGCAGGTCACCGTCCGGCTCAAGCCGCCGGGGACGCTCGCCTTCAGGCGGACCCGGTTCGAGAAGGCGATCCACACGCTCGTCGCCCGCAACGGGCTGGAGGTCGACCGCGATGCTCTCCGTCTTGTGGAAGCGGCTGAGTGAGGTCGGGCCACACGTCTCGGGGCGGGCGCTCCGCCGTTTCCCGGACGGCGAGGTCGAACGACATCTCAGGGCGCGAGTTCTGATCGAGCAACGCCGCGCCGACACCTGGCCGGTCTGCCTCCACTGCGACTGCGGCCTCGACGCCCGCCCGATCCGAACGGTGGGCGGCGCACTTCGCGCCTGCTGTCCTCACGACCCGGATGAGGACGAGGTGCTTTCGTTTGGGGACGTACGGCGCTTCAGAATTGAGCCCGATCACCTCGCAGGCGCAATCGCAGCATCGGGCGGGCTGGCCGGCGGCGTCAGCAAGGTCGACGACGGGATGTGGCTCCTAGACAGCGCGCCGGCCGGTCGCGCTGTCGTGCTCTGCCTCAATACACACCGGCTGTCCGAGCTCGGGGTGGGCTTGTCGCTCAGGTCCGTCGCTGCGGGCAGCCCCATTACGCTTCTCGCTACGGAGTGGGAGCCAGCCGAGAGCCTTCGCCTCGAAGAGATGGGGTTCGACGCGCGGACCCTCGAAGAGGTGATGGAGCAGGATGAGATCGGAATCGAGCGGCTCCGCGTCGCGCGGCTGGTTCCGGAGGTGGGATCGACGCGTCTCGTGATGGACCTCGGAGCATCGACGGTCACGTTGGACGGCCATTCGCTCGACCTCCCGCCGCAAATGTACGCAGCGTTCAAAATGCTCGTCGAGCAAGTCGGTCACCGCGATCCCATCCTGAGAAGTCAGAAGATCGAGGAACGCTTCGACCGCGAGGCACGTGGGGTGATGCGGGATCTGCGGAAGGCGCTCACGCGATGCCTCCCGGCGGAGGACGGCGCGAGGCTCGTCCAGACTGTGCGCAATCGCGGCTATCGCCTCGGGTTGGGCCCGTCCGAGGTGACCGTGACGGATTGAGCGTCGGCACACACAATCCTCACACACAAAGCGCACGCGAAACACACCAGCGACGGCGGGTGAGCCGGCACCGTCTCGGTCAACAGCAACGACCGAGGCCCACCGATGGACCGACCCCTTGCCCCCGACGACCTCCACACCGTCCTCCACGAGGCTGACGCCGCAGCCCGCCGCCTCCACCGCAAGCTCGGCCTGCCTCCCGCCGATCTCGAGGATCTGCGCCAAGACCTCCTGGTCGATCTCCTCGCCCGGCTCGCGTCGTACGATCGTGAGCGCGGAAGCCTCGGCGCATTCGCCGGGGTCGTCCTGCGCCACGAGTCGACGCGGATCGCCGAGAAGGTCGCCCGCCAACGTCAGCAGACAGCAGGCGGTCCGCTCTCGCTCGACGCGCCGGTTGGCGCTCATGATGACGCGGTCCTCGCGGACAACCTGTCCGAGGCTGATGGGCTGGGGGCCTGGCTTGGCCAGCCTTCCGACGCCTTCCTCGAGGTCGAGCGACGCCTCGATGTCGAGCGAGCCCTTGCCGCCGTCGAGCCGCATCACAAGGCGCTCGGCGCCGAGCTGACGGAGCGCTCGGTCGATCAGCTTGCGGCGGCCGGCCACGGCGCGCGGACCTCCCTCTATCGCCGTGTGCGAGAGCTGCGGATGACGCTCTCCGCTCACGGCCTTCGTCCCGCGTGGGACGTTTCGCGAGCCGGGTGAGTAGAGGCACGTCATGACGACGAACATTCTCACCTTCACCCGGCCGGCGGCGCCGCTGACCGAGATCGAGTTCTGCGGCTGGATCGGTCAGGCGTCGCCCGGCGCGGCGCTCGAGTACCATCGCGGCTTCCTCGCGCTCGACACCCTGGCGGCCGCCATGCGGCTTCCGGAGGAGCAGCGGCAGGAGCTCCTGCGCGTGTCCCGCCGCGCGATGTGGGCCTCCGAGCAGGAGCTCGTCCACCTCGTGCAGCGCCGGCTCGGGCCGGACCGCTTCAGCTACCTCGCGATCGCGCGCCCGAAGCTCCGCCAGGAACGCGCGTCGCTCTCCCAACTCCTGACCCAAGAGGCTGCCTGATGATCGCATCCGCTGCGACGGCGCGCGACGACGCGCGCGTCAACCACGTCCGGCTCGAGGATCTCGACCGGATGGAGATCGGCGAGATCGCCGCG
>CAZJNX010000334.1:0-3623 GCA_964547415.1 uncultured Hyphomicrobiales bacterium
CCTACGCGATGTGGTGGATCAAGGCCGCCATACAGGAGTACATCCTGCGCTCGTGGAGCCTCGTGAAGATGGGCACCACGGCGAGCCAGAAGCGCCTGTTCTTCAACCTGCGCAAGGTGAAGAGCCAGATCCAGGCGCTCGACGAGGGGGACCTGCGCCCCGACCAGGTCACCCAGATCGCCGAGCGACTGGGCGTATCCGAGGCGGACGTGATCTCGATGAACCGTCGCCTGTCGGGCGACACCTCGCTCAACGCGCCGATCCGCCAGGAGGCGGATTCGGGCGAGTGGCAGGACTGGCTGGTGGACGAGAACTCCATGAGCCAGGAGGAGATCCTCGCCGAGAGCGAGGAGCTCGCCACCCGCAAGCAGCTCCTGCGCGATGCGCTCGGCGTCCTCAACGACCGGGAGCGTGGCATCTTCGAGATGCGCCGCCTCGCCGAGGACCCGATGACGCTGGAGGCGCTGTCGGAGGAGTTCGGCGTCTCGCGCGAGCGGGTCCGCCAGATCGAGGTGCGCGCCTTCGAGAAGGTCCAGAAGGCGGTCCAGAAGGCGGCGCGCGAGCAGGAGCGCCCGCAGATCGCGCACGCGGGCTGACCGTTGGCCGCCGGAGCGGCGTCTGGCCGGACAGCGGCGGCGGCTGTTTCCGCCGCCGGGGGCGGTCTTGTGCGGGGTGGTCGTGGCCACGGGCGCTGGCCGTTGGCCGCTCCCCGCGTTGACGAGCGGCCCCCGATCCCTTACGCCTTGGGCGTGCTGGAGACGTGGCCGAGCGGCTGAAGGCGGCGGTTTGCTAAACCGTTAGGCGGGGTAAACCCGTCTCGAGGGTTCGAATCCCTCCGTCTCCGCCACGGAACCCGTAAAACGCATTCTCTGCCTGGTCATGCAGGCGGAAATGCCGTTGTTTCATAGGGTCGTGAAGGAGAGCCTGAGCACTGTTTGGGGCGAGAAATAGCCCAAATCGTTGTCTCAGAGCCGATATTCTCCGAGCCTCATGGCCGCACCGGTTTTGTGGGTTTTCCGCGAGCCTCTGAAACTATGTTGTAGTCTAGACTGTGTACCTCAACACTTCGACGCCGGGGCGCTCGGCGAGATGGAGCGGAGATCGAACGTTCGCCAGACCCCGTAGCCACGTCTGCGGCTGAATTGCCCGGGCCCAGCAGGATGACCGATGCGTGAAGCTGCCGTTCGCCGCGCGCTGCCTGAACGCACACAACGCGGACGAAGGCGCCATGACAGCATCGACCGATGATCGGGATGAAGCGGCCATTGTCCGTGCGTCTCGCCGGAGCGTCCGCCCCCGGCCCGGCTCTCTTCGCAGCCGCAGAAGGCGTCGCGACGGCGCAGCCGTCATCACGCGAGAAGGTTCTTCCGCCTGAGTTGCCCGAGCGCATCCTCGGTCTTCGCGACGTCCAGCTCCATGCCGCGCAGGACGGCGTCGGTCTTCGAGAACTGGACGTCGGCGTAGGCCACGATCTCGAAGAGATTGCCCCACGGGTCGCGGAAGCGATTGCCCTCAACCGTCGCGCCGGCCGCGGCAGCGCGCTCGAGCACCGCCGCCCGATCGTCCACCACGAGGCCGAAATGCCGACCCGCTTCGCGATCGGCAGGCCCGGGCTCCGACAGGGCGAGGAACTGGTCGCCCATGTCCAGGAAGGCGCGGCCGGGGCCCTGTCCGCGGATACGGACGTCGAAGATGGCCCCGAGAAAGCCGAGCGCCGCGTCGACGTCGCCGACCTCGAGCGCCACGTGGTTGATGCCCACCATCCGGGGCGCGGGCTTTTCCGTGTCGATGCCGCTCATGTCTCGCTCCCTTGTCATGCAGCCGCGGCCTCCGGCAGATCGGCCTCGTCGAGCACGAAGCGCACCTCGTCGATGCCCACGAACCCCAGCGTGTGACGAATGTAGCCCGAGGCGAAGTCGACGCCGCTCCCGAAGCGCGTCCCGCCCGCCGCGAAGGCGACGAAGGCGCGTTTGCCCGTCAGCAGCCCGACCGGCGCGCCATCGGCGTAGCGGAAGGTCACGCGCGGCCGGGCGATCTGGTCGATCCACGCCTTGAGCGCGGCGGGCAGGCCGGAATTGTAGACCGGCAGGCCGATCGCCACCACGTCCGCGGCCCTGAGTTCGGCGATCGCGGCGTCGGACCAGGCGAGCGCCGCGCCCTCGGCGGGTCCGCGCGCCTCGGAGGGCGTATCCCGCGCCCGGATCCAGTCGGCGTCGATCAGCGGCACGCCCTCGGCGAGGTCCCGGCGGATCACCGCCGCCGGGGCCATCCGCGCCTCGAGGGCGTCGAGGAGAGCCCGGCTGCGCGAGCCTTCCCGCCGCGCGCTCGCATCCACGCGCAAGAGCCGCGTCACGGCATCACCTCGGTCCAGCCGCCATCCGCCACAAGCGCCGCTCCGGTGACGAAGGCGGCGTCATCGCTCGCCAAATGGAGCGCGGCCCCGGCGATCTCGTCCGCGGTCCCGAAGCGCCCGAGCACGATCTTGCCCTTCAGGGTCTCGGCCACCCCCTGAAGCTGCTCGGGCGCCATGCCGAGCTTGCCGTAGATCGGCGTCTCCGTCGGCCCCGGGCTCACCGCGTTCACGCGGATCCCGCGGGGCGCCAGCCCTCCGGCGAGCGTGCGCACGAGGCTCCGGGCCGCGGCCTTCGTCGCGGCGTAGACCAGGGTCCCGGCCATGCCCATGCGGTTGTTGACGGAGGTGTTCACGACGATCGCGCCGCCCTCTGGCAGGTGTTTCGCGGCGGCCTGCGCCGTGAACAGGACCGAGCGGGCGTTGATCGCCATCTGCTCGTCGAAGAAGGCGGCGTCGACCTGCTCGAGCGGCGCGAAGCGCGCGACGCCCGCATGGGCGAACACGATGTCCAAGCCGCCGGGCCGTCGCGCCGCCTCGTCCACCGCCGCCGCCGTCGCGGCGACGTCGCCTGCGTCCGCCCGGATCGCGACCGCGCCCGGCAGCGCCGCCTCGGCGAGCTTCAGGTTGTTCTCATGGTCGCGGAGCGTGACCGCCGGCGCGACGGCGGAGCGCGGCAACAGGGACGGAGGCGACCTGATCCGGCCGTCCTTGGTCGCCCGCCGGAACCGCTCGCAGTCTCCGCCACCGTCGCGGAAACCTTGACCACGCCAGACGATCGGGACGCGGATGCCGGCTTTGTCTATGGCCTCGCCCACCTCCGCTTGCTTGTGGCGGTCGGCCACCAGCGCCCCGACGGCCTCGCCCTCCACGCGCCGCATGACCAGCGCGAGCCATGGCGCAACCGGCGCGGTCCGATCGCCCAGGGTCGTCCGCGCGCCGCGGCCGTGCATCTCGAGGTAGCGGTTGCCCACCGCGTCGGCCTGGCCGCGCTCGAGAAGGCCGGGGCGCGTCGGGAAGGTGCCCGGCGTCTCGAGCCGGCCGGTCTCGGGCCGGTAGAAGGCCGCGGCCGACAGGGAGGCGGAGCCGCCCAGGTCGATCCCGACGACGAGGGGACCGCGGCGCTGCGGCAGCGCGTCGGTCTCCCAGGCGAGCCGTTCGTCCACGGTGAGAAACACGTCGCGGTTCTCCGCGGACACGCGCTCATTTCGGTTGTACATGTACCGGTCCACGGTTTTGAGACAGGACTTTGGGTTAGGCGGCGTTCTGCATG
>CAZJNX010000335.1:0-3578 GCA_964547415.1 uncultured Hyphomicrobiales bacterium
CCTGCCGGGCGATCCCCGCCCTCGACCCGGACCGCCACGCCGCGCTCGACACCCTGGCCGTCCACCTGTCGCGCCGGCGGGAGGCGCTCCCCGAGGCGGCCCGCCTCGCCGCCCGCGCGTTCGCCCTGTCGCCCGGGACCGGCGCCTACCGCGAGACGGTGGCGGAGGTGGCGGCGCTCGCAGCCGCCGCGCCCGATCCCCGTGCCACCGTGC
This sequence comes from uncultured Hyphomicrobiales bacterium, assembly GCA_964547415.1. Lineage (GTDB taxonomy): Bacteria > Pseudomonadota > Alphaproteobacteria > Rhizobiales > Amorphaceae > CAZJNX01. Next base: position 214 of record CAZJNX010000335.1, read on the forward strand.
CCGCGCACGCGCTGGCGAAGCCGGCGGCCGGCGACGACGGCCCCGGCGCCGATCCCGAGGGGGCGCCGAGCGGATCGACGCCCTAGCCGGACGGCGCCCTCCCCGAGGCCCCCTGCCGGGCGATCCCCGCCCTCGACCCGGACCGCCACGCCGCGCTCGACACCCTTGCCGTGCACCTGTCGCGCCGGCGGGAGGCGCTCCCCGAGGCGGCCCGCCTCGCCGCCCGCGCGTTCGCCCTGTCGCCCGGGACCGGCGCCTACCGCGAGACGGTGGCGGAGGTGGCGGCGCTCGCAGCCGCCGCGCCCGATCCCCGTGCCACCGTGCCCGCGCACGCGCTGGCGAAGCCGGCGGCCGGCGACGACGGCCCCGGCGCCGATCCCGAGGGGGCGCCGAGCGGATCGACGCCCTAGCCGGACGGCGCCCTCCCCGAGGCCCCCTGCCGGGCGATCCCCGCCCTCGACCCGGACCGCCACGCCGCGCTCGACACCCTTGCCGTCGACCGAACCGCCACCGGGCACCGGCGATGGCCGCCCATCGGCACCGCCGGCCGGCGCCTGCACCACGGGGTAGGGCACACCCCCCGGCGGGAGGTGGCGGGCAGGCCCCTCGGCGCCGGGGACCGCGCACCACCCGGCCGGATCGAGACGGCGGGCAGGCCGCCCCGCCCGGGCGACGACCGCAACCGGACACCCGAGCCCCTGGGGTCGAGGGCCCGACGGCGTGCGCGGGACGGGCTTCGGAACCGGTGGATGGGATCGGCCCGGTCGCCCCGGGCGCTTCTCGGGCGGCGAACTCGGGAGGCGGGGCGGATCGCGGCGCGCGCTCCGCGTCCGGCAGGCGGACCCGTCCGCGCGCGCCGGCAACACCGCTTCATGGAGCTGGCCATGTCGGAGCGTCACGGTGGGGGTGGTGGCGCGCGCGGCCGGTGGTGCGGATCACCGGCCCATCGGGCCCCCAGATGCGCGAAGGGACGCGCGATGTGGGCGCGGACGGTTTTCGCCGCATCGGCTCGGGCGGTGCGGTTCGGCAGCGCCCTGCCTTTCGGCTCGCGCTCGTGGCTGCGGCTCACCTTGCCGATCGCGGACAGGAACCCGTCGTCCTGCGCGGGAGCGCCCGTCTCCATCGGTCCGGACATCCGGGGCCGTGCCGTTCTGGTCGATCAGCCCATCGCGCGGCCGCGCCCCGTCATGCGCCGCTTCGTCGGTGACGTCGCGCGGCGGATCATGCCGTGCCGTGTCGATGGGGACGGCGCTCGTAGCCGAAGGTCGGGATTGCCGTGCCGACCCGCGCCGCGCCATCGGCGGCAGGCTTCGCCCTGGAAGGCTTCGTCGCGAGGCGCGCGCCGTCGTCCCTGTGGCACGTCCTGTCTTGTCGGGCCCGGATCTCGGCGGGCGTCTCGCCGGCGCGATCCGCTCCTTCCCGATGGTGGTGTCGCCTTCGTGGAGGCCGCGACGAGGGTGGCGCCGACCCTCTGGCCCGGCATCGGCAGCAGGCGAGCTTGGTGCCCGCCCGGTCGAGCCGGGCGAGCAGCGCCTCGCAGACGTCTCGCGGCCTGTCGACGTCGGGCACGGCATCGCCCCGGCCGAGGTGGCAGCACCGCACCCGGCTCGGCGGCTCGGCGGGGCAGCGACCAGGCGGTCCGTCTGCGCCAGCGACAGCCCCTGCATCGCCTGCGGCACCCGCACCCCGCACTCGAGCACCAGGGGCCGCCCGCGCGGTCCTGCGCACCCGTCGCTCCGTCGCGCGCGCCCCGAAAGATCGATCCACCGCCGCGGCGCGCGTCTCGAGCGGATCGCCCATCCCGGCCATTCGTTCGCAGTCGCCCTTCGAAGTTCCGAAAGCCCGCCTGCCGCCCGGCCCCCGCCGATCCTCCCCCGCCTCCACGTCAGGCAGACCGCCCGCGGTCACAGCCGGCAGCGCCAGCGCGATCTCCGAAGCTCTCCAGCCGTCATCCGGCCCCTCTCCCCCTCGACGGGAGCGTTGGCCCCGACGGCCTGTTTCCTTGCGGGCGGCCCCCCGCGAGCGACGGCGCCGTCGTCGGCCGGCACGGCCCCACGGGACGGCGGGCACCCCCGGGCGGGAAGGCGCGGCAGTAGCGGTGTCGGGGCGGCTGGCCGCGGCGCTGCGCCGTGCGCGGCCGAGCGAGCGCGGGTGCCTTGCCGGCTCCGGTCGAGGTCGCCACGAGGGGCGCGGCCGGGCCGTGCACGGACGGTCGCGGTGTTTCCGCGTGCCGGCGGCTCATCCGCATCGCCCGATCCTGCTTCCGCCGGCGCCGCGACGGCGCCCCCGGACGATCCTCGACGAGGCGCCACGGGGTGAACCACCGTCGGTCCGCGGGGGCGGAGGTCTCTCGAGCATCCGCCCGGCGCGGCGCGAGGCCTGTCCTGCGGCGCGGCAGGACCCGCTACCGTCCCGCGGGGCCGGCGGCCCCTGCGGCCGAGCACGGTCGGTCCGGCCGCCGCGCGCGGGGGCGCAGGCGGGGGTCGGAAGGCGCCGCGACGGCGCCCCCGGACGATCCTCGACGAGGCGCCCCGGGGCGAACCACCGTCGATCCGCGGGTGGAGATCTCCCGAGCATCCGCCCGGCGCCGCGCGAGGCCTGTGCTGCGGTGCGGCGGACGCGCTACCGCCCCGCGGGGCCGGCGGCCCCTGCGGCCGAGCACGGTCGGTCCGGCCGCCGCGCGCGGGGGCGCAGGCGGGGGTCGGAAGGCGCCGCGACGGCGCCCCCGGACGATCCTCGACGAGGACGCCCCGGGGTGAACCACCGTCGATCCGCGGGGCGGAGATCTCCCGAGCATCCGCCCGGCGCCGCGCGAGGCCTGTGCTGCGGCGCGGCAGGACCCGCTACCGTCCCGCGGAACTGGCGGCCCCTGCGGCCGAGCACGGTCGGTCCGACCGCCGCGCACGGGAGCGCAGACGGGAGTCGAAAAGGCGCTGCAACGGCGCCCCCGGACGATCCTCCACGAGGCGCCACGGGGCGAACCATCGTCGGTCCGCGGGGGCGGAGATCTCCCGAGCATCCGCCCGGCGCGGCGCGAGGCCTGTGCTCAGCGCGGCGGACGCGCTACCGTCCCGCGGGGCCGGCGGCCCCTGCGGCCGAGCACGGTCGGTCCGGCCGCCGCGCCCCCGCGCGCGGGGGGCGCAGGTCTGTTCGAACAGCCCCCGCGTCCGCGGGATGGTCCGCGCCCCCGCGCGCGGGGGCGCAGGCCGGCCGGCGGTCAGCGGGGCGCGCGTTTGGCGAGGATGCGCTGGAGCGTGCGGCGGTGCATGTTGAGACGGCGGGCCGTCTCCGAAACGTTCCGGTCGCACAGCTCGTAGACGCGCTGGATGTGCTCCCAGCGCACCCGGTCCGCCGACATCGGGTTT
>CAZJNX010000336.1:0-3553 GCA_964547415.1 uncultured Hyphomicrobiales bacterium
TGCGCATGCGCTTCGGCATCGGCATGAACACCGACCACACGCTCGAGGAGGTCGGCCAGCAGTTCTCGGTGACGCGCGAGCGCATCCGCCAGATCGAGGCGAAGGCGCTCCGGAAGCTCAAGCACCCGTCCCGCTCCCGCAAGCTCCGCTCCTTCCTCGACAGCTGACGGCCGCGCCCGGGCGCACCGCTCCCCGACAGGGCGGCGCCGTGCTATCGTGCGCGCCGTCCCAAGGAGGTCGTGTCGATGACGGTCCGCGTGACGCGCGCCGCGGAGGGCCTGTCCCGCCGGGCGTTCACCATCGCCGACGTGGAGCGGATGCGCGAGGTCGGCCTCATCGGCCCCGACGAGCGGTTCGAGCTGATCGGCGGGGAGATCGTGCCGATGGTGTCGCCGAAGGGCATCCGCCACGAGCGGATGAAGACGTGGCTCGTGCGCGAGCTCGCCCGAAAGCTGCCCGAGGCGTTCGAGTTCACGCCGGAGACGACCGTCCGCCTGTCGCCCGACACGTTCGTGGAGCCGGACTTCGTCGTCTACCGCAAGGCGGACGGCCTCGACGGGATCACGGGGGAGCGCATCCTCCTCGCCATCGAGGTGTCGGACGCCACCGTCCCCTACGACACCGGGCCGAAGGCGGACCTCTTCTCCCGCTTCCGCGTGCCCGAGCTCTGGGTGATGGACGTGCGGCGCCCCCGCGTCGTCGTCCACCGGGATCCGGGGCCGTCGGCCTACGCGACCGTCTACGACTGGCCCGTGGACCGGCCGATCGAGCCGCGGGCGATCCCTTCGCTCTCGATCCGCTTCTCCGACTTCCAGGACTTCGCCTGAGGCGTTCGAGGCGCTTTCGCTTTCGTCCGCGCCGTGGTTAAAGGCGGCCCGCATTGGTTTCGACGGGCAAGGAGACGGGAATGGCGGTCGAGGGTCAGGGTGTCGAGGGTGTTCCGGGCGTCGTCATCAAGGGCGAGATGGGCCCGCGCTTCGCGGACGTGCTGACCGCCGAGGCGCTCGGCTTCCTCGCGCACCTGCACAGGACGTTCGACGCCCGCCGCCTTCAGCTGCTCGACGCCCGCGAGGAGCGCCAGAAGGCGTTCGACGCCGGCGCCCTGCCCGACTTCCTCCCCGAGACCGCCTCCGTCCGCGAGGGGGACTGGACCATCGCCGGCATCCCCGCGGACCTCCAGGACCGACGGGTGGAGATCACCGGCCCCGTCGATCGCAAGATGATCGTCAACGCCCTCAACTCGGGCGCGAAGGTCTTCATGGCCGACTTCGAGGACGCCACCTCCCCCACCTGGGCCAACGTGATCGACGGCCAGGTCAACCTGATGGACCGCTGGCGCGGCCGGATCGACTTCACCGACGAGGCGTCGGGCAAGAGCTACGCCCTGAAGGCGGACCCGGCGGTCCTCATCGTCCGCCCGCGCGGCTGGCACCTGCCGGAAGTGCACGTCGAAGTGGACGGCGCGCCCGTCGCCGGCGCGTTCGTCGACTTCGGCCTTTACTTCTTCCACAACGCGAAGGAGCAGCTGAAGGCGGGCACCAGCCCCTATTTCTACCTGCCGAAGATGGAGAGCCACCTCGAGGCGCGCCTGTGGAACGACGTCTTCGTCGAGGCGCAGAAGCGGATGGACCTGCCGGTCGGCACCATCAAGGCGACCGTCCTCATCGAGACGCTGCCGGCGGCGTTCGAGATGGACGAGATCCTCTATGAGCTGAAGGACCATATCGTCGGCCTGAACTGCGGCCGCTGGGACTACATCTTCTCCTTCATCAAGACGCTGCGACGCAACGAGGCCTACGTCCTGCCCGACCGCAGCCAGGTGGTCATGGGCAAGGCCTTCCTGAAGGCCTACTCCGAGCTCCTCATCCAGCAGTGCCACCGCCGCGGCGCCTTCGCCATGGGCGGCATGGCCGCGCAGATCCCGAACCGGCGGGACGAGGCGGCGAATGCGGTGGCGCTCGAGAAGGTGCGCGCCGACAAGGAGCGGGAGGCGATGGCCGGCCACGACGGCACCTGGGTCGCCCACCCGGACCTCGTCCCCGTCGCCATGGAGGTGTTCGACCGCGTGATGCCGAAGCCGAACCAGGTGGACGTGAAGCGCGAGGACGTCGCCATCGGCCAGGCCGAGCTTCTCGAAGTGCACGAGGGTGGCAAGACCGAGGTGGGCCTGCGCGAGAATATCCGCATCGGCGTCCAGTACATCGAGGCGTGGCTGCGCGGCCGCGGCGCCGTGCCTCTCTACAACCTGATGGAGGACGCCGCGACGGCCGAGATCTCCCGCTCGCAGATCTGGCAGTGGCTGCAGTTCGGCGCGAAGCTCGACGACGGGCAGACGGTCACGCGCGAATTGTTCGACCGGCTCGTCGACGAGGAGATGGAGAAGGTCAAGGCCGAGCTGGGCGAGGACGCCTACGCCGCCGGCCGCTTCCCGGAGGCGATCGCCCTCTTCCGCGACCTGTCGACGGCGGACGAGCTCGTCCCCTTCCTCACCCTCCCGGCCTACCGGCTGATCGCCTGATGGCATTCGGCGGCGCTCCCTCCACCGGCGCCGCCCAGGCGCCCGCGCGCTCGCGCTTTCAGCGCACCACGGGCGCCCTCTCCCTCGCCTACGAGGCGCGGGCCGGGCGCACCGTCCTTTCCGGCGCCTACCGGGCGGGCGCGGCACGCATCTTCGAGCCGGGCCCGCCGGCCCCGGTCGCTGAAGGGGTCCTCGTCAACACGGCGGGCGGCATCACCGGCGGGGACCGCTTCTCGGTGGACGTGTCGGTGGGCGGGGGCGCATCCGCCCTCCTCACCACCCAGGCCTGCGAGAAGGTCTACAAGGCCGAGCCCGGCGACCCGCCCGCCGAGGTGGCGACCAGCGCCACCCTCGCCCCCGGCGCGGCCCTGTCCTGGCTCCCCCAGCCCACCATCCTGTTCGACCGGGCGCGCCTTTCCCGCCGCCTCGAGGTGTCGATGGCGCCGGACGCCCGCCTTCTCGCCCTCGAATCGGTGATCCTCGGCCGCCGCGCCATGGGCGAGCGCGTGACAGACCTCTTCCTGCTCGATGCCTGGCGGATCCGCCGCGGCGGCACCCTCGTCTTCGCCGACGCCACGCGCCTCGAGGGCGACCTCGCGCCGCTCGCCTCGCCCTCGGGCCTCGCCGGGGCGACCGCCTTCGCGCTCCTCCTCCTCGTGGCGCCGGATTCGGCGGATCGCCTCGAAAACGTGCGCACCGCCATCGACGGCGCGCCGGTGACGGGCGGGGCGAGCGCCTTCGAGGGACCGATCGCCGTTCGCCTGCTGGCGGAGGACGGGGCGCGGCTCGTGGCCGGGCTCACAGGGGTCCTGCCGGCGCTGTCGGGGGCGGACGTGCCGCGGATGTGGTCCATCTGAGGCATTCCGGGATTGCCCGCCGCCCTGGTCCGGCCTAACGCTTGCACGTCCGGGGGCGTGGCTGCCGGCCCCCACCCCGGTCTCGCTCCCCGGAGATCCGCCCGATGAACCTGACCCCCCGCGAGAAAGACAAGCTCCTGACCGCCATGGCCGCCGAGGTGGCGCGCCGCCGCCTCGC
>CAZJNX010000337.1:0-2046 GCA_964547415.1 uncultured Hyphomicrobiales bacterium
GGTGCTCACCTACTCCTACTGGCCGCAGATCGCGCCCGCCTTCTGGGGCATCAGCGTCTTTCGCTGGGACATCAACATTCGGGAGAGTACGGTCCTCGGGCTCGTCGGCGCGGGCGGAATCGGTTTGGAGCTGCAGGGCTCGCTCAACACGCTTGCGTGGTCGCAAGTCTCCATGATCCTCCTCGTGATCCTCGCCACCGTCCTCGTCAGCGAGTGGGTGTCGGCCCGGGTGCGACACGCCATCATCTGATCGCACCGACGACAACTCTCTTCCGGACGCCGCGGTGGGCGCCTGGCGCCGCGCAGGCAATGGCCGAAAGCGTGTCACAAAAATGATAGGGACAGCCTGTAGTCAACGAGGAACTCCCTCGAGCAGCACGGAATATCCCATGCGCATGACCTTCAGGACATCAGCGGCCGCCGCGATCCTTGCGGCGCTGTTCCAGCCGGCCTCCGCCGAGGCGGACGATCTCGTCCTCTACTGCAGCCCTCAGATCGAGTGGTGCAACCTCATGGTCGAGGCCTTCACGCGCGAGACCGGCATCGATGTCGCGATGACCCGCAAGAGCTCGGGGGAGACGTTCGCGCAGATCAAGGCCGAGGCGGCCAACCCCCGCGGTGACGTTTGGTGGGGCGGCACCGGTGATCCGCATCTGGCCGCCGCGGAGGAAGGCCTCACCGAGGAGTACCGCTCGCCGATGCTGGACGAACTGCACCCCTGGGCCCGCCAGCAGGCCGAGCAGTCCGGCTATCGCACTGTCGGCATCTACGCCGGTGCGCTGGGCTTCGGCTACAACAGCGAGCTAATCGAGCAGATCGGCGCCGAGGCCCCGGCCTGCTGGGCCGACCTCATCAAGCCGGAGTTCGAGGGCGAGGTCGAGATCGCGAACCCCAACTCGTCCGGCACGTCCTACACCGCCCTCGCGACCCTCGTGCAGCTGATGGGCGAGGACGAGGCGTTCGAGTATCTCGCCGATCTCCACAGGAACATCACGCAGTATACCAAGTCCGGCTCGGCGCCGATCAAGAACGCGGCGCGCGGCGAGGTGACGGTCGGGATCGTCTTCCAGCACGATGCGGTGACGCAGACCGTCGAGGGCTTCCCCATCGTGACGGTCTCGCCGTGCGAGGGGACGGGCTACGAGATCGGCTCCATGAGCCTCATCAAGGGCGGCCCGAACCCCGAGGTGGCGAAGGCCTTCTACGACTTCGCCCTGCGCGCCGACGTCCAGGAGCTCGCCGCCGAGGTGAAGGCCTATCAGGTGCCGTCCAACATGAGCGCGAGCGCGCCCGAGCAGGCGCCAGATTTCGCCGAGATCGACCTCATCGACTACGACTTCGCCAAGTTCGGCTCGGCCGACGAGCGGGCGCGCCTCCTCGCGCGCTGGGACGCGGAGATCGGGTCGCAGCCGAAGTAAGTGACGGCTCTTTCCCCAAGTCGCACCGCCGACGCCTCGTTCGCCGGCGGTGCGGCACGATCGCTTGTCCTCCCGCTCGGCCTCGGCTGGGTGGGGCTTCTCCTATTCCCGTGGTATGACCTGCCGGCGAGCTTCTGGCGCTTCGACTGGCTGACCGGCGGCTATCCGCTGACAGGGCCGGCCGTTCCCGGCCTCGTCGCGGCGCTTGCCGGAGACGCGCCGTGGCTGCTGCCGCTCGTGGTCCTCATCGCCGTGCCGTTCGCGGTGACGGGCCGGCCGCGAGGCGACGGTACTCGATGCAACACGCTTCTCGCCGCCGGCGCGGGCGGGCTCCTGTGGATGACCGTCCAGGCGTTCGGGATCGGCCTGCCGGGCACGACGGTCGCCCCGCTCGCCGCCCTCTTCGGGCAGGATGCGGCGCAGCCGGGGCTCGGCGTCGGCGCGGTCCTCGTCGGCCTTTCCTTCCTCTTTCTCCTGACCGAGGCGCTGGCGGCGCGCGGGGCGATGCGCGGCGACGCGTTCACCGCGGGCGCCGTCGGGCTCGTGAGCGTGCTCGTCATCCTGTTCATTTTGTATCCCGTGCTCGCAATGGTCGGCGGCGCCTTCATCGGGGCGGACGGCGCACTCA
>CAZJNX010000337.1:2056-3545 GCA_964547415.1 uncultured Hyphomicrobiales bacterium
AATGCCGCAGTCGCGCTCGAGCGCTTCGTCGATCAGCGGATCTGGGGGATCGGCTGCCTCATCGACGGCCGGTCGTGCGGAACCGCCTGGAACACGATCGCCCTTGCGACGGCGACCGGCCTGTCGGCTACCACCCTTGGCCTTGCTTTCGCGCTCCTCGTGGTGCGCACGCGCATGCACGGGCGGCGCACGCTGCGCGTCCTGTCGATCCTTCCCGTCATCACGCCGCCCTTCGTCATCGGGCTCGCCCTCATCCTCCTGTTCGGCCGCTCGGGCGTCGTGACGCAAGGGCTGTGGGAGATATTCGGAATCCCTCCCGGGCGCTGGCTCTACGGCTTCACCGGCGTGTGGCTCGCGCAGACGCTGGCCTTCACGCCCATTGCCTTCCTCGTCATCGTCGGCGTCGTGGAAGGCGTCGGCCGGTCGGTGGAGGAGGCGGCACAGACGCTCCGCGCCCGCCCGCTCGCCGCCTTCACCACCGTCACGCTGCCGCTCCTTCGGCCCGGCCTCGCCAACGCCTTCCTCTTGACCTTCATCGAGAGCATGGCCGACTTCGGCAATCCGATGGTGCTGGGCGGCTCGTTCAACGTGCTCGCCACCGATATCTTCTTCGCCATCGCCGGTGCGCAATACGATGCGGCCCGCGCCGCCGTCCTCGCCGTGGTTCTCCTCGGCTTCACCCTCGGCGCCTTCTGGATCCAGAACCAGTGGCTCGGCCGCGCCGCCTACGTGACCGTCACGGGCAAGGGCGGCGGCGGGGGCCCGCTGCCGCTGCCGCGCACGGTCTCCACGGTGGCGGCCGCGGTCGCCTTGCCCTGGGCGGCCTTCACCGCGGGCATCTATTCGATGATCCTGTTCGGCGGATTCGTCGAAATCTGGGGGCGGGACCATTCGCTCACGCTGCGCCACTTCGCGGAGGCCTTCTCCATCGGCTGGTCGGAGGAGTTCGGCCTCGTCTGGTCCGGCGCGGCCTGGAACAGCTTTTTCACAACCATCTGGGTCGCGGCGGTCTCGGCGGTGCCGACGGCGCTCCTCGGCATGCTCATCGCGTGGCTGCTCGCGCGCCAGCGCTTCACCGGCAAGCGGACGCTGGAATTCGGCGCGATGCTGTCGTTCGCGATCCCCGGCACGGTGATCGGGGTCAGCTACATCATCGCCTTCAACGTGCCGCCGGTGGAGATCACCGGCACCGGCCTCATCCTCGTGATCGCGTTCGTTTTCCGCAACATGCCGGTGGGGATCCGCGCCGGGGTCGCCAACTTCGCGCAGATCGACCCGAGCCTCGACGAGGCCTCGCTCACCTTGCGCGCCGGCACGCCGTCGACCCTCGCGCTGGTGCTTTCGCCGCTCCTGCGGCCCGCCTTCGTGGCCGCGCTCGTGTACAGCTTCGTCACCGCCATGACGGCGATCAGCGCCGTGGTCTTCCTGGTCTCTGCTCGGTACGACCTCGCGACGACCTACATCCTCGGCCGGGTGGAGAACGGTGACT
>CAZJNX010000338.1:0-3522 GCA_964547415.1 uncultured Hyphomicrobiales bacterium
GAGGGCGCCAGCCGGGCGTCGCCGGCCGATCCGGGCAGCATCTACTTCGTGATGCTGGATCGGTTCGCCAACGGGGATCGCACCAACGACGGCCGGGTGGCCCCCGACCGCCGGCTCGGCTGACTGTGCGGGCCCACCGCCACGGGAGACAGCCATGCGGCCGCCCTGCCCGTGCCGGGTGGAGGCCGTCACCTGCCACGCCCCGTCCGCGCGGGCGGCGCCGCGCCGGACGCTGCCACCGTGGGCACCACGGATCGAGCCCCGACCGCCGGGTGGCCCCCCGACCGCCGGATCGGCCGACGGTGCGGACCCATCCCGGCGGGTGAGGAGGACACATGCCCGGCGTGCCACGTGCGGGTGGGATGCGCCCGTCGTCACCTGTCACGCCCCGTCCGCGCGGGGGACGCAGCGGCGGACGCCGCCACCGGGGGGACCGCGGATCGCGCCCCGACCGCCGGGTGGCCTCCCGGCCCCGACCGGATCGGCCGACGGTGCCGGACCCATCCCGGCGGGCGAGGAAGACACATGGCCGCCCCGCCACGTGCGGGTGGGATGCGCCCGTCGCCACCTGCCACGCCCCGTTCGCGCGGGCGGCGCCGCGCGGACGTCGCCACCGGGGGCACCGCGGATCGAGCCCCGACCGTCGGATCGGGCGGGCCCATCGCGTCTGGACAGGAACACAGGCGGCCGGCGTGACCGCGCCCGGGTGGATGCCGTCGCTCGCGACGCTCCGCCCGCACGGGCGGGGCCGCGCCGGACGCCGGCACCGGGGCACCGCGGATCAGGAGCCCCGGCCGCCGGACAGCTGCAGCGGCGGAAGGGGCGCTGGCCCATGGCGGCGGGACGTGGAGACAGGCGATCGCGATGCCCGTGGCGGGCCAGTGGCGCCCCGCCCGGCACGGGAATCACCAAGGTGACGGACCGATGCGGACCCTCCGGAAGGACCGGAGCGGCGCACGCGGGGATGGGAACGCGGCCGGGCGGACGCGGGCGTCAGCGGGCGGCGGAGCTGGCGCGGCGGGAGCCGTGGAGCTCCTCCAGCATGGCAGCGCCGACGATGGGGCCGAGGCCCTCGGCGCCCTTCTCCTGGACGAGGACGGCGGCGCCGCTGCCCACGCTCGCCTCCTCCATGTCGATCGGAAGATCGATGGCGACAGGTCGGCCCCGCCACATGCCCACCGGGCGAAGCTCCCGCACCACGTTGTGATAGGTGAGCTTGCGGCCGCGGTTCTCGCCCCCGCGGATCGGCACGTCCACCTGCCGGTCCACCGTGAGGAGCCAGATGGTGGCGTGCAGCTTGCCCATGTCCGCCGGCCGCCGGCCGACCCGGATCGACAGCACGTCCCCCTCCCGCCGCAGCGAGACCGGGACGGGGAGGGCGGGGCCGTTCGCGTTGTCCGCGGCGACGCGCGCCAGGATCGCCTCCCGGTCGCTGCCCACCACGTCTTCCCGGCCGTTCACGATCACCTGGGGCGTGTAGACCTCCCGGTCCCCGCGAACGATCGAGTAGCCGAGCTGCCGCTCGGTGAGCTCCGGTCGGGCGAGGGTGTCGGACCAGCCGAGAAAGTCCCAGATGGTGACGGGCATGGACAGGACGATGATGTCCTCCCGCTCCTCGGCGAGCTCGCCGAGAAGGCGGTCGGCCGGCGGGCAGGACGAGCATCCCTGGCTCGTGAACAGCTCCACCACCGCCCGCGGACCGGCCGCGAAGGCGGCCGCCGGCAGGAGGAGGAGAAGGACGAGAAGGGCGCCGAAGGTCCGTCGTGCCATGGAAGGTCGTGTCTCGCGTTGCCGCGCCGGGCCCGACGGCCGCCGTCGCGATGCGGATGGACCATAGGCCGGCCGGCCGGCACGCGCCAGTCACGCTCGGGTGACGACGGGCGGGCGCTCAGCTGCGCCGGGCGGCGAAGCGGGCGAGGTCCCCGTCCGCGTCGGCCGGGTTGTGGAACGGGCCGGCGGCGCGGCCCTCCCGCACCGCCTCGTCGTGGGTGAGGGCCCACACGACCGAGGGGAAGGCGATGTCCGCCCAGGGAACGCGGGCGAACGGGAAGAGGGCGGTCTCGAGGGTTTCCTCGCCCGCCGCGAAGTCTCCGGAAAGCCGCGCCCGATAGATGAGCTGCACCTGGGACAGGCGCGGGATCGTGTAGACGGCGAGAAGCTCCGAAAGGTCGATCTCGGCGCACGCCTCCTCCCGCGCCTCCCGGGCGGCGCCCGCCGCGGGCGTCTCACCGAGCTCGAGGTAGCCCGCCGGGATCGTCCAGAAGCCGCGGCGGGGCTCGATGGCGCGGCGGCACAGGAGGATGTCCTCGCCCGCGCGGACCACGGCACCCGCGACGATCTTCGGGTTCTCGTAGGCGACGAAGCCGCAGCGCTCGCACACGTCGCGGGGCAGGCTGTCGCCCTCGGGCACCTTGCGGGAGAAGCGCGGGCGCCCCGCCTTGTCCGCCGTCTCGTCCACCGCCGCCTTTCCCGGACTGCCCGCCGTCAGCTCGCCGCCGCCTCGTCGAGGAGCCGCTTCATGTTGTCGCCGAACCGGCCCTCGAGGTCCGAGGCCTCGATGGGACCGACGATCTTGTCCACGATGGTTCCGTCCGGCCCCACGAGGAACGTCTCCGGCACCCCGTAAAGTCCCCAGTCGATGGAGCGCCGCCCTTCGGCGTCGACGCCCACCACGTCGTAGGGGTTGCCGAGGTCCTTCAGGAAGGAGAGGGCCTGGACCGCGTCGTCCTTGTAGTTGACGCCCACCATGGTGAGACCGGGCGTCTCGGACAGGGCCATCAGGGCCGGGTGCTCCACGCGGCACGGCCCGCACCAGGAGGCGAACACGTTGACGAGGGAGACCTTGCCGAGGAGGTCTTCGGTGGAAAAGCCCGGCACCTGCCGCCCGTCCTCGGTGAGGCCGGTGAGGGGCGGGTAGGCATGCTCGGGCGCGGGCGAGCCGATGAGGACCGAGGGGATCTCGGAGCTGTCGACGCCCGTGCCCATGCGGTAGGCGAACAACCCCGCCATCCCCGCGAAGACGAGGAGCGGCAACAGGACGAGAACGATGCGCAGCGTCCCGCCGCGGCGGGGCGCCGCGTCGTCGCGGTCGTGGGTGGTATCGCTCACCGGCGCTCCTCCCGGCCCGCCGCCGGCTCCCGCCCGCGCGATTCGATGGCGGCGAGGCGCCGCTTCAGGCGCCGCCCGTCGTACAGGATCCAGCCCGTCAGCAGCGACAGGGCGAGAACCACGACGCCCCAGGACGACAGGACGTAGGGCGCGTACTGACCGAGATCGGGCACTCGCTCCTCCCCCCTTAGCGGCCGTGGGCGGCGCGCAAGGCCGCCGCCCGGATGCGCCGCCGCATGATCTCGTTCTTCATCGACAGGATGTGCAGGAGCGCGAACAGGAGCATGGTGCCCGCCGCCATCACGAGGAGCGGCACCAGCATGGAGGAATGGATCGTCGGCCCGTCGAAGCGGAAGACACTCGCGGGCTGGTGGAGCGTGTTCCACCAGTCGACCGAGAACTTGATGATCGGGA
>CAZJNX010000339.1:0-3495 GCA_964547415.1 uncultured Hyphomicrobiales bacterium
CATCGCCTACCTGCCGCTCGCCTGGGTGGGCGACCACATGTTCTCCTACGCCCAGTCCTACACCGCGGGTTACTGCGTGTGCTGCCCGGAGAGCCAGGAGACGGTGAACGCGGACCGGCGCGAGATCGCCCCCACCTACTTCTTCGCGCCGCCCCGCGTGTTCGAGAACCTTCTCACCGCCATCATGGTCCGGATGGAGGATGCGGGCAACCTGAAGCGCAAGCTGTTCCATTACTTCATGGACCATGCGCGCAAGGTGGGCGAGCCGATCCTCGACGGAAAGAAGGTATCGCTGAAGGACCGCCTTCTTTATTCTCTCGGCGAGTTCATGGTCTACGGGCCGCTGAAGAACCAGATCGGCCTGACGCGCCTGAAGGTCGGTTACACGGCGGGCGAGGCCATCGGCCCGGAGATCTTCCGCTTCTACCGCTCCCTCGGGCTGAACCTGAAGCAGCTCTATGGGTCCACGGAGGCGAGCGTCTACATCACCATGCAGCCCGACGGGGACATCGACGCCGAGACGGTGGGCACGCCCGCCCCCGGCGTGGACCTGCGCATCGCCGACAGCGGCGAGGTGATCTTCAAGAGCCCGGGCGTCTTCCTCGGCTACTACAAGTACGAGCAGGCCACCCGCTCCACCAAGACTCCGGACGGCTGCGTGCACACGGGCGACGCGGGCCTGTTCACCCCGGGTGGGCAGCTCAAGATCATCGACCGGGCCAAGGACGTCGGCCACCTCAACGACGGAAGCATCTTCGCTCCGAAATATATCGAGAACAAGCTGAAATTCTTCCCCAACATCAAGGAAGCCGTGGCGTTCGGCCACGAGCGGGATTACGTGGCCGTTTTCGTCAACATCGACCTGACGTCGGTGGGCAGCTGGGCGGAGCGCAACAACGTGGTGTACGCGAGCTATCAGGAGCTTGCCGGCCTGCCGCGGATCTACGACATGATCCAGGCCCACGTGGAGCAGGTGAACCGGGACCTCGCGGCCGAGCCCATGATGGCCCACGCCCAGATCCACCGCTTCCTCGTCCTCCACAAGGAGCTCGACGCGGACGACGGCGAGCTCACCCGCACCCAGAAGGTCCGCCGCCGCTTCATCGCCGAGCGCTACGGCGCGCTCATCGACGCCCTCTACGACGGCTCGACGCGCTGCCACGCGCGGACCGAGGTCACCTTCGAGGACGGCCGCAAGGGCTTCATCGAGGCCGACGTGACGATCCGCGACGTGAAGACCTTCCCCGCCGCCGCCAACGACGCGGCCGCCCTGCCGGAGGCGGCGGAGTGAGGGGCGCGGGGGCGAACGAGGGCGGCGCGGCGCGGAAGACGGAGAGCAGCTGATGGCGTTCGTTGATCCGAAGCGGGCGACGGCGGCCGGGCCGGAGATCGCGCGCGGGGCGGTGCTGCTCGAGGTAAAGAACGTCTCCCTCGCCTTCGGCGGGGTGAAGGCGATCACCGACATCTCGTTCGACATTCGGAAGGGCGAGATCCGCGCCATCATCGGCCCCAACGGCGCGGGCAAGACGTCGATGCTCAACGTCATCAACGGCTTCTACCACCCGCAGGAAGGCACCATCACCTTCAAGGGCGCCGTGCGGCGCAAGATGCGGCCCTACGAGGCCGCCAAGTCCGGCATCGCGCGCACCTTCCAGAACGTCGCCCTGTTCAAGGGGATGACCACGCTCGACAACATCATGTCGGGCCGCACCCTGCAGATGCACAGGAATTTCTTCTGGCAGATGCTCCACTACGGGCCGGCGCAGGGCGAGGAGATCGAGCACAGGAAGCGCGTCGAGGAGATCATCGACTTCCTGGAGATCCAGCACATCCGCAAGACGCCGGTGGGCAAGCTTCCCTACGGCCTGCAGAAGCGGGTCGAGCTCGGCCGGGCGCTCGCCATGGAGCCCGAGCTCCTTCTCCTCGACGAGCCGATGGCCGGCATGAACGTCGAGGAGAAGGAGGACATGAGCCGCTTCATCCTCGACGTGAACCAGCAGTTCGGCACCACCATCGCCCTCATCGAGCACGACATGGGCGTCGTCATGGACATCTCGGACCGCGTGGTCGTCCTCGACTACGGCCGCAAGATCGGCGATGGCTCGCCAGAAGAGGTCCGCAACAACCAGGACGTCATCGACGCCTACCTCGGCGTCCCCCACTGACGCGCGCGCCCGGCGCCGTCGCCCCGGCGGCGGGGGGCGGGTCCGCTGCTGGCCGCCGGCGGGGGAGGGGGCCGCACCGGCAGGTCCTGCCGCCCGCCCGGGCCGGGTCCCGCCGTTCGCGCCGCGGCCCGCTGCCGTTCCCCGTTTCGCAGCCCTGTCCGCGGACGCCGCCCGCCGGCCGATCGCGAGCCACGGCCCGAAGCTCACCGGCGGCGCGGCTGCCGCACCGCCACGCGCCGGCGCCACGCTCGCTCAACGGCGGGCGAGCGGTGGCGCGTCGACCCGACCGGTCGCGGCGTAGAGGCGCTCGTCGGCGGGCGGCAGGCAGCGCGGGTGGTGGGCCCGCGCCGCCGACAGGGCGAGGAGGTGGAGCGTCGAGGCGAAGTAGGTGGTCGGGCGGAAGCGGGCGAGGTCCTGCGGGATCGGCGCGTCCCTGAGGGCGCAGGCGACGAGCGCCGCGATCGCCCGGTAGCCCGGATCGGTCATCTCGTGGAGCACCTCGCCGCGGGACAGGTCGTAGGCGAGCGGCGCCCCCCGGCCCTCGAGGTTCCACCGCCGGTCGTAGGGCTCCAGGAAGTGGGCCGGCACGTCCCCCTCCATCAGCATGTAGAGGGGAATGCGCACCGCATCGTAGGAGGAATGGGGCCGGTGCCCGCGGGCGGGCCCGTAGCGGCGGCCCTCGCGCAGGGTGATCCAGTCGGGCGCGAGGCCGAGGGCGTTCCCCCTCGCCTTGTCCTGGAGGAGGAGCCCGTCGCGCACCAGCCGCGCCCACGGGAACTCCGGCCGCACGACGGCGAACAGCGGGAAGGCGCCGTAGACGTAGTAGGACAGGTTGACCACCGGCCCGTCCCGGTGCTGCCCCGGCTCGAAGCCGAAGGCGGCGGGCCGCAGCACCAGCTTGTCCCCGTGGCGGGCGAGCAGCATGCGCCCGATGTCGGCGATCATGGCGTCGGCGGCGGCGAGGTGGCGCCTGTCGCCCCAGGCGATCGCCGCCTTGACGAGGGCGTAGGCGATCAGGATGTCGCCGTCCGAGGCGTTGTTCCGGTCCGCGATGCGGGGCGAGGCGAACGGGTCCCACAGCCAGCTCACCAGGCGGTCGGTCCGCCCGTCCATCCGCTCCCGCGCGAAGCGCCACATGCGATCGAACGCGTGCCGGTCGTCCGCCGCGACGGCGAGGAGCATGCCGTAGCCCTGCCCCTCGCTGTGGGAGGTCATCCCGTTCTCCCGGTCCACCACCCGCCCGTCCGCCGCCAGGAAGAGGCCGGTCCAGCGCGTCCACTCGGACGCCGTCACCGTCGGCTCCGCCCGGCTCGTCGCCGGGAGTATCGCC
>CAZJNX010000340.1:0-3492 GCA_964547415.1 uncultured Hyphomicrobiales bacterium
GTCTCGAGATCGCAGCCCTCCGCCGCCTGGTAGGCGAGCGCGTGCTTGCGCACGAAGTTTCGCTCCGCAGGCTCCTCCGCGGCCGCGGCCAGGTAGGCGGCCTCCGCGATCAGCTTCGTCTGGAGCGGCAGGAGGTCCCGGAAGATGCCCGAAAGCGTGACCATCACGTCGATGCGCGGCCGGCCGAGCGTCTCGAGGTCCACGAGCTCCGCGCCGGCGAGCCGCCCGTAGGCGTCGAAGCGGGGCTTGGCGCCCATGAGCGCGAGGGCCTGGGCGATCGGGCCGCCCTCGGTCTTCAGGTTGTCGGTCCCCCACAGGACGAGGGCGATCGTCTCCGGGAAGGGGTGGCCGTCGGCGACGTGGCGCTCCAGGAGCCGTTCGGCCTGGCGCGCGCCGTCGGAGAGCGCGTAGGCGGTCGGCATCCGGAACGGGTCGAAGCCGTGGAGGTTGCGGCCCGTCGGCAGGATGTCGGTGGACTTCAGGAGGTCGCCCGAGGGGGCGGGGCGCACGAAGCCGCCGTCGAGGGCGTGGAGGACGGCCGCGAGCTCGCCGTCCTTCGCGAGGTGCCCGGCCGTCTCGGCGAGGGTCTCGAACAGGGCCCGCCGTTCCGCGCTGCGCTCGCCGCCTTCGATGGACAGCGCCCGCTCCGCGTCCGTGCCCTCGGCGAGGGCCTCGGCGGCGGCGCGCGACAGGGACCCACCGCCGGCTTCGGCGATGGACATGAGCATGTCGGCCCGCTCGGCAAGCGGCGGGGGCGTTCCGACGACGTGGAGGCCGTGGGGGATGAGCTCGCTCTCGAGCTCGTAGATGCGACCCGCGATCGCCTCGATCCGGGCGGGGGCGTCATCGCCCCACAGGGGCTCGGCCTCGCACATGTCGAGCTCGGCCGCCTGGGCCTGGATGAGCTCGGAAAGGGCGGCGTCCTCGCTCGCCTTCTCGTCCGACCGCCAGCGGTCCACCGAGGCCTTGAGGTCCACGAGGCCCTTGTAGAGGCCGGCCTGGCCGAGCGGCGGCGTGAGGTAGGACACGAGCGTCGCCACCGCCCGCCGCTTGGCGATCGTCCCCTCCGACGGGTTGTTGGCGGCGTAAAGGTAGACGTTCGGCACGTCGCCGATCAGCCGGTCCGGCCAGCAGTCCGAGGCGAGTCCGGTCTGCTTGCCCGGCATGAACTCGAGCGCGCCGTGGGTCCCGAAGTGGAGGAGGACGTCGGCCTCGAAGTCTTCCCGCAGCCAGCGATAGAACGCCGAGAAGGCGTGGGTGGGCGAAAAACCCTTCTCGAACAGGAGCCGCATCGGGTCGCCCTCGTAGCCGAAGCCCGGCTGGATCCCGACGAAGACGTTTCCGAACCTCTCGCCCATGACGAAGATGAAGCCGCCGTCCGACAGCTGGGTGCCGGGGGCCGCGCCCCACTGGCCCTCGATGTCGGACAGGTGCCGCTCGCGGCGCACGTGGTCGGCGGCCGCGATGCGGTCATAGACGTTGGCGTCCGTTCCGTAGGCGGCCGCGTTGCCGCCGAGGATGCGCTCGCGCAGGGCGTCGACCGTCTCGGGGACCTCCACGTCGTAGCCGCCCGCGGCCATCGCCTTCAGCGTGTTGTGGAGGCTCTCGAAGACGCCGAGGAAGGCGGCCGTGCCCGTCGCCCCGCCGTTGGGCGGGAAGTTGAACAGGACGACGCCCACCTTGCGCGCGGCCCGCTCGGACCGCTTCAGCCGCACGAGGCGCGCGACGCGGGCCGTCAGCTGCTCGACCCGCTCGCGGCAGGCGATCATGTCGCGCGAGCCGCGGCCCGCGGGCAGGGCGCAGCACCGTTCGCAGCCGCCGCACACCCCGTCGATGCCCGCCGCCCGGCCGCCGTAGACGAGGGGGCCGGTGGCGCCGTCGAGCTCGGGGATCGCCACCATGATGGTGGCCTCCACCGGGGACAGGCCGCCGTCGGAGCGGCGCCACTGCTCGATGGTCTGGAACTCGAGGGCATGGGCGGCGACGTATGGCACGTCGAGCCGCGCCAGCATGTCCTCGGCGGCCTTCGAGTCGTTGTAGGCCGGCCCGCCGACGAGGGAGAAGCCGGTCAGCGACAGGACCGCGTCGACCGAAACGGGCTTCGTCGAGGTGCCGCCGAAGAAGGCCTCCACCGCGGGGCGCGCGTCGAGCCCTGCGGCGAAGGCGGGGATCACCTTCAGGCCCTTCGCCTCGAGCGCCTCGATGACGCCGTCGTAGTGGCCCGTGTCGCCCGCGAGCACGTAGGAGCGCATGATGAGGAGGCCGACCGTGCCGACCGGGTTCTCCGGGGCGGGCAGGCGCTCGGCGTCCGTCGTGATGCGCTCGGCAAGGCGCGGGTGGTAAAGGCCCGTCTCCGGGTACTCGACGGGCGCGTTCGCCGAGATCAGCTCGCGCAGGGTCTCCCGCGGGCCCGAGGCGTAGCGCTCGATCATGAAGCGCACCAGCGCCTCGATGTTCTCGTCCGAGCTCGCGAGCCAGTACTGCATCGCGACGAAGTAGGCCCGCACGTCCTGCGCCGTGCCGGGGATGAACTTCAGGATCTTCGGCAGGCGGCGCAGCACCTTCATCTGCTTGGCGCCGGAGGAGGTGCCGGGCTTCTTGGAGCCGCGCAGGCGCTTGAGGAGGCCCGCGATGCCCTTCTGCTCGCCGTCCATGGCGAACTTGCCCATGCGGGTCATCTTCATGACCTCGCCGGCGGACATGAGCGCCACCATCGCGTCGCAATGGTCGCGCCGCGCCTCGAGGGCGGGCAGGATCATGCGGATGTGGTCGTCCACGAACATCATCGTGACGATGACGATGTCGGCCTCGGCGACGTCGCGCTTGGCCGCCTCGAGGAGGTCGGGCGCGTCGGCCCACAGGCTCGAGGCGTGAAGGGTGAGACGCAGGCCCGGCAGTTCCTCCGAGAGGCGCTCCGCCGCCCGGTCCACCGCTCCCGCGACGTGCTTGTCGAGGGTGACGATGGTGACGCCGACAGGCGTCGCGTTAGCGGCCGAAGTGAGCTTTCGCATCGTACAGCGTCTCGATCGTGATGGTGGGAAGGCCCATTTCCGCGGCATAGGCCTCCGTGTTGCGACGGGCCTTGCCGCGCACGAAGAACGGGATCTTCTTCAGCTCCTTCTCCGCCTCGGCGGACCAGGTCGCCGTTCGCGGGGCGGCGACCGCGACGACCACGTCCGCCTCGGGGGCGAGGGGCGGGGCGTCCTCGGCCGGCGGGGGCGCCGTGCCGGGGTGCTCGCTCCTGAGGTGGGAGGCGCCCGCCTCGTCGTTGAACTCGAAGTCCTCGCGGAACATCTGCAGAAGGTGCTCCTCGAGGCCCATGGTGAGGGGGTGCACCCAGCTGTCGAAGATGACGTTGGCGCCCTCGAAGCCCATCTGGGGCGAGTAGCGGGCCGGGTAGTCCTGGACGTGGACGGGGGCGGAGATCACCGCGCAGGCGATGCCGAGGCGCTTGGCGATGTGCCGCTCCATCTGCGTGCCGAGGACGAGCTC
>CAZJNX010000341.1:0-3465 GCA_964547415.1 uncultured Hyphomicrobiales bacterium
GACGTGGCGAGAGGTGCCGGCGCCGTTCCTCCCGCGCGGGCCGGTTCGCCGGGAGCGGCCCGCGGCGTCCCGTTCGGCCGGAAAGGGGCCGCGAAGCGCGCGCCCGTCGGCCCGACGTCAGGGCGGCGTCAGTTGGTGTCCTCGCCGTCCGTCTCGATGAGGCCGTAGCGGCGCAGCTTCACGTAGAGGCTCTGGCGCGACAGGCCGAGCATCTCGGCGGCCGAGGCGCGGTTGTCGCCGGTGAGCTTCAGCGCCGCCTCGATGCACATGCGCTCGATCATGTCGGTGGTCTCGCGGATGAGGTCCTTGAGCGGCACCTTGCCCACGAGGCCGGCGAGGTGCTCCACCGAACGGGCGCTCGCCGGCCCGGTCTCGGTTGGGCGCACCCGCATCGGCCGAATCGCGAAGCCGTAGTAGGTGCCCTCCACCGCGTCGGTGCGGACCGCGGAGACCTCCACGTCCTCGCTGGAGCCGAGGGCGCCGTTCACCACCGTCTCGAGCTGGCGCAGCGCCCCGTGGCGCTCGAGGCTCTCCACCATGGAGGCGACGTCGAAGCCGAGCCGGCCCAGCCAGGAATCGATGGGCTTGCCGAGCACCTGACCGAGGCTCGGCAGCTGCACGAGTTCTAGGAAGGCGACG
The DNA here is from genome assembly GCA_964547415.1 of uncultured Hyphomicrobiales bacterium. Lineage (GTDB taxonomy): Bacteria > Pseudomonadota > Alphaproteobacteria > Rhizobiales > Amorphaceae > CAZJNX01. Next base: position 640 of record CAZJNX010000341.1, read on the forward strand.
TTGGCCGCGACCACCTGGCGCGCGGCGTCGGTGACGGCGAAGGCGTCGGGCAGCTGCTCGATCACCCGGTAGAAGCGGGCACGCCCCTCCTCCGTCGCCCGCGGCTCGCCGCCGATCTCCTCGAGGCGCACGAGGACGTGGGCCGTCCGCCCCTCCCGGAAGAGGGACAGGCGCACCGTGAAGCGCCGGCCGCCGCGCACGGCGATCTCCACCTCCGCGGGCGCCCCCGACACCCGGACCGTCGACAGCGTCTCGGCGAGGCGCTCGGCGTCCTCCCCCTCCACGAGGTCGGCGAGCTTGCGGTCCACGAGGCGCGGCCCCGCTTCCTTGAGGGCCTCGGTGGCGGACGGGTTGGCGTCGACGATGCGCCCGCTGGCGGCCTCGGCGATCAGCACCGGCTCGCGGGTGATCTGGAACAGGAGACGGTAGCGCGCCTCGGCCGAGCGCAGGCGCGCGTACTCGCGCTCCATGTCGATCTGGGCCTCGACGAGGCGCTGCTGCATGCGCGCGAGGACGCGCAGGTCCCGCCCGAGGGCGAGGATGCTGCGCGTCGAGGGGACGGCGACCGCGGAATAGTTGATGGGAAGGTCGTCCCCCTCCCCCACCGGGTGATTCACGTGGCGCCAGCGCGGCCGCTGGCGCTGGCGCGCGTCCTCCATGAGCGCCTCGACCTTGGCGCGGCTCTCCTGGGTCACGACGTCGAGGAAGTTCTGGCCGAGCCAGGCGCGGCAGTCCCCGCTCGCCAATTCGTCGTCGGCGAAGACGAGGTCGCGGATCACGCCCGTCTCGTCGATGACGAGGGCGACGTCCGCCGCGGCCGCGACCACGGCGGTCGCCGCATCCGCGTCGAGAGCGCCGATCGTGCGGCCGGGATCGACGAAGCGTTTCATCGGGTCGTAGGGGACCGAGGCCTCCATCGCGCCACCGTTCGTTTGGGCCTCACCGTCGGCGGGCGGTTCAAGCATGCCGGACTGCCGCGAGCGGCAACCCGTGGGCCCTCGCGACGGCGTCCTGGCCGTCCCGCGCCATGGCGTCCGCCCCGACCTGCGTCACGAGGTCCGGATCTTCGAGGAACGCGTGACCGCCGACGAGGATGCGCAGGTCCGGGTTCGCCGAGGCCGCGCGCGCGCGCTCGATGGTCACGGCGAGACGGCCGGCGAAGTGGGAGCACGAGAGCGAAAAGCCCAGCATGGTGTACCAGTCCTCCGCGACCGCCTCGGCGATCTCGGTCGTGGACAGTTGCGGGGCGACCTCCACCGTCCAGCCGTCGTAGCGGAAGAATTGCTCGACGATGAAGATGCCGAAGGTGTGCTGGTCCCCCGGCGAAGGCGCGAACAGGGCGCGGAAGCGGTGGTTGTCCCGCTCGCCGAGGCACCCGACGGCGGACCCGACGATCCTGAGGAGCTGCTGCAGGCGGGACAGGCCGGTCGTCACCTCCACGAAGGAGTGCACGTCCTCGTCCCACATTTCCCCGAGGCGCCGGGCGACCGGCGACAGGAGCTTGAGGAGGATCGTCTCCACCCGCGCGCCGCGCGCCATGAGGCTGGTCACGTAATCGAGGGCGGGCGCGGCGTCCGGGCGCAGCACGAAGCCGGTCAGGCGGTCGACGTCCTCCGCCGTCACCGCGTGGTCGGCGTGGGCGACCGCGTCGGGCGAGGCCCCGTCCCCGCGGTACATCATCATGAGGCGGGGGATGATCTCGGCCTCCACCGTCACCGCCAGGCGGTCGAAATGGTCGGCGGGGAACCGCTGTCGGATATCATTGGCGACGTCTTCCAGGCTGCCGTGGGCGTTGAGAATCCGGTCGATCTCATCCCACCGGACGACGGGTTCCGTGTCACCAATCCCCGGCATCCGCACCCTCCCCGGCGCCATTACCCCCTTGTTGGTGATGGACTGTACACCTGCCTCGTCGGCTTGGCGAGCGGCCCGTGTGTGGGCGGTGAGCGTCATCGATCGGTCCTTGGCAATCCGCCGATGCCCCATCAAACGCCTTTTCGCCTCGTAATGCAAGATTGACGTCAACTCATGTTGACACTCGTCGGCGGGACGCCCTACCCTCCTCACCGTGATCGCAGCGGGAGGAGCCGGCGGAAGATGGCGGTAAACGGCCACACCGGGACTGAGCGACGGGAGCACACGCTCCTCTACACGGCCGAGGAGCGCGCCCGCCGCGACGCCTCGCCGTGGACGATCGTGCAGGGCGTCCTCGCCCCGGTCCAGTTCCTCGTCTTCCTCGTCAGCCTCGGCCTCGTCCTCACCACCCTCGCCACCGGCGAATGGGCCACGGCCGCGGCGGTCTCCATCGTCGTCAAGACGATGATCCTCTACACGATCATGATTACCGGCGCGATCTGGGAGAAGGAGGTCTTCGGGCAGTACCTGTTCGCCAAGGCCTTCTTCTGGGAGGACGTGTTCTCCTTCGCGGTGATCGTGCTGCACACTGCCTATCTCGTGGCGCTGTTCGGTGGATACTTCTCCACCACCGGGCAGCTCCTGATCGCCCTCGCCGCCTACGCCGCCTACGTGGTCAACGCCGTCCAGTTCCTCCTGAAGCTGCGCGCCGCCCGGCGCGACGAGGAGGCGCTCGGCCTCAGGCCCGCCCGCGGCGCGCGAAAGGCGAAGAAGTCCGACACCACCCTGGAGGCCGCCGCATGACAGCCGCCGTCGATACCCTGCCGAGGGCGGGCGATCCCGCCGCCTGCGCCGCCCCGCCCGTGATCCGCGAGCGCGGCCAGCGGGAGGTGTTCTGCGGCCTCACCGGCATCGTGTGGCTGCACCGCAAGATCCAGGACGCCTTCTTCCTCGTGGTCGGCTCGCGCACCT
>CAZJNX010000342.1:0-3380 GCA_964547415.1 uncultured Hyphomicrobiales bacterium
CAGCCACGCCCGCGCGATGCTGGTCGAAGCGGCCTGGGCGGCGGCGCAGGCACCAGTCCCCCGGTGTACGGTTGCGTGAGGCGGGCGACCGGGTGAGAGCGGCCCCGGACAGGAGCCGCGGCCCGGCCCTCCTCGCGCCCGCCGTCGCCCTCGCACAGCCCCCGCTCACCGGGGCCCGCGTCCGACCCGTAACGGATGGGCTGGATGGAGGGCTTTCCGCCGCCCCGGATCATCCGCTCGACGGACGCCGACTTCTTCTCCTCTTCTGTGCGGCGCTGGACGGTCTGCCACGTCCGCCGCCCGATGCCAACGACGGGGGGCGGCCGCGGCCTCGGCGCCCCCGTCCCCTTGCCCGTGCGCCCGAGCCGTCCGCCGATGACGTTCGAGGCGGCCCATGCAGCGAACGACACGGACGGCATCCTCGTCCTCCACGAGGGGCGGATCCTGGTCGCCGAGGGCGCGCTGGACGGGACCGGCACCGTCGCCCCGATCGTGCCGGAGTTCTGCGGCAAGGGCTTCGGCGAGGCGAGGGTACGCGAGGTCTTGGAGACGACGACCGGCATCCGCTTTCCGGAGGGCGACGCGGACCCGGTCGCCGACATCTCGGCCGTCCCGCCGCGAGCGGTGTGGACGGCCGTTGCCCGTCTTGAACGACGGGCAACGGCCGTCCCATTGTGCGCCGCGAAGGGCCCGGCTGGCGCCGGGGCGACCCGCGCTCGGCGGGTTCAACGGGGACGGCCGGAATGGAAACGGGCACCGCAATCATCGTCACGGGGGCGGCCCGCGGCGGCACCTCCGCCGTCGCTGCCGCGCTCGACGCGCTCGGCATCTTCCTGGGGGACGGGGCCGCCCGGCCCAACTTCGAGGACCCGCACCTCGCACGGGCCTTCCACGACAGGGATTGGCGCCGCTTCGCCGCGCGAGCCGCCGCCTACGAGAGCCGCCACCCCCTGTTCGCCTGGAAGCTGCCGAACGTGGCGGCTCAGCTTCCGCGGATCCACCAGCTGTTCGCACGGCCGCGCTACGTGTTCGTCTTCCGCGATCTCCCGGCGGTCGGCAGCCGCGTGGCTGCCCTCGCGGACCGCCCGACCCTTGCCGCCATGCGCCAGACGCTCCGGCAGTACGACCGGATCCTGACGTTCATCGCGCGCCGGTCGCCGGTCCACCTCGTCCTGTCCTACGAGAAGATGCTGACGGAGCCGGAGGGTTTCGCCCGCGCGCTCCTGGCGTTCCTGGGGCTGGAGGAGCGTTGCGAGTTGATCGAGGCGGTCGGCGCTGCGATCGCGCCGTCGCCCGCGGAATACGCCGCCTGGACCGAGGCGGTGCGTCTCGGGGAGGCGCTCGGCGCGGTCGGCTTCGCCGGCTTCCTCGAGGACGTCACCCGCTCCGGGGTGAGGGGGTGGGCGAAGGCGACGCGGGACGGCTCGCCCGTCGTCGTCGACGTGTTCGTGAACGGGCGCAAGGTCGCCGCGGTCGCGGCCGATGCCTTCCGGCAGGACCTCGTTGACGGGGGCGTCTCCGATCACGGCCGCCACGGCTTCGCTCTCACACTTCCGGTCGCCCTCGCCCCGGGCGACTGGGTGGCCGTCCGCTTGAAGGACAGCCCCCAAGACCTGGTGGGTTCGCCGCGCCAGGTCGATCGAAGGCCGCACCTGTGGCGGTCCCGTCGCGGAAGGCCATTCCACGGGACCGTGGGCGGTTGCCTCGGCCGGCGCAGACACGGGCTCAGACTGGGCGCTCGGGGGCAGGGGGCGCGTCGGGAGGCGCGCGTTCCCCCGGTGTACGGTTGCGTGGGACAGGCGATTGGGTGAGAGCGGCCCTGGACAGGCGGGGCCACGATGGACGCGTTGAGAGCCGGGGCGGGCGCGTCGGAGCGCGCTCGTGACGCTGGCGCGGACGCGCCCGCCGCGCCGGGCAAGCGGCGCATGTCGGCGAAGCGCAAGCAGGAGGCGGTGCTGCGGTTTCTGCGGGGCGAGGATCTGGAGCTGGTCTCGCGAGAGCTGGGTGTGACGGCGGCGGATCTGAGCGCCTGGCGGGACGATTTCCTTGCCGCCGGCGAGGCGTCGCTGAAGAGCCGGCCGGAGGACCACCGGGACCGCGCGCTTCGGGCGATGGGCGAGAAGATCGGGGACCTGACGATGGCCAACGAGCTGCTCGAGGCGAAGATCGACCGGATGGAGACCGGCGCCCCTTTCTCTCGGCGGAGGTCGAGGCGATGAGCCGGACGGTCTCGCTCTCCGCGAAGCGCATCGACGGTCTGGCCCGCGTCTGCCGGGTGTGGCGGCCGAGCCGGGCGACGGTCTTCCGCCGGCTCCGCGCGGCCAACCGACCCGAAGCGCCACCCCGTCGGCCCGGTCCCAGGGGAGCGATGCCGGACGACGCGCTGGTCTCCATGATCCGCGGCCTGCTGAAAAGCAGTCCTTTCCATGGCGAGGGTTACCGAAAGGTCTGGGCGCGCCTGCGGGTCAGCGGCGTGCGCACGAGCCCGCGCCGGGTGCTCCGCGTGATGCGCGAGAACGGCCTTCTGGTGCACCAGCGCCCGGGGAACCCGCGCGGCCCGAGGGCGCATGACGGCAAGATCGTCACGGAGCGGGTGGACGAGATGGGGGGGACCGACCTGACGAGCGTCGCAACCGGCGAGGGCACGGCCGCCGTCTTCATCGCGGTCGACCACTGCTCGGCCGGGTGCGTCGGCATCCACGCCGGCCATCGCGCGACCCGCTTCGAGGCGATCGAGCCGGTCCGACAGGCGGTGCGGCGCAGCTTCGGCGCCGTAGGCGAGGACGTCGCCGCGGGCCTGAAGATCCGCCACGACCACGGCAGCCAGTCCATGAGCCGTGACTTCCAGCGCGAGGTCCGATTCCTCGGCACCGAGAGCTCGCCAGCCTTCGTCCGCGCGCCCGAAGGCAACGGCTGCGCCGAGCGCTTCATCAGGACGCTCGAGGAGAACCTCCTCCGGGTGAGAGGGTTCGACACGATCGAGGCGCTCCGCCAGGCCCTCCTCGACTTCCAGCGAACCTTCAACGCGGAATGGATCATCGAGCGCCACGGATACCGGACCCCGGCGCAGGTCCGACAGGAGCAGACCGAAACCATGCAGCAGGCCGCTTAAGCCCTCCGCACTGTCTCAAAACCGTGGACCGGTCCGCTGGTGGCCTCGAGGACGACGAGGGTATCGGCTGCGGGCGTTTGCAGCCAGGTGGCGATGGCGTCGGCACTGTCTCGATCCGGGCACTCCCGGCCTCGGGAAGGACGTGCACGTCGAGGAAGGCGCGGGAGAGCTCGCAGCCGACGACGGTGCGTGGCATGGTGGGACGCCCGTCCAGGTCGTGCCGGATCGGCTGGCCTGAGCAACTGTTCAGGGTTCGGAGCGACGCGGA
>CAZJNX010000343.1:0-3269 GCA_964547415.1 uncultured Hyphomicrobiales bacterium
GCAGGACTTCACCGGCGTGCCGGCGGTGGTCGACCTCGCGGCGATGCGCGACGCCAGCGCCAAGCTGGGAGCCGACCCGCAGCGCATCAACCCGCTGGTCCCGGTCGACCTCGTCATCGACCACTCCGTGATGGTCGACTACTACTGCACCCACGACGCCTTCAAGCGCAACGTCGACATGGAGTACGAGCGGAACGGCGAGCGCTACGCCTTCCTGCGTTGGGGCCAGGGCGCGTTCGACAACTTCCGGGTGGTGCCGCCCGGCACCGGCATCTGTCACCAGGTGAACCTGGAGTACCTGGCGCAGACCGTTTGGACGCGCGAGGTCGAGGAGGACGGCGAGACCGTCCTGATGGCCTACCCGGACACCCTCGTCGGCACCGACTCCCACACCACCATGGTGAACGCCCTCGCCGTCCTCGGCTGGGGCGTCGGCGGCATCGAGGCCGAGGCGGCCATGCTCGGCCAGCCGGTCTCCATGCTGATCCCCGAGGTGGTCGGCTTCAAGCTGACGGGTGCGCTGCCGGAGGGCACGACCGCGACCGACCTCGTGCTCACCGTGGTGGAGATGCTCCGCAAGAAGGGCGTCGTCGGCAAGTTCGTGGAGTTCTACGGGGCGGGCCTGTCGGCCCTGTCCGTGGAGGACGAGGCGACGATCGCCAACATGGCGCCCGAGTACGGCGCCACCTGCGGCTTCTTCCCCGTGGACGCCGACACCCTGCGCTACCTCGCCTCCACCGGCCGCGCGGACGAGCGCGTGGCGCTGGTCGAGGCCTACGCCCGCGCCCAGGGCATGTTCCGCGAGGACGACACGCCTGATCCCGTCTTCACCGACACGCTGGAACTCGACCTGTCGACCGTCGTCCCCTCGCTCGCCGGGCCGAAGCGCCCGCAGGACCGCGTGCCGCTCACGGGCATGGCCGAGGCCTTCCGCGGGGCGATGGACACGGAGTTCAAGAAGAAGGGCGAGGAGGGGAAGCGGGTGCCCGTGGAGGGCGCGAACCACGACCTCGGCCACGGCGACGTGGTGATCGCCGCGATCACCTCCTGCACCAACACCTCGAACCCCTCGGTGATGATCGCCGCCGGCATCCTCGCCCGCAACGCCCGGGCGAAGGGCCTCAAGGTGAAGCCCTGGGTGAAGACCTCCCTCGCGCCGGGCAGCCAGGTGGTGACGGACTACCTGGAGCGGGCGGGCCTGCAGGACGACCTCGACGCCATGGGCTTCGACCTCGTGGGCTACGGCTGCACCACCTGCATCGGCAACTCCGGCCCGCTGCCCGAGCAGATCTCGAAGGCCGTCAACGACAACGACCTCGTGGTCGCCTCGGTCCTGTCGGGCAACCGCAACTTCGAGGGGCGCGTGAACCCGGACGTGCGGGCCAACTACCTCGCCTCGCCGCCCCTCGTCGTCGCCTACGCGATCGCCGGGACCGTCAACATCGACCTCGACCGCGACCCCCTCGGGCAGGACGGCGACGGCAACCCGGTGTACCTGAAGGACATCTGGCCGAGCGCGAAGGAGGTGCAGGACCTCATCCGCGACTCCATCAAGGTCGACATGTTCAAGAGCCGCTATGGCGACGTCTTCAAGGGCGACGAGCACTGGCAGGCGATCGAGGTGACGGGCGGCCTCACCTACAACTGGTCGCCGGGCTCCACCTACGTGCAGAATCCGCCCTACTTCGAGGGGATGACGGCCGAGCCCGCCCCGGTGCAGGACATCGAGAACGCCCGCGTGCTGGGCCTGTTCCTCGATTCGATCACCACCGACCACATCTCGCCGGCCGGCGCCATCAAGGAGGCCTCGCCCGCGGGCGAGTACCTCGTCTCCCACCAGGTGCCGGCGCGGGAGTTCAACTCCTACGGCTCGCGCCGCGGCAACCACCAGGTGATGATGCGCGGCACCTTCGCCAACATCCGCATCAAGAACCAGATGGTCCCGGGGGTGGAGGGCGGCTTCACCGTCCATGAGCCCTCGGGCGAGCGGATGCCGATCTACGACGCGGCCATGCGCTACGAGGCGGAGGGCGTGCCCCTCGTCGTGTTCGCGGGCAAGGAGTACGGCACCGGCTCGTCCCGCGACTGGGCGGCGAAGGGCACGCGCCTCCTGGGCGTCCGGGCGGTGATCGCGGAGAGCTTCGAGCGGATCCACCGGTCGAACCTCGTCGGGATGGGTGTCCTGCCCCTCGTCTTCACCGGCGGCGACACCTGGCAGTCCCTCGGCATCACCGGCAAGGAGACGGTCACCATCCGCGGCCTCGGCGAGCTTCGCCCGCGCCAGACCGTGACGGCCGAGATCGCCTTCGAGGACGGCACGACGAAGACGGTGGAGCTCCTCGCCCGCGTCGACACCGAGGACGAGCTCGCCTACTACAACAACGGCGGCATCCTCCAGTACGTCCTGAGGAGCCTCGCCGCCGCGCCCGCGGCCGCCTGATCCGGCCCGGCGACCGGCACGGCGCGCGTTTTGCCGAAAAAGCGCGCCGTGCCGCATGGCCGGTCCCTTGTGGTTGTTCGTCGGCGCGCCCATATCGACATCGCGAAAAGGCTGGCCCGACGGTCCAGCCCCCGGCAGCGGGGCATCAGGGCGCCCGTCATCGGGGAATCGTTTGGACAAGACATCGAGGGGTTTTGATGGCGACCTACGACCGTAACCAGTACGCGCGGCCGGCATACGGTGCGGCGCAGGCCGGCGAGATCGACCAGGGCCTGCGCTCCTACATGCTGCAGGTCTACAACTACATGGCCACCGGCCTCGTAGTGACCGGCATCGCGGCGCTCGGCGCGTTCAACCTGGCGATCACCAACTCGTCGGCGGGCGCCGTGGCGCAGCTGCCGAGCGGCGAGTACCTGACCCAGTTCGGCTACGCGATCTACGCGAGCCCGCTGAAGTGGGTGATCTTCCTCGCGCCGCTCGCGATCGTGTTCCTGTTGTCGTTCCGCATCCAGAAGATGAGCACGGGCGCCGCCCAGCTCACGTTCTGGGCGTTCGCGGCGCTCATGGGCCTGTCCCTGTCCTCGATCTTCATGGTGTACACCACCGAATCGATCGCCCGGGTGTTCTTCATCACCGCGGCCTCGTTCGGTGCGCTGAGCCTGTTCGGCTACACCACGAAGAAGGACCTGTCGGGCTGGGGCTCCTTCCTGTTCATGGGCCTCATCGGCATCATCCTCGCCTCGCTGGTGAACCTGTTCGTCGGCTCCTCCGCGCTGCAGTTCGCGATCTCGGTGATCGGCGTCCTCGTGTTCGCGGGCCTCACCGCCTA
>CAZJNX010000344.1:0-3266 GCA_964547415.1 uncultured Hyphomicrobiales bacterium
CCGAAGCCGGTCACCACCTCGTCGACGATGAACAGGATGTCGTACTTCTTGAGGATCGGCTGGATCCGCTCCCAGTAGCCCTTCGGGGCCGGGATCAGGCCGCCGGTTCCGAGCATCGGCTCGGCGATGAAGGCGGCCACGGTCTCCGGCCCCTCCTCGAGGATCATCGCCTCCAGCCGCTCGGCGAGGTGGGCGGAGAAGGCCTCCTCGTCCATCGACCGGTCCGACCGGCGGTAGAAGTAGGGGGCGTCCGTGTGCCGCACGGTGTCGAGCGGCAGGTTGAACTTCTTGTGCCAGACGTCGAGGCCCGTGAGCGAGCCCGACATGATTCCCGAGCCGTGGTAGCCCCGCCAGCGCGAGATGATCTTGCGCTTCTCCGGCTGGCCGAGGATGTTGAAGTAGTTCCAGGCGAGCTTGACGTTGGTCTCGTTGGCGTCCGAGCCGCCGAGGCCGAAATAGACCTTCGACATGTGCGCCGGCGCGCGCTCCATCACCATGTGGGCGAGGGTGATCGACGCCTCCGTCCCGTGGCCGGCATAGGCGTGGTAGTAGGCGAGCTCGCGGGCCTGCTTCGCGATCGCCTCGGCGATCTCCCTGCGGCCGTAGCCCACGTTCACGCAGTAAAGGCCTGCGAAGCCGTCGAGGAGGCGCCGGCCCGACCGGTCGACGATGTACACGCCCTCGCCGCCGGTGACGACGCGGGCCGCCGCGTCCCCCCGCTCGAACGCGCCGAGGGGGGTGGACGGGTGGAAGAAGCTCTCCCGATCCCACGCTTCGAGGTGGTCGTTCTTCAGCATGGCCTCACCGCCGGTCGGATGGTGGATGACGAGGCTACACCGTACGCCCCTCGCGCGGCGGCACCAAGGCCCCCGCTGGCAGCCCTGCCCTGATCGCGCCGCGGCCCTCGCGCGCACGGCGAGGGCGAAAAGGGGCGATCACCCGGTCGTGATCAAGTCGTCTTGCGCAAAACGTCGCGCTGCGACTGGGTGTCCCACAGGTGCTGACGCAGCAGCGCGCGACGTTATTTCCGCTCGCACGCAGGCGTCGCGCCGATACTGGTGCGTGCCCGCGTCCTTGAAGGATATTGGAGAGGAAGACGCGATGAAGACCATCCGCTCGCTGATGGCCGCCACGGCCCTCGCCGTCGCCCCGCTCGCGGTCGCCGCCACGCCGGCCGCCGCCGACAACGTGGTGGAGACGGCGGCTGCCGCCGGCAGCTTCGAGACGCTGCTCGCCGCCGCCACCGCCGCCGACCTCGCCGAGGCGCTCGCCACCACCGACGACATCACCGTCTTCGCGCCGACGGACGAGGCCTTCGCCGCCCTTCCCGAGGGCACCGTGGAGACCCTCCTGGAGCCGGAGAACAAGGCGCAGCTGCAGGCGATCCTCCTCCACCACGTGGTGCCCGCGCGCGTGCCGGCCGCCGAGGTGCCGCAGGAGGCGACGTCCGTCGCCACCCTCAACGAGAACGCCCCGCTCACCGTCCAGGCGACGGACGACGGCGTCTCCGTGGGCGAGGCGACGGTCGTCCAGGCCGACATCATGGCCGACAACGGCATCATCCACGTGATCGACGCCGTCCTGATCCCGCCGCAGCAGTAAGCCGCGGCACCACCGTGCCGGCCGCGGAGGCCGGCACGGCCTCTTCAGGGCCCGTCGCCGCACGCCGGCCATTCGTGCTGGACAAGGCGGCGCGGGCCCCTCTATCTCCTCCCCGCCGGACCGGGCCGGACCGCGCCCCCCGGGCGCGTGCCGCGCCGTCGGCGGCCGGCAAAGAGGCGGACCACCGCCTGCAAGGGAAGAGGCGGACCACCGCCTGCAAGGGAGGAGACAAGCACGTGACACTACGCACGCTCACGCTCGCGGCCGGCTTCGCGCTCGCCGCGCAGGGCGCCGTCGCGCCGGCACTCGCCCAGGATTCGGAGCCGGTCACCCTCGGCATCGTGTCGTTCCTGACCGGCCCCGCCGCCGGGCCGTTCGGCATCCCGGGCCGGAACGCCGCCGAGGTGGTGATCGAGGGGATCAACGCCGGCACTATCCCGGCGCCCTACGATTCCGTCGGCCTCGGCGGGCGCCAGATCGAGCCGGTGTACGTCGACGAGGCGGGCGCCTCGGCCGCGGTCGTCACCGAGTACCGCAACCTCGTCCAGCGCTCGGGCGCGGACGCGGTCGTCGGCTACATCTCCTCGGGCAACTGCCTCGCCATCTCGCCGGTGGCCGAGGAGCTTCAGACCATCACCCTCCTTTACGACTGCGGCACGCCCCGCATCTTCGAGGAGGCGGACTACGCGTGGGTGTTTCGCGTGACGCCCCACGCCACCATGGACAACGTGGCCGCCGCCCGCTACCTGCTCGACCGGATGCCGGAGGTGTCGAGCGTCGCGGGCATCAACCAGAACTACGCCTGGGGCCAGGATTCCTGGCGCGACTTCACCCTCGCCCTCGCCGCGCTCGCTCCCGAGGTCCACATCTCGCGGGAGTTGTGGCCGAAGCTGTTCGCGGGCGAGTACGGGGCGGAGATCTCCGCGCTCCTCGCCTCGCGCGCGCCGGTGGTCCACACCAGCCTGTGGGGCGGCGACCTCGAGAGCTTCATGCTCCAGTCCGTGGCCCGCGGCCTGCCGCAGCGCACGACCCTCCTCATGACCGCGGCCGAGTTCATGCTCGCCCGCCTCGCCGACCGCGTGCCCGAGGGCACGATGATCGGCGCCCGCGGGCCGCACGGCCTCCTCGCCCCCGACAACGCGCTCAACGACTGGTTCGTGGCGGCCTACGAGGAGAAGTTCGGCGAGAAGCCGGTCTTCCCGGCCTACCACATGGCCCAGTCCCTCCTCGGCCTGAAGCACGCCTGGGACGCGGCGGCGGCCGAGGCGGGCGGCGAGCCCTCCATGGAGCAGGTGGCGGCGGCGCTCCGCGGGGCGACCATCGAGACCCCGTCGGGCACCATCGAGATGGCCCTCGGCAACGGCCAGCAGGGCATCGGCCCGATCGCCTTCGGCACCTACCGGTACGATCGCGACACCGGCGAGCCCGAGCTCGTCGACGTCATCCGCTACGACGCGCGCTGCGTGAACCCGCCCGCGGACATGGATTCGGTGCCGTGGCTCGAGGCGGGGATGCCGGGCGCCCAGTGCGACTGACGGCCCGCGGGCCCGGCGCGGCCCGCCCCTAGACGAAGGACGCCCGGGCGGGCGCGGCACGCCAGCCCAGGCGTTCCCCCGGTGTACGGTTTGGCGAGACAGGGATTTGGGCTTATGCGGCTCCGGAGA
>CAZJNX010000345.1:0-3223 GCA_964547415.1 uncultured Hyphomicrobiales bacterium
CCGGGAAATCTGGAGCGGGCGATGGGGATCGAACCCACGACATCAAGCTTGGGAAGCTTGCGTTCTACCACTGAACTACGCCCGCGATGCTCCTGAGATACGCCGGCGAAGGGACGCGGTCAAGCTGTCCGCGGGCCCGTTCACCGCGGCCGTCCGCCCCCTATGTGCCCCGTTCATGGCCCGGCCCGCGGCGCACCGCGGCGTCGGGCGGACAGGGAGGACGACATGGATGCCAGCGTGAACCGGAACGTGCTCGGCGAGCCGCTCGGGCCGTGCGGCACGGACCCGATGACGGGCTTCTTCCGGGACGGATCCTGCAGGACCTGCGCCGAGGACACGGGCCGCCACGTGGTCTGCGCGGAGGTGACGGAGGCCTTCCTCTCCTACTCCCGCGCCCGCGGCAACGACCTCGTGACCCCGCGCCCGGGCTTCGGCTTCCCGGGGTTGAAGCCCGGCGACCGCTGGTGCCTGTGCGCCGCCCGCTGGGAGGAGGCGCGGCAGGCGGGCCTCGCCCCGCCCGTGGTGCTCGCCGCGACCCACGCCGCAGCCCTCGAGGTCGTCTCGCTCCAGGACCTCAAGGCCCATGCCCTCGACCTCGCCTGAGGCGCGCGCGCCCGCCCTGTCCTCCTTTCCGCCGGGCGGGAGCGCGGTCGTCGTCGGTGCGGGCGGGATCGGCACGGCGCTTGCCGCCGCACTCGCCGCCGCGGACGCCTTCGCGGCCGTCGTCCACCTCCACCGCCGCTCCGATCCGCCCGTCGATCTGATCGAGGAGGAGACGATCCGTGCCGCCTTCGCCCGCGTTGCGGCCGACCATCCGGCCCCCCGGCTCGTCGTCGCGGCGACGGGCTTCCTCCACGGCGGCGGTTTCTCCCCGGAAAAGAGCCTGTCGGCCCTGTCGCCGGACCACCTCGCCCACGCCTTCGCCGTGAACGCGACGGGCCCGGCCCTCCTCATGAAGCACGCCCTGCCGCTCCTGCCGCGGGAGGGGAAGGCCGTGTTCGCGGCGCTCTCGGCCCGGGTCGGCTCCATCGGCGACAACCGGGCGGGCGGCTGGTATGCCCACCGGGCCTCCAAGGCGGCCCTCAACCAGCTCGTGCGGACCGCCGCCATCGAGACGCGACGCCGCCGGCCGGCCGCCGTCGTGGCGGCGCTCCACCCCGGAACCGTGGACACCCCGCTTTCCGCCCCCTTCTCCAAGGCGGGCCTTCGCGTCCGCCCCGCCGGGGAGGCCGCCGCCGACCTCCTGTCGGTGATCGACGGCCTCGGCGCGGCCGACAGCGGCGCCTTCCGCGCCTGGGACGGCAGCCCGATCCCCTGGTGACCGGCGCGGGTCCGGCCGCGCCCCCGCCGGGTGCACGGCGGCCGTTTGCATTCGCCGCGTCCCGTGCCTAAGTCGCCGGCGCGCCGCGGGGGCCGGTCCCGCGCGCCTGGGATGGAGGGTGCCTTGAGGGAGAGGATCCGACGCCTCGTGACGTCGTGGGAGTGGGAGGCCTTCATCGTCGGGCTGATCCTCCTCAACGCGGTCCTGCTCGGCCTCATGACGAGCGAGGCGGTGATGGCAGCCGCCGGCGCCCCCATCGCGTTCCTCGACCAGCTCATCATCGCCGCCTTCACGGTGGAGATCGCGCTTCGCATCTACGCCCACCGCCTCGCGTTCTTCCGGGACGCATGGAGCCTGTTCGACCTCTTCGTCGTCGCGATCTCGCTGGTGCCGGCGGGACGCGATTTCTCGGTCCTCAGGGCGCTCCGCGTCCTCAGGATCCTGCGCCTCGTGTCGGTGGTCCCGCAGCTGCGGCGGGTGGTGACGGGCCTCATCTCGGCCCTGCCGGGGATGGGCTCGATCATCCTCTTGATGGCGATCATCTTCTACGTCTTCTCGGTGATGGCGACGTCGCTCTACGGCGACACCTTTCCCCAGTGGTTCGGGACCATGGGCGCCTCGGCCTACTCGCTGTTCCAGATCATGACGCTGGAATCCTGGTCCATGGGCATCGTGCGGCCGGTGATGGAGGTCTATCCGAACGCGTGGATGTTCTTCGTTCCGTTCATCGCCGCCACCGCCTTCACCGTTCTCAACCTGTTCATCGGCGTCATCGTGTCGGCCATGCAGGAGGAAGTGGAGTCGGAGGCCGCGGAAGACCGCCGGACCCTCCACGAGGAGCAGCAGGCCGTGGAACGGGAGGTGAAGGCGCTGCGCACGGAGGTCGCGGAGCTGAGGACCCTCCTCGTCGCCGCGCTGGGCGAGCCGTCCGGCGGCCCGGGCCACGGCGGGGGCGCCCTCGCGAAGCCGTCGTCGCCGGACGAGTGAGCCGGCGGCGGAACGGAACGATCCTGGGTTGCATTCCGCCACTATTGCGTGTTAAAATCCGAGCGTTCGGTGGAAGGCAGGAGCGCCATGCGGTTCGTTCTGTCGGTCGGGCTCCCGCTCGGCCTTTTGTTCACGGCCAGCCTCGCCGCCGTGCCGGCCGCGCGCGCCGACAGCTGCTGGACGCACAACGGCTCCCTCATGCGCCTTCAGGCGTCCGGGCCCTGGCGGTGGTTCTCCTACGAGGTGCCGCGCCCCGTGCTGCGGCAGGCCGGCGTCACGGCGGGCACGCTCCTCTTCGAGGGCCGCAAGACGGGCAACTGGTACGAGGGGACGGCGCGGGTCTTCTCCCGCCACTGCCCGGGCACCCCGCTCGTCTACGCGGTGGAAGGGCCGGTGCGGGCGGACCAGCTGCACGTCACCTTGCGCGGCAGCCGGCAGGTGTACGAGGGCTGCCGCCCGACGGGCCGCTGGGTGAGCGACGTTCTCGTCTTCGAGTACAGCCACCGCTGCTGACGGGCCCGGCTCGGATGCCGGGCCGGCGTCGATCGCCGGATCCGCCGGGTCGGCGCCGCGGCGCGCCTCACGCGGCTTCCGGATCAGCGCCTCGCGGAAGTCCCACAGGCCGTTGGCGCCCGGCCCCGGGTTGCCGGGACCGAGGCCACAGCGCCCGGTGGAGCCCGGTGTTCCCGCGCTTTCGCTCGGGGGATGCCGCCCGTGCCGGCTTGCGCGATCACCGGCCGCCGGGAGGCGATACCAGCGGACGAAGTGCATTCGATGCCAGGCCATGCGCCGGAGGGGCGGCGATCCCGCCCCCGGGGCCTCTTGCCGCCACCTCCCCTGCCGGGCCGTCTCGCAGCCGCCGGCCGTGCCGGGCCGCCTCCCCGCCGGCGGCCGTGCCGGGCCGCCTCCCTGCCG
>CAZJNX010000346.1:0-3191 GCA_964547415.1 uncultured Hyphomicrobiales bacterium
GAAGTGGCGGATGAGGGTGGACTTGCCCGAGCCCGACAGCCCCATGATGACGAAGATCTCGCCCTTCGCGATGGTGAGCGACACGTCCGACACGCCCACCGTGTGGCCGGTCTCGGCGAGCAGCGCCTCCTTCGACAACCCCTCCCGGTAGCGCGCGAGCGCGGCCTTCGGGTCGGGCCCGAATATCTTCGTGACGTGCTCCACCACGATCTGGGGCTCGCGCCCGCCGTCCGGCCCGGCGGCCGCCTCGCCCACGCCCCTTACGACCTCCTGCATCAGCGCGCCACCCTTCGGTGGGCCTGGGCGCGCGCGCCGGCGGCCTGGCTGATCCGGTCGAACACGATGGCGAGGATGACGATGCCGAGGCCACCCACGAGGCCCTGCCCGGAATCGTTGCGCTGCAGGCCGAGGAGCACCGTCTCCCCCAACCCGCGGGCGCCGATCATGGAGGCGATGACGACCATGGCGAGGGCCATCATGGTGGTCTGGTTGACGCCCTGCATGATGGAGGGGAGCGCGAGCGGGATCTGCACCCCGCGCAGCATCTGCCAGCGGTTGGCGCCGAAGGCGCGGCTCGCCTCCACCACATCGGTGTCCACCTCGCGGATGCCGAGGTTGGTGAGGCGGATGAGCGGCGGCACCGCGTAAATGAAGGTGGCGAGGATCGCCGGCACCTTGCCGAGGCCGAACAGCATGGCAGCCGGGATCAGGTAGACGAACGACGGGATCGTCTGCATCAGGTCGAGGACCGGCTGCATGGCGGTCCGCGCCCGGTCCGAGCGGGCCATGACGACGCCGGCCGGCACACCGACCACGATGGCGAGGCCGACCGAAACGAGCAGGATCGCGACGGTCTGCATGGCCTGTTGCCACAGGCCGAGCGTGCCGATGCCCCACATGACCGCGCCGATGACGACCGCGAAGGCGATCCGCCGGCTCGCCGCGTAGGCGATCAGCGCGACGATCAGGATCACCAGCGCCGGCGGCGCCCCCCGCAGCATCTGCTCGAGAGGGACGAGCACCGACAGGAGGGCGTTGGAGATCGCCTCGAAGAAATCGCCGAAGTTGACGACGAGGAAGGTCACGAAGTCGTTGGTGGCCGAGCGGATGGTGTCGCCCAGCCAGCCGTTCAGGAAGAAACGGTCTTCGTCCATGCGTGTGTCCCGTCATGGCCGCGCGGGAGCGCGCGCCGGCGGCCGGGCCGCCGGCGCGCGAGATCCCGCGTCAGCTGGTGCCGAGGGCGGCCTTCACCTTCTCGGCGACCTCCTCCGGGACCCAGCCGGCCCAAAGGTCCGGGTGCTCCTTGAGGAACCACTCGGCGGCCTCGTCGGCCGAGGCGTCGTTGTCCTGCATGTAGGCGAGCGCCTCGGAGACGAGGGCATTCGTGGTGCTGTACTCGGACAGGAAGGCGCTGATGGTAGGCGCCTCGTCATGGAAGTCCTTGTTGAGGGCGATCGAGACCTCCACGAGCGGGTACTCGGTCGCCTCCTCGACGTTCTCGGGGTTGGCGGTCTCGGTCAGCGTGTCCCAGACCGCCTGGTCGAACGGGGGCTCCTCGAGGGCGACGACCTCATCGCCGATCTTGCCGAGAACCCAGGTCGGACCCCAGTAGTAGAACAGGATCGGCTCCTCGCGCAGGATCGCGCTCTCGATCGCGGAGGACAGGGCCGCGCCGGTGCCCGGCCGGAAATTGGTGTAGTGGTCGAGCAACCCGTAGGCGTGGAGCTTTTTGGTGTTGATCACCTCGCAGCTCCAGCCGAGGATGCAGTTGTAGAAGCGGCCCTTGCCCGGCTCCTCCGGATCTGAGAAGACCTCTGCGTACTGCGGCAGGTCGGCCACGGACTTCAGGCCGGCGGCCGGCGCGTTCTCGCCCTCGACGATGTACTTCGGCACGTACCACTTCTGCGTGGCGTCCGGAAAGGCGGTGCCGACCTCGACCACCTGCCCGCGCGCCACGGCCTGCTCCCAGGCGTCCTTCACGTTGGGGATCCACATCTCCATGGTGATGTCGATGTCGCCGCGCGCCATGCCGTTGAGGAGCGGGATCGTGGATCCGGGGATGCTGTCGACCCGGCACCCGTAGCCGTGCTCCAGGATGAAGCCGGCGACCGCCACGTGGAAGCTGTTGGAGTCCCAGTCGAGGCCGGCGAAGACCACCGGGCGGTCGACGTCGCACTCGGCGGCGGCGGCAGGCGTCGGCGTGAGCGCGGCGAGGCCGGCCGCGAGCGAGAACGCAAGCGCGGGGACGGCCGCGGCGGCGGCCCTCGGAGAGATCATCGGCAAGGCAGGTCTCCTCATCGTTCCGTGTCACCGGGGCCGCCGGCACGCGGCGCCTCGGACGGTGGCCGGGGACGGCGCGATCCGCGCACGGCCCCGTGTCCGATCATCACCCCGGCAAGCCCCGGACGTCGTGGTGCGCCACCGCGGATGCAGCATCGGCGCGGGCCCGCGGCGGGAACCGTCATCCGGCCCCTGCGAATGCGGGGAGAACAGGTCCGGCCCGTTACGACCGGAACGTCCGTGACCGGGACACCGCGGCCGGAATGTGGCAGTATAGACCGCGGGTGCGGCCTGTAAAGGCGCCGGCGACCGTGCCCGGGACGGCGCACGATGCGCGCACCACTGCCGATCGACTGGCGAGGGCGGCTTGTCGTGCCGGTCGGGACCCGCCGGATGTCTGGACGCGCCCGCACGGAGCTGGAAAACGTCCCGGCCGGCGGCCTACTCGAGGCTCGCCTTCACCCGGCCCGCCGTCTCCTCGTCCACCCACGCGGTCCAGATCTGCGGATGGGTCTTGAGGAAGTGGCGCGCCGCTTCCTCGGCAGAGGCGTCGTTGTCCTGCATGTAGGCGAGGGCCTCGCTGGTGATGGCGCTCGAGGTGCCGTAGGCGTTCAGGAAGGCGACGACCACGGGCGCTTCCTCGGCGAAGGCCTTGTTGGCGCCGATCACCACCTCGGTGACGGGATAGGCCGTCGCCGCCTCGGGATCCTCGCTCTCCATCATGGCGTCCCAGGTGGCCTGGTCGAACGGCGGCTCCTCCAGCTTGACGAAGTCGAACTTGCCCATCAGCCAGGTGGGCGTCCAGTTGTAGAACAGGATCGGCCGCTCCCGCAGCACGGCCGACTCGGCCGCAGCCGATAGCGCCGCGCCGGTGCCGGGGCGGAAGTTCGTGAAGTCGTCGTCGAGACCGT
>CAZJNX010000347.1:0-3155 GCA_964547415.1 uncultured Hyphomicrobiales bacterium
CTCCTCAACGCCGAGGAGCTCGGCGTCACCCAGGCGAACGTCGAGGAGATGACGACCTCCGACAACCCGTCCGTGCGCCGTCTGCTGGGCGTCGAGGGCGCGTTCGGCGAGGGGATCGGCCTCGAGAACGACTGGGCCAAGAACGCGCTGACCGCGGTCGGCAACTACGGCGAGATGTTCGACCGCAACATCGGCCCCGACACGCCGATCGGCATCAACCGCGGCCTCAACGCGCTGTGGACCGACGGCGGCATCATGTACGCGCCGCCGATCCGCTGAGGTAGAGGACGCGACGACCGCCGCCGCCCGGCCTCGCCGGGCGGCGGCTTCCGTTTCGCCCCCGCGGACGGCACGCTTCTTGCCGCGGCGGGGCCGGAACGCGCTCCAGGGGAACGGCGAGCCGAATGGCAGCGATCGACCGGCAATCGGCGGACGGCACGCAGGGCGAGCGCCGCGGCGCCCTGTCGCTCCTTTACGACCCGAAGGTGCGCGGCGCCGTCTTCCAGGCGCTCGCCCTCGGCTTCGTGGCGGTCCTGTTCTATTTCGCGGCGACCAACGCGTGGGAGAACCTGCAGCGGCAGGGGATCGCCTCCGGCTTCGGCTTCCTCGACGAGGTGGCCGGCTTCGACATCTCCCAGACGCTGATCCAGTACGCCAACACCTCCACCTATGGCCGCGCCTTCCTCGTCGGCCTCCTCAACACGCTGCTGGTGGCCGCCGTCGGCATCGTGCTCGCCACCATCATCGGCTTCGTGGTGGGCGTGATGCGGCTGTCCAACAACTGGCTGCTCAAGCAGATCGCCGGCGTCTACATCGAGGTGATGCGGAACATTCCGCTCCTCGTCCAGCTGATTTTCTGGTATTTCGCCGTCATCAAGCAGCTGCCGAGCCCGCGCCAGTCGATCGAACTGCCGCTCGGCGCCGTTCTCAACATCCGCGGGCTTTACCTGCCAGCCGTCACCTTCGGCCCGGCGGCGACGCTCGCGGGCGTCCTGCTCCTCGCCGCGATCGTGGGCTGGTTCGCGCTCGCCCGCTGGGCGAAGCGGCGGCAGATGGCGACCGGCGAGCGCTTCCCCGTGTTCCGGACGGGCCTTGCCGCGGTGGTCCTCCTGCCGCTCCTGGGCCTTGCCGTCACCGGCTTCCCGCTCACGGTGGAGGTGCCGGAGCTGCGCGGCTTCAACTTCGTTGGCGGCATCGTGGTGGGCCCGGAGTTCGCCGCCCTCCTCCTCGGGCTCACCCTCTACACCGCCGCCTTCATCGCCGAGATCGTGCGGGCGGGCATCACCTCCGTCGCCAAGGGCCAGACGGAGGCGTCCCGCTCCCTCGGCCTGTCGCCCGGCCTCACCCTGCGCCTCGTGATCATCCCCCAGGCGCTCCGGGTGATCGTGCCGCCGCTCACCAACCAGTACCTCAACCTCACCAAGAACTCCTCGCTCGCGGTCGCCATCGGCTACCCGGACCTCGTGTCCGTGTTCGCCGGGACGGTGCTCAACCAGACCGGCCAGGCGGTCGAGGTCATTCTCATTACCATGGCGGTCTACCTGTCGATCAGCCTCCTCACCTCGCTCTTCATGAACTGGTTCAACCGCCGCATCGCGCTGGTGGAACGATGACGGGCAAGGGGAACGCCGGGAAGAGGGGAGGGCGGCCATGACCTCGCTCGACACGGTCCCGGAGATCGAGGGCGCGGCGCGCGACGGCATGTTCGTCCGCCACGAGGACGCGCCGGTGCTGCCGCCGCCGCCGCGCTCCACCGGCGTCGTCGGCTGGCTCAGGGCGAACCTCTTCTCGAGCCCCCTCAACACCATCCTCACCCTCGTCGGCCTGTGGTTCGTGTGGACGTCGGTCTCCGCGTTGGTGGAGTTCGCCATCCTCGACGCGGTCTGGACGGGCGAGAACCGGGAGGCGTGCCTCGGGCCGGACGTGGGTGCCTGCTGGGCCTTCATCGACGCGCGCCTGCCCCAGTTCATCTACGGCCGCTTCCCCATCGAGGAGCGCTGGCGGGCCGACATCGTCTTTTTCCTGCTTGCCGCCTCGCTCATCCCGCTCGCCATCCCGAAAGTGCCGTTCAAGCGGGTGAACGCGATCTTCTTCCTGGCCGTGTTCCCGTTCGTGTCGCTGATCCTCCTGTCGGGCGGCAACTTCGACGTCGGGTTCGGCTGGTGGCTGGCGCTGGTCGTCGGCCTCGCGGTCACCGAGTTCGTGATCTTCCTGCCGGTGATCCTGGGCGAGCCGATGACGCGGGAGCGGATCCGCGCCGGGATCGGCGCCCTCGTCCCCTTCGGCTACCTCGCCGTCGTGCTGATCGCGCTGTCGATCGACTTCGGCCTCGTGCCGGTGGAGACGGCGCTTTGGGGCGGCCTCCTCGTCACGCTGATCGTGGCGATCACGGGCATCGTCGCCTCCCTGCCGCTCGGCATCCTGCTCGCCCTCGGGCGGCGCTCGCGCCTGCCGATCATCCGCGGCCTCTCGGTCGCCTTCATCGAGTTCTGGCGGGGCATCCCGCTCATCACCGTCCTTTTCATGTCCTCGGTGATGCTGCCCCTGTTCCTCCCCTCGGACGTGACGTTCGACAAGCTGCTGCGCGCCCTCGTGGGCGTCGCCCTGTTCGCCTCGGCCTACATGGCGGAGGTGGTGCGCGGGGGCCTGCAGGCGATCCCCAAGGGGCAGTACGAGGCGGCGGCGGCGATGGGCCTGTCCCAGGCCCAGGCGATGCGCCTCATCATCCTGCCCCAGGCGCTGAAGCACGTGATTCCCGGCATCATGAACAGCTTCATCGCGCTCTTCAAGGATACCTCCCTCGTCCTCATCATCGGGATCTTCGATCTCGTCGGGATCGTCCGCATCTCCATGCAGGATCCGAACTGGGCGACGCCGGTGACGGTGACGACGGGTTGGCTGTTCGTCGCGATCGTGTTCTTCTGTTTCTGCTATACGATGTCGCGCTACTCGCTGTTCATCGAGCGTCGCCTCGAGACCGGACGGCGCTGAAGGAGCTGGAGAGAGAGCCATGGACGGCCAAGACGCCAACGCCGCCCCCGCCCCGCCGCCGGTCGACGGCGCCGACAAGGCCCCGCCGCCCGAGGCCTTCAAGGTCACCGACGAGGTGGTGGTGGAGATGGCCTCCATGAACAAGTGGTTCGGCCAGTTCCACG
>CAZJNX010000348.1:0-3125 GCA_964547415.1 uncultured Hyphomicrobiales bacterium
GCCCGGGAGCCAGGCTGTCCGCCGCCTCGATCAGGAGGATGCCGTCGAGCGCCCGGTCGACCATCGCCGCCGTCTTGGCCGCGGTCGCTTCGGCGTCCGGCCCGATCAGGTCCGCCCGATTGCATTCGACCAGGTGGCCGCGGGCGAGGATCCCGAGTTCCGCCAGCATCTCGCCGAGGACACGGGCGACGGTTGTCTTGCCGGTTCCCGGATTGCCGGCGAACACCTGGTTGAGCGGGGTCGGCGGCGGCGCCAGGCCCTCTTCGCGCCGCCGGCGCGACAGGCCGCCGAAGATACGACGAGGACATGGATCGTCCACCGCACGGATCGGGACGGCTCTTCCGCGATGGACGCGCCATCCCCGTCGCGGCCGCGGTCCTCCGTCCCGCCCGATGGCGCCACGGGAGCCCGCCCTGGCAGTGCGCGTCCGTTTTCGACCCCGCTCGCCCGGGGAAGCGGTGGTGTCGACCCCGCTGTCGCGAGGGCCGAGGGCGCGCCAGGCTCGTCAACGGCCGCGGCCGTCGCCCGAGACGCCGACGGTGGTGACGGGCAGGCTGGCCGCTGGCCTGTCCGGCCGGTCGCCGGGATTGTCTTCGGCGGGGCCGGGCAACCAGGTGTCACGCCGCCTGAGCCGAGCGGGCGCGCTGACGACGGCCTCCCGGGGGCCAGGAGCAAGCGCGGGGACACGACGCTGGCCGGAAGCACCTTCCCGGGGGGCAGGCAGGCGGCGTCGGGACAGGTCGCCGATCGATCCGGCAGCGCGAGGCTCCCGGTTCCCGATGCGGCCGTTTCCGCTTCCTCGGCCTGGCGGAACCGGGCAACGGCGCCGCCGACCAAGCCGCCCGGGGAAGTCGTCGGGCCGCGCCTGGCGTCCGCGTCCTCGCCCGGAATCGCCGCGGCCGGGGGTCCTGCCGTCCCGCCTCGGCCGGGCGAGCCTTCACGCCCCATCTTGCCTGGACGGCTATCGACGATCGAGGGGGCGGCCCGGCTCATGGACGCCCAATCCCCGTCGGCCACGGCCGGCGCGGCCCCGACCGACCTCGTGCAGGCGCACCTGTGGCGCCCTTCGCCGGAGCCGCGCCCGGCGGCCACGCCGGCGCCGGGGGATGGCGCTCCGGGCGTCGCCACTTCCTCGCGCCGCGGCGGCACCGAGCCGATCGCCGCGCGCGATCGACAGGCCGCGGCGACTGCCCGGCCGGACCCGATGAACGATGCTCGCCGGACCGGCCGGCCCTGGGGCGAGGGGGCAACGCAGCTGCCTTCCTCCCGAACCGGCGAACCGGTCACCGCCGGCCCGGTCCAGCAGGCCGTGAACGCTCCCGCGACAACGCTGGTCGGGCCGGCGCGAGCCATCCCGGCGTTCGCGGCGGCCCAGGATCCCGACCGCACCGGGCCGCGGACGCTCGCCGTTGCGCAGGATCAGGCGCGGGACGGGCCGCGTGGAGCCGGGGCGGGCTCGCCCCCTTACGGTTCGGTTGGACCGGCGGCCGAACGGCCGTCGACAACGGCGGCTGTACCGTCATCCGCACCGCAGCCCGGCCCTGTCCCCACATCCGTGGCGACTGGCGTCGCGCTGCGCCCTCAGCCCGTCCCTTCGAGCGAGGACGAGGCAATCCGTCCCGAGCGTTCGTCCCGCGGCTCCGTGGACGGGGCTTCATTCGTTCGGCCGGGAAAGGCACGGTCCGGGACGGGGGAAGCGTTCGCCCGCGCTTGGGTCGAACGGCCTGAGGGAGCCGCTCCCGCCGCGCACGGGAAAAACGGTCGCGCTGGCGCCGGGCCGATCGAGGGCCCGCGCGAGGCCGGCGGTCCGCGTGCGGCGGAGCCGCAGGCCGCCAAGATGCCGGTCCCAGCGGCGCCGGCCGGCTTGCCGGTCGCGAGCCTCGCCCGCCTGTCCGCCGTCCTGGCCCAGGCGGCGGAGCTGTCCTCCGGCTCCGGCCAGCGGGCGGAGGCCGCCGGTCAGCGCTCCCGCGCCCCCGTCCGCATCCTCTCGATCACCCTCGAACCGGCCGATCTCGGTTCGGTCAGCGTCCGCCTGCGGGCGCGAGGGGACACGCTGGACATCTCCCTGAGAGCGGCTCAACCCCAGACGGCCCGTCTCCTCGAGAACGACAGCGGCAAGCTCCGCGGGCTCATCCGGGATGCGGGCATCCTCGTCGAGCGTGTGACGGTGGAAGCGGCCGCGCCGGACCGCGTCGCGAGTGGCGCGACGTTCGCCGAGCGGGGCGAGACATCCTCCGGCGGCGCGACCGGCGGAACGTCCACAGGCAGCGGCGCGCCCGGCGGCGGTCTTGCGGGCGGAACGCGTGGCGACGGGGCAGAGGGGCAGTCCCGCTCACGCGACGGCCGCCACCGTCCCGCGCCGTTCGCCGGGCGGGAGGAACATGGCGCGATCTCCGGACGGGGCGGTGCCGGCGGACCGCTCTACGTCTGAGCCGAGAGGGCGTGTCCATGTCCTCCGGGATCCGGAAGGTCAAGTTTCATCGGGGAGGCTGGCGGCGGTTTGTCGATCTCCTGCTCGCGATCGTGCTGATGTTGGCGGCCATCGCTCCCCGCGAGGCGGCGGCCGGCCCGTGCGAGCGGGAAATCCGGAAGGCGGCCGGCCGCCACCACGTTCCCCTCGGCGTGCTCTACGCCGTCGGCCTTACGGAAACCGGACGGGGCGGGCTCCTGCAGCCGAACGCCCTGAACATCGAAGGCACTCCCTATTTTGCCCGGACGCCGCAGGACGCCATCCGCCGCTTCCGGAAGGCCCGCGGGCAGAATCTTCGCCTGATCGACATCGGTTGCATGCAGATCAACTACCATTACCATCACCACGCCTTCCGCTCGGTCGCGCACATGCTGGATCCGGCCGCGAACGTCGACTACGCCGCCCGCTTCCTGAAGAGGCTCCGCAAGCGGGAAGGCTCCTGGACCATGGCGGTCGCGCGATACCATGCCGGTCCCCACAACGATCCAGCCCAGAAGCGTTACGTCTGCCGGGTCATCGGCAGCCTGGTGTCCACCGGTTTCGGTGCATGGACGCCGGGGGCGCGAAAGTTCTGCGCCAGCGAGAACAGCTGACGCACATGGACAGAGGTGGTGCCCTTTTCCCGGACAGTCTGGCGGCTCGGCTACGCTTGACC
>CAZJNX010000349.1:0-3103 GCA_964547415.1 uncultured Hyphomicrobiales bacterium
CGGCGACGACGCCGTCCTCAAAGCCGTGCCGGTGCCTTCTTCAACAACCTGCTAGGAGATCGTCGAGCGCGTCGAGGATCCCGCGCCGCTCAGCGGCGATCCATCCCTCGCTCTGACCGGCGGCCCGGCGCTTCTCCGCAAGCCGCTCAAGGAAGCCCGCGAGATAAGCCTCGCGCCGCTTCGGATCGCGCGCGAGGGCGCGCTCCAGGACCGCAGCCATCTCGCGTCGGTTCCGGTACAGCGGCAGGATCACGACCGTCGCCGTCGGCGGCGCCTCCGGCTCGCGCCGCTTCGGCCGCCGGGGCCGCTTCGGCTTGCGCGGTGCTTTCTGCGGTGGAGGCGGATCGACGGGCCGGATCCCGGCCCGCCGCTCGCGCGCCTGCGCCGCCGACCACAAGGGAAGGGTGTCGTCTTTCATCGCTCGCCCCTGCGATGTGTCGGGTAGGAGGACGCGGCCGGGCGATCCCGGCCGCGGGATCATTCGCCGGGCCCCTCGGGGGCCGGCCGGATCGTGATCTCGGCCAGGGTCGCGGCCTCGAGGACGGGATCGCGCCGCGCGCGGGCGAGGATCCCCTCGAGGTCCGTCAGCGCGTTGACGTCGTGGAAGACGCACAACCGCCCGTCTTCCAGCGTCCAATCGATCGCGACCTGCCACGGCGGGACGGGCGGGATCCATTCGTCGGCGGCCGCGCTCATGCGCTGCCCTCCGGCCTCGCCCCCGCGAGGCCGATGATCTCGTGGCACGCGGCGATCACGCCATAGGCGCACGCCCCGGCCACCATCGCCTCGCGGAGGCGCTCCGGAACCGTCTCGCGGGCCCGCTCCAGCACCACGACGGCGACCGCCTCTGCGACCTCGTCGGGGTCGCGCCCGATCCCCGCCAGCGCCGTCCGCCGCGCGAGCTCCGCCAGCTCCCGGCCCTCCGCCCGGTGCTTCATGTATTCATCGACCCTGTTGTCCGCGTCAGCGTGCCAATAGGCGTTGAGTCGGATCATTGCGCCGCCTCCTTCTCCGTCGCCACCCGCCTTTGCTTCAGGCTTTGCTCGATCTGATCCAGATCCCACCTGACGCACTTGGCGCTGATCTTGATCGGCTGGGGGATCGACCCGTTGTTCACGGCTCTCCACACCGTGGCCGGGTGCACCTTCAGCATCGCCGCCACGTCACTCACCTTACCTAGTCGCACTTCGCCTCCTTCGGCCGCGCATACTTGCGGCCGATTGCTTGTTGCCAATCGCGTTCGCGATGAGCCGAAGATACGCACGGAAAATCGCACGTCAACGAAAGTCTTTCCGGACGTGGCGGAGGATTTTTCCGGAATTTGAGAGGTCGATCGTGCGGTTATTCACGCACCGCCCGCGCGGCCCGACACGCCGTGGACGCGCGCCGCGCGGCGAGATCGGGCGGCCGTCCCGATCCGCCGCCGTCCGGAAATCCCCGCGCCCGGTGCGGAAAATCCCACCTCCGGGCCGCCGGAGTTAGGAAGCCTTCTCCACAGGCAGCGGGATCACCGTCGCCGCGGCCTCGCCCGTGATGTAGCGGGCCCACGCTTCCATCAGCGGCCGGCGCCGCTCCAGGAGATCGGATCGGGCGTAGGCCTGCACCGCCGCGTCGCCGATCGTATGCGCGAGCGCGAGCTCGCAGAGCTCCCACGGAGCGCCGTAGGCCTCCGCGGCCCAGTCCCGGAAGGTGGATCGCCAGCCGTGGACGGTGGCCTCCACGCCCGCGCGCTTCATCGCCTTGGCCACCGCCTCGCCCGTGAGCGCGCGGCCCAGCGGGCCGCGGAAGACGAAGTCCTCCGGGCGCGGGGTGTCCACGGGGCGGACGGCCTTCAGGATCACGATGGCGGCCTCGCTCAGCGGCACCCGGTGGACGCGGCCCGCCTTCATGCGGTGCCCGGGGATCGTCCAGACTCGCCCCGCGAGATCGATCTCGGCCCACGTCGCCCCGCGGGCCTCGCCGCTCCGGGCGGCGGTGAGGATTGCGAATTGGAGCACCACCGGCGCGATCCCCTCCGTCGCGCGGATCTTCGCCATCGCCTCGGGCGCCTCCCGCCAGTCCACCGCCGC
This sequence comes from uncultured Hyphomicrobiales bacterium, assembly GCA_964547415.1. Taxonomy (GTDB): domain Bacteria; phylum Pseudomonadota; class Alphaproteobacteria; order Rhizobiales; family Amorphaceae; genus CAZJNX01. The sequence goes on from CAZJNX010000349.1 coordinate 2,070, forward strand.
GTGGTGCCGCCGCCTCTTGCGCCGCGGGATCGCGGGGAGGATCAGCGCCAGATGGCCCTTCCAGGCCGCGGGGTTCTGGCCCGCCCGGAGGCCGCGCACCGTCGCCGCCGCGAGGATGTCCTCCAGCCGCCCGCGGACGCGCGTCGCCGTCTCGTGCCGCGTAGTCCAGATGGGGCGGAGGACCGCGAGCACGTCATCCGTGGTGATCCCGTCCACCGGCCGGTCCATCAGGGCCGCGGCATGAATCTCGAGACTCCTCAGCCACTCGCGGCGGTGCTCGTCGCTCTTCCACGTCGGCGCGCGCATTTCGTGGAGCTCGCGGGCCAGCGCCCCGAATGTGACCGTCTTCCGCCGTGCCGGCTCGTCGAGGGGATCCCGTCCCTCGCGCACGGCCTCGCGCATCTCCGCCGCCTTGCGCCGGGCCTCAGCCAGGGTTACGCCCCCCTTGTGCGCGCTTCCGAGGCCGGCCTCGCGGACCTTGCCCGTCCGGGGCGACACGTACCGCCAGAGCCACCGGCGGCGCTGTCCCGTCACGCACAGGTAGATGCCGCCGCCATCCGCATGCCGCCCGTCGCCCAGGGTCTCCGCCTGCCTCGCCGTGAGCCGATTCCATGCCCGTGCCATCGCCGCCCCTCGCTGATCCCGGCCCCACACGCGGCCCCACTCCGCGCGCGCGACCACGGGCGATCAATCGCGCATGATGGCGGTCAAGCGCAACCACCGCGTGCGGCGGTGTCAGGATTTTTGGGGAGATCCGCGATCCATCGCGAGCGACCGCAACCAATCGCGATGCAAACTATCCGATCTGTCGGCTCCGGCGGAATGTCGGCAGGGGCGTCCCACCACCGGAATGGACCGGCGGCGGACGGGGAGGGTGGCCGGCGCCCGCCGGACGGTGTTCGCCGGGCGCCGCCGGACGTCTCAGGGGGTGACGGCGACCTTGAGGACGCCGTCGCGCTGGTTCGAGAAGAGGTCGTAGGCAGAGGTGGTCCCCAGAATCCGGGCAGTGGGCTACGCTTGATCCGTGAGGCGAG
>CAZJNX010000350.1:0-3084 GCA_964547415.1 uncultured Hyphomicrobiales bacterium
CGGCAGTCCGGCAGTCCGGCAGTCCGGCAGTCCGGCAGTCCGGCAGTCCCATCGCGGAGGGCCCATGGCAGCCACATCGACCGACGCCGGTGATCCCCGCCGCTTCCCCGCCGCCGCGCGCGGCCCGGAGCCGCTCCCGCTCCTCGAAGCGGCCGCCGGGCCGGGCACCCCCCGCGCACGGCCCCGGCCGAGGCGCCAGCGCGCCGCGGCGCCCGCCCGCGACCCCCGTTCCCTCGCCGCGGCCCTCGCCGTGGGAAGCGCGATCGCGGCCGCAGCCCTCGCCACCCTCGGCGGCGAACAGGCGCTCGCCGCGGCTGCGTTCCTCGCCGGGGTGGCGCTGGCCACCGGCGCCTTCGCCCTCCTCGCCCGCGCCATGAGGCCCTCCACGGTGCCCCATGGACCGGCCCGCGCCGTGACGGACGCCGCCGGCCGACTTCTCTTCGCAGATGACGCTTTCGCGGAGCTTGCATCCCGCCTCGGCCAGGGTCCAGGCGCCACGCCCTTCACGCTCGCCGCCCCCGCGGACAGGTGCCGCCTCTACGTCGCCGCGCGCCGCGCCGCCAACGGGGAGGGGGCCAGCGCCCCCCTTCTCCTCCCCCTCTCGCCCGCCGACGGCGGCCCGCCGCTCGCCGTCCTGGCGACGGTGGCCCCGGCGGGCGAGGGACGCCTCGCCTTCTTTCTCGAGCGCGGCGCGGCGAGGACCGCCGCGCCCGGCGCGCCCGACACCTCCCGGCCGCCCGGACCCGACGGCCTCGCCGCGGCGGCCGACGCGTTCGTGGCCGCCCTCGTCGCCGCCTGTCCCGGCCCGGTCGCCGCCGTCGCGGCGGACGGCTCGGTGGTCGCCTCCACCGACGCCTTCGCCGCCCTCGCCGCGCCCGGCGGCGCCGCCCGGCTCGACGACGTGGCGGGCGAAGGGGAGGGCGAGGCGAGCCGCCTCCTCGCCCCGGTCCTCACCGGCAGCCGCGAGCGGCTCGAGGTGGAGCTTCCCGGCCGGGCCGACGGCGGGCGCATCTTCCGCCTCTCCGCCCGCCGCCTCGACGGGCCCGGGCACGCGCCCCTCGCCATCGTGGCGCTCACGGACGTGACCCGCCAGTCCGCCCTCGAGGCCCAGTTCGCCCAGGGCCAGAAGCTGCAGGCGATCGGCCAGCTCGCCGGCGGCGTCGCCCACGACTTCAACAACGTGCTGACCGCCATCATCGGCTTTTCGGACCTCCTCCTGCAGAGCCACCGGCCGAGCGACCCGTCCTTCCGGGACATCATGAACATCCGCCAGAGCGCCCAGCGGGCGGCCGGCCTCGTGCGCCAGCTCCTCGCCTTCTCGCGCCGCCAGACGCTCCGGCCGACCAGCCTCGACGTCAACGACGTGCTCGCGGACCTGTCGGTCATGCTCGACCGCCTCCTCGGCGAGCGGGTGACGCTCAAGATCGCCTACGGCCGGGACATCGCCCGCGTCATGGCCGACCTCAGCCAGCTCGAGCAGGTCGTCATCAACCTCGCCGTCAACGCCCGCGACGCGATGCCCGGGGGCGGCACGCTCTCGATCGCGACCCGCACCCTGTCCTCGCAGGAGGCCCGCGCCCTCGACCCGGACGGGGCGGTGAAGGGGGAGGCGGTGCTGATCGAGGTCGCCGACACGGGCTGCGGGATCGCGCCCGACATCATCGACCGGATCTTCGACCCGTTCTTCACCACCAAGGAGATCGGCGAGGGGACGGGGCTCGGCCTGTCCACCGTCTACGGCATCGTCAAGCAGACGGGCGGGAGCCTCAGCGTCTCGAGCACGGTCGGCCGCGGCACCACCTTCTCGATCCTCTTGCCGGCCTCGGCCGCGGAGGACGCGGCGGCGCGGGAGCCGAAGCGGGAGGACAAGCCGCGCCGGCAGGACCTCACGGGCAGCGCCACCATCCTCCTCGCCGAGGACGAGGAGGCGATCCGCCTGCTCGCCGCCCGCGCCCTGTCCAACAAGGGCTACCGCGTCGTGACCGCGGCCAACGGTGCGGAGGCGCTCGAGATCGTGGAGCGGGACGGGGAGGGGATCGACCTTCTCCTCACCGACGTGGTGATGCCGGAGATGGACGGCCCCGCCCTCGTGGAGGCGATCGGCGGGCGATTCCCGCACCTCAAGGTGGTGTTCATGTCGGGCTACGCGGATGCGGCCCGCTCCGACTCCATCGACGCCCGCGGCCCGACCCGTTTCATCCACAAGCCCTTCACTCTGAAAATCCTTGCGCAAACGGTGAAGGAGGCGCTCCAGGCCTGACGCCCTTCACGGGGCGTTCCGCCGATTTTTCGCCAGAACACTTGGCGAACGCGAACAAAGGTGGTACACGTGTCGGCGTTTGAAATCGCCCGGTTCCCGTGAGAGACAAGGGGTCGCGAATGGCGCAGGCCGATCTACGTCTGATTGAAGGCACCTCCATGGACAAGACCAAGGCCCTCTCCGCGGCGATCGCCCAGATCGAGCGGTCCTTCGGCAAGGGCTCGATCATGAAGCTCGGCCAGGGCACGGCCGTGGAGATCGAGACGGTCCCGACCGGGTCCCTCGGGCTCGACATCGCGCTCGGCATCGGCGGCCTGCCGAAGGGCCGCGTCGTGGAGATCTACGGGCCCGAATCCTCCGGCAAGACGACGCTCGCCCTCCACACCGTCGCCGAGGCCCAGAAGAAGGGCGGCACCTGCGCCTTCGTGGACGCCGAGCACGCCCTCGACCCGATCTACGCGCGCAAGCTCGGCGTCAACATCGAGGAGCTCCTGATCTCCCAGCCCGACGCGGGCGAGCAGGCGCTGGAGATCGCCGACACGCTGGTGCGCTCCGGCGCGGTGGACATCCTTGTGATCGACTCCGTGGCCGCGCTCACCCCGCGCGCCGAGCTGGAGGGCGAGATGGGCGACAGCCTGCCCGGCCTGCAGGCGCGTCTGATGAGCCAGGCGCTGCGCAAGCTGACCGGCTCCATCTCGCGCTCGCACACCATGGTCATCTTCATCAACCAGATCCGGATGAAGATCGGCGTGATGTTCGGCAACCCGGAGACCACCACGGGCGGCAACGCGCTGAAATTCTACTCATCCGTGCGCCTCGACATC
>CAZJNX010000351.1:0-3076 GCA_964547415.1 uncultured Hyphomicrobiales bacterium
GAGGAGAGAAGCATGGTCGACACCTGCCCGGACGGGGCGGCGGCAGCCCGGCGCACCCGGCCGGCGACCGGCGGCGAGGCACCGTCGCGAGGCGCGTCCGGCGCCTCCGCCGGCGCGGGCCGGCGGCGCCTGCCGGCGGTGCGGCCCCCGCGCATCGCCGTCACCGGCGTCGCGTTCCGGGAGGCGCCCCGGCGCCTTCTCGTCCTCGCCCGAAACGCAGCGCTCGCCGTGACGGGCCTCCTCCTGACGGCGGGGACGATCGCCGAGCAGGACGTGGTGGCGATGGTCGCCGATCCGGCGGACGCCCCGCGCTGGGCCGCGGCCATCGTGGCAGCGCCCCACGGCACCGTCCTCGAGCCGACCTTCACCTACGCCGGCGCGGCGGACGCGGCGTCCGCCCGGGTGGCTCTCGCCGCGGGCGAGGCAACCGTGGCGCTCTCGCCCGACGTCCTCGAGGCGACGGCGCCCCGGCCGGCCTCCGCCGACCCCCCGCGTGTCAACCGCGCGGCGAAGGAGGGGCGCCTCGCATCGGTCCGGATGGCGTCGGCCGAGGCGGGCGCGGGCACGCTGATCGAGGACAAGCCGCTCATCGCCGCCCCGCCGGAGGACGCCGTCCCCCGCACCGCCTTCGTCCGCCCGACGGACCTCGGTGAGGACGCCATGATCCTCCTCGCCGGCTCCGCACCGGCGACCGGCGAAGCCGTCACGAAGATCGTCGTGCCGGACCTCGACCGGTTCCACGCGGCGGCAGCCGCCGCCACGTCCGCCTCCGTGCTGTCGGCCTACGCGGCGGACGGGGCGTGGGCGGACGTCGAGTCCCCCTTCCGCGCCCTGTTCGGCCAGCCCGACCGGCCCCACGGCGTGTCGGGCAACGGGCGCGATCACTGGTGGTCGGACCGCCCGCTGCCGGAGGACGTGACGTCGCAGGAGGAGATCGAGTGCCTCACCCGGGCGATCTACTTCGAGGCGCGAGGCGAGCCGAAGCGAGGCCAGGAGGCGGTGGCGCAGGTGGTGATCAACCGCGTGAAGAACCCGGCCTATCCCGACAGCGTGTGCGGCGTCGTCTACCAGAACAAGAACTGGTTCAACCGCTGCCAGTTCACCTTCGCCTGCGACCGGGTGAAGGACCGGGTGACGGACGAGGCCGCGTGGTCCCTCGCCCAGGACATCGCGAGCCGCTACGCGCGCGGCGAGGCGTGGCACCCGGACATCGGCGCCTCGACCCATTATCATGCCGACTACGTGAGCCCGCGCTGGGCGCCCCTCATGCGCCGCGTCGGCCAGATCGGCGACCACATCTTCTACCTGACCCTGAAGGGCGGCTGGACCTGACCCGGCCCACCCGCCGCCCCCACCCGTCCCGGGGCATGGGTTCGCGTTGCGCCGTGAAGGACGCGGTGCGCCCGGGCTCTCGCGCGGACCCGGCGGAAGGCGCAGGAGCGCCCCTTTCCGCCGGACCGGGCCTGCATCGGAAGGGTCGAGAGTGGAGGGACCGGCGGCCGCGGCCAGGGCGACCTCCGGGATCGGGCAAGGCCGCGAGCCTCGCCGCGTGGCCGGAAACATCGCCCCGCCCGCGTCCGGAGACGAGGCCTGGACGACAACGGCGCCCGCACGGCGGCGACGGTCCCGCCCCCGCCCTCTCGTCCCGGGGCGGCGGGTTCGACGGCAGCGCCAGCGCTTCCCTGGTCGCCATGCTCCGCCGACCTCAGGCCGCACGGTACGCCGCCGTCCCGCGCACGCTTACGGCCGGTCGCACCGGGAGGACGCCGGCGTCCGGCCGAAAGGGCCGTTCGAGGGCGAGGGGCGGCGCCGGTTGCGCGGGCGCGGTCCGTCAGAAGTAGCCCGCGCGCTTCTTGGTCTCGAGGGAACCGCCGTCGTCGGTGTCGATGAGGCGGCCCTGGCGCTCGGACGTGTCGGCGACGAGCGTCTCCTGCACGATGGCGCTCATGGTGTCCGCATCCGACTCCATCGCCCCCGTCACGGGCCAGCAGCCGACCGTGCGGAAGCGCACCTTGCGCATCACGGGCGCCTCGCCCGCCTCGAAGGGAAACCGCTCGGGATCGTCCACCACGATGATGGTCCCGTCCCGCTCCACGCAGGGCCTGTCCTTGGCGTAGTAGAGCGGAGCGATCGTGACCTCGCGCCACATGAGATAGGTCCAGATGTCCACCTCCGTCCAGTTGGACAGGGGAAAGACTCGGGCCGATCCGCCCCGCGGCAGGCGCGTGTTGTAGAGCTTCCATAGCTCGGGCCGCTGCTGGCGCGGCTCCCAGGAGTGGTTGGGCCCGCGCACGGAGAAGATGCGCTCCTTGGCGCGGCTCTTCTCCTCGTCCCGCCGGGCCCCACCGAAGATCACGTCGTGGTTGTTGCGCGTCAGGATCTCCTTCAGCGGCTCGGTGCGCATGATTTCGGTGTAGGCGGCCGACCCGTGGACGAAGGGGCTGATGCCCTGCGACCGGCCCTCCTCGTTGGCGTGGACCTCGATCCGCGCGCCGATGGACCGGCAGAAGGCGTCGCGGAAGTCGAGCGTCTCGCGGAACTCCCACGTGGAATCGATGTGGAGGAGCGGAAACGGGATCGGCGAGGGATGGAACGCGCGCGCGGCGATGGTGGCGAGCACGGTGGAATCCTTGCCACCCGAGAACAGCAGGACGGGGTTGCGCGCCTCCGCCGTCGCCTCGCGCACGATGTGGATCGCCTCCGCCTCCAGCGCGGCGAGATGGGGCGGCAGCTTGCGATCGTCCGGCACGTCGAACTCCTCCTCGGCCGCCAGGCGGGCGGCGTCGCCATCCTCGCAGCCCACATCGTCCACTTCCGCCGTGAGTTCAAGCGCAGCGGACGGGAAACGGGTCCGCCCGGCGGCGGCCGCGACCGGGCATGCAAGCCCCGCGCAAGCCTTCCGTGCGAAGCCCGTCGTCGTCGGGCTGCCGCCGCTCCACGGCGGCGGGGGTCCTCGCCGCACCGTCTCCGTCGGATCCCGCGGTGGCGTCGGCACGCGCGGCAGCTCCGGGCTGGATCTCGCCTCTAGCAGGCTGTTGAAGAAGGCACCGGCACGGCTTTGAGGACGGCGTCGTCG
>CAZJNX010000352.1:0-2976 GCA_964547415.1 uncultured Hyphomicrobiales bacterium
GGCGGGCGGCCCAGGCGGCGCAGGCGGCGCGGCGGGCGCCGGCGACGGCGCGGGCGCGAGCGGCTCGGCGGCCCGGGGCGGAACGGGCAGGCGGTCGAACCAGAACCGGGTCGGCGCGAAAGGGTAGCCCGGCAGGGACACGCGCCGCCCGCGGGTGAGGGTCGATGGGGCCTCGGCGCCGCCCACCCAAAGGGCCGCGAGACGGCCGAGCTGGCCGCTCTCGGCAAGATCCTCCATGAGCTGGCGGACGCGCCCGGCGTCTCCCGCGCCGCCCTTTTCCACCGTGCCGAACCAGGTACCGTCGGCGTCGGCGCCAGCGCAAAGCGCCCGCGCGGCGGCGGCGAAGCGGTCGGACAGCGCCTCGCCCGGACGCCACAGGACGGCGGCGCGCGCGTCCATCGCCTCACGGCCGACGGCGAGGGTGTGCGCGACGTCCGCCGCGGCGAGGTCCGGGCGCGCGCGGCAGGTGCGTTCGAGGCGGTCGAGGGCCTCGCCGAGCCGCTCCCGGTCGCGCGCGGACACGGGGAGAAGTTCGGGCGCCTCGCGCGGCACGGCCGCTTCCCGCGGCTCCGCCTCCTCCAGCACGAGGTGGACGTTGGTGCCGCCGAGGCCGAAGGAACTCACCCCCGCCCGCCGGGGCAGCGGGCGCCCGCGCCCGTCCACGAGCGCCTCCCACGGCCGCGTCCGGGCGACCACCGAGAAGGGCGTGCCGGAAAAGTCGATGAGCGGGTTCGCCTCCTCGAAATGGAGGCTCGCCGGCAGCGTCCCGTGCTCGAGGGCGAGCACCGTCTTGACGAGCCCGGCGATCCCCGAGGCCGGCTCCAGGTGGCCGATGCTGGTCTTGACCGTGCCGAGGCCGCAGGCCGGGGCGGCGACGGTGCCGGGCTCGGCCGTCGCCGCGAAGGCCTCGGCGAGCGCCGTCACCTCCACCGGGTCGCCGAGCTCGGTGCCCGTGCCGTGGGCCTCCACGTAGCCGATGGTGTCCGAGGGGACGCCCGCGCGGCGGAGCGCGTCGGCGACGAGCGCGGCCTGCGCCGCACCGTTGGGCGCCGTCAGGGAGTGGGCGCGCCCGCCGTGGTTCTCCGCCGAGCCGAGGATGACGGCGCGGACCAGGTCCCCGTCCGCCCGGGCCCGCGACAGGGGCTTCAGGAGGACGATCCCCACCCCCTCCCCCTTCACGTAGCCGTTGGCGCGGGCGTCGAAGCTGTGGCAGCGCCCGTCGGGGGACAGGACGCCGAGCTCGCGGGTGCTGTCGATGCTCTCGGCGGCGAGCACCAGGCTCACCCCGCCCGCGAGCGCCATCTCGCACTCGCCCGCCCCGATCGCCCGAACCGCCCGGTGCACCGCGACGAGGGCGCTCGAGCAGGCGGTGTCGACGGCCTCGCTGGGGCCGCGCAGGTCGAACAGGTAGGAGATCCGGTTCGGCAGCATGGTGGCGATGTTGCCGAGGGCGACCTGGGCGCGGGCGGCATCGCGGTCGCAAACGAGGGCGCCGTACTCGTTCACCTGCGGCCCGATGAAGACGCCGACGGGCCGGCCGGCGAGGCTCTTCATCCCGATGCCGGCGTCCTCCACCGCATGCCAGGCGGCCTCGATTGCGAGGCGGTGCTGCGGGTCGAGGAAGGTGGCCTCCCGCGCCGAGATCCGGAAGAAGGCGGCGTCGAAGGTGTCGACCCGGTCGAGGAAGCCGGCGACGGGCGGCGCACCGTCCGCGGAAAGCCCGGCGAGGTCCCGCCCCTCGGGCAGCGGTCCAACACAGTCGCGCCCGGCGAGGAGGTTCTCCCAGAAGGCCTCGAGGTCGGGCGCCTTGGGGAACCGCCCGGCCATGCCCACGATGGCGACGGGCTCCGGCCCCTCCCGCGGCGGCCGGGCGACCGCCGGGGCCGCGACCGGGGCCGGCGGGGCGGCGTCCGGCGCGGCGGCGGCGGCGTGGCGGGCGGCGACGGCCTCCGGGTGGGTCTCGACGAGGTGATCGGCGAGGGCGGCGATGGTGCCGCGGGCGAAGAAGACCGCGGGGCTGACGGTGACGCCGTAGGCCTCACCGAGGCGCACGGCGAATTCCTTGAGGGCGATGGAATCGAAGCCGAAGTCGGCAAGGCCCGCCTCGGGGGCGAGGAGGTCCTCGTCGATCTTCATGAGGCGGGAGACGAGCCCCGTCACGTGGCCCCGGACCGCGGCGGCGAGGTCGGGCCCGGTCGCCGCGGGCATCGCGGGACGCGGCGGCGCTGGCGCTGGTTCGGCCGGCGGGGAAGGCTCGTCCAGGCGGTCCGGCCCGAACAGGGCGAGCGCCGCCTCCGGCCGGCCCGGGACGACGGCGACCTGCGGCCGGCCCGCGGCGAGGGCGTCGAGGAAGGCCTGCCAGCCCGCCTCGGTCTCGAGGTAGGGGATGCCGGCCGTGGCGAGGTAGATCCGCTCCCCTTCCTCCGACAGGACGCCCCGGCCCTCCCGCCAGAGCGGCCAGCCGAGCGCCACCGTCGTCCCGGCGCGGCGGCCCGCCGCCCGCTCCCCCTCCCGCCAGTCGGCGAAGCGGTCGGCGAAGGCGTTGGCGACGGCGTAGGCGCCCTGGCCGAAGTCGCCGAGCTCCGCCGCGAGCGAGGAGAAGAGGGCGAAGAAGTCGAGCGCCTCGTCCGCGAGGACCCGGTCGAGCGCCTCGGTCCCCTCGACCTTCGGGGCGAGGCAGGCCACGACGTCCGCCGAGGTCGCCTCGCGCAGGAGCGGCCCGGCCGGCACGCCCGCCGCGTGGACGACGCCGTGGACGGGCCCGTGGACGGCGCGTGCCGCCGCGACCGCCGCCGCAAGGGCGGCGGCGTCGGTGACGTCGGCCTGCCGGTAGATCGCCCCCGGCAGGGCCGTGGTGGAGCGGATGCTCGAGACGGGGCACGAGGTGGTGGAGTGCGAGCTGACGGCGCTCTTCACTGTGGTGAAGGAGATCAACGAGGCGCGAGAGAAATACCGGACTGTGGCCACGCGCGGTTC
>CAZJNX010000353.1:0-2975 GCA_964547415.1 uncultured Hyphomicrobiales bacterium
GACGGGCTCCCTTCCGCACCTCCCAAGCTACCATCACGCCAACAGACAGGGGGGAGCGGAAGCGACGTGATCCTCGGAGCCGATCTCGGGGACTTCTTCATCGGCGGAGACGGCGACGACCTGCTCGAGGGCTTCGGCGGCGAGGACAACCTGGAGGGTAACGACGGCGATGACCGCCTCCTCGGCTATTCCGGCGACGACGAGATCGCGGGCGGCGCGGGCGACGACGTGGTCCGCGGCGGCGCGGGCGACGACCATCTCGACGGCGAGGTCGGTGACGACGGCATCACCGGCGGTGCCGGCGACGACGCGATCGACGGCGGCGACGGGAACGACACGATCACCCTCGGCGCCGGCGACGACGTCGCCACCGGCGGCGCGGATCTCGACAGCATCCGCGGCGGGGTCGGCGACGACGTAGCCCTCGGCGGCGAACAGCGCGACACCCTTAGAGGGGGCGAGGGCAACGACAGCCTGCTCGGCGAGGGTGGGGACGACATCCTCAACGGCGGCAGCGGCGACGACACGCTGGAGGGCGGCGCCGGCGCCGACGAGGTCCGCGGCGGGTCGGGCGACGACGAACTCCTCGGCGGCGACGGCACCGACTTCATGGCCGGCGGCGGCGGCGACGACGCCCTCGATGGCGGCGACGACGACGACAGGATGGCCGGCGGCGCCGGCGACGACAGCCTCGCGGGCGGCGAAGGCGACGACCAGATGGCCGGCGGCGACGGCGACGATTTCCTCTTCGGCTTCCGGGGCGACGACATGATCCTCGGCGGGACCGGCGCCGACACGCTCGAGGGCGACGACGGCGCCGACCGGCTCGCCGGCGAGGACGGGGGCGACGTCATCAACGGCGGCGCGGGCGCGGACGCGCTCCTGGGCCAGGGCGGCGACGATACCATCGACGCCGGCGCGGGCGACGACGCCGACTCGCTGGTCGGCGGCGGCGACGACGACCAGATGCGCGGCCAGGGCGGCGACGACCTCATGCAGGGCGGGTCCGGGGCGGACCGGATCGCCGGCGAGGCCGGCGACGACTCCATCGACGGCGGCGGCGGCGACGACGATATCGACGGCGGCGGCGGCGACGACTCGATGCGCGGCCGCTTCGGTGACGACAGCATCCTGGGGGGCGACGGCGACGACGAGATCCGCGCCGGCTCGGGCGACGACGAGATCGACGCGGGCGAGGGCAACGACACCGTCGACGGCGGCGACGGCGACGACGACATCGACGGCGGCGACGGTCACGACTTCATCCGCGGCCGGGCGGGCGACGACCGGATCGACGGCGGCGACGACACAAACGGCGACGCCCTGTTCGGCGGCGGCGGCAACGACAACATCGTCGCCTCCGGCTCGGGCTCCGACTTCCTGTTCGGCGGCGCGGGCGACGACTTCCTCGGCGGCAGCGACGGCGACAACTTCATGTCGGGCGGCAGCGGCGACGACGACATCAGCGCGGGAAGCGGCGAGGATTCGATCGACGCCGGCTCCGGAGCCGACACCGCCCAGGGCGGCGAGGGCAACGACACGATCGACGGCGGAGAGGGCGACGACCTCCTTGAGGGCCGCGACGGCGACGACCGGCTCGACGGCGGATCCGGCGACGACGAGATGACCGGCGGCGATGGGGCGGACTCGCTCGCCGCGGGCTCCGGCGACGACCGCGTCGACGGCGAGGCCGGCGAGGACCTCATCGACGGCGGCAGCGGCGACGACCGCCTGTTCGGCGGCACCGACAACGACCGGATCTTCGGCCGCCAGGGCGACGACCAGATCGACGGCGAGGGGGGCGACGACACCGTCGACGGCGGCGACGGCGACGACGACATCGACGGCGGCGACGGTCACGACTTCATCCGCGGCCGGGCGGGCGACGACCGGATCGACGGCGGCGACGACACAAACGGCGACGCCCTGTTCGGCGGCGGCGGCAACGACAACATCGTCGCCTCCGGCTCGGGCTCCGACTTCCTGTTCGGCGGCGCGGGCGACGACTTCCTCGGCGGCAGCGACGGCGACAACTTCATGTCGGGCGGCAGCGGCGACGACGACATCAGCGCGGGAAGCGGCGAGGATTCGATCGACGCCGGCTCCGGAGCCGACACCGCCCAGGGCGGCGAGGGCAACGACACGATCGACGGCGGAGAGGGCGACGACCTCCTTGAGGGCCGCGACGGCGACGACCGGCTCGACGGCGGATCCGGCGACGACGAGATGACCGGCGGCGATGGGGCGGACTCGCTCGCCGCGGGCTCCGGCGACGACCGCGTCGACGGCGAGGCCGGCGAGGACCTCATCGACGGCGGCAGCGGCGACGACCGCCTGTTCGGCGGCACCGACAACGACCGGATCTTCGGCCGCCAGGGCGACGACCAGATCGACGGCGAGGGGGGCGACGACACCATCGACGGCGGCGACAGCGCCGACATCATCCGCGGCGGGAGCGGCAACGACAGCATCGACGGCGGCGTGGGTGATGACCGGATCATCGCAGGCGCGGGCGAGGACACCGTCGCCGGCGGCGGGAACGACGACACCATCACCGGCGGCGGCGGGGCGGACAGCCTCGTCGGCGGCGGCGGATCCGACGTCGTTTCCGGCCAGGCGGGCGACGACTTCGTCGGCGGCTTCACCGGCGACGACCTGCTCTTCGGCGATGCCGGCGACGATTCGATGGTCGGCTGGGCCGGGAACGACTCCCTCCTGGGCGGCGCGGACGACGACACGCTGCGCGGCAACAGCGGCGAGGATACCCTCGACGGCGGGTCGGGCGTGAACGACCTGATCGGCGGGACGGGCGCGGACGAGTTCGTGATCGGCACCGACACGGACGACACGACCGTCTTCGACTTCCGCGAGGCCGACGGGGATGTCCTCGGCATCTTCGGCTTCGGCTTCGCCTCGGCCCAGGGTGTACCGGTCCACGGTTTTGAGACAGGACTTTGGGTTAGGCGGCGTTCTGC
>CAZJNX010000354.1:0-2939 GCA_964547415.1 uncultured Hyphomicrobiales bacterium
TGAGCTCCACCTGGGCGAAGGCGCCGCCCTTGCCCGGCTTCACGTGCTGCGTCTTGACCACGGCCCAGAGCGAGTCCTGGTGCTCGATGACGTTGCCGGGTCTCAGTTCGTTGCCGTTGATCTTCATGGGGCTCGGGCTCGCTCGTGCGGATGGTGCCGCGCGCGCCAGGCCGGGCCGCGCGGCGTCGCCGCCCGTTCACCACACCGGCGCGGCTCTTGCAAGCACGTCGGCGCGGCCGGGCGCGTTGGCTGCCATGCCGCGGCGCGGAGCGGGCGGCGGGCCGGGAAGGGGCGGCTTGACCCGAAGGTCAGCCGGCCTTGTGGAAGGCGGAGAGCTGTCCGTACTTTTTCGCGAGCAGGTAGTAGAACGTCACCCGCGGCTTCGCCCGGACGTCCTTCATGCGCTCGCACACCTCGAGGATCGCCGCGTCGAGCGCCTCGTCCCCCTCGGTCCGCCCCAGCTTCTTTTTCAGGAAGCTGTCCCGCACCCGGTCCCGCTCGGCCTTGTCCGAGCACGACACCCGCGAGGAATCGGCCCCCTGCAGCGCGATCCCGCAGTGGCGGACGATCCCCGCGACCGCCTCCTCGTCGCAGTCGGACACGTACTTGCGTACGTCTTCGGCGTAGTCCTTTGTCGCCATCGGTCTTCCCCCGGGCTTTTCCTCCACGCCTTCTTGTCGATCAACTGGCCGTGGCGGTCAATGCGAAAGGCGGCGACCTTGCTTGCAGCACCCGGGGGCCGTCGTGCTAGGTTGCGTCGGGCCGGCGTGGTCGTCCGGCCGGACGATCTTCCGACCGGACCGGGCGCATCCATGGACAACGCACGGCCGCTCCTCATCGTCGTGGCGGGGCTCGCGGCGGCGGCGGTCACCCTCATCGCGGTCTACCTCACCACCGATCCGCCGGCGGAGCGCATCGTCCTGTCCACGGGCACGCCGGGCGGCACCTATGCGGCGTTCGGCGCGGTCATGGCGGGCGTCCTCGGCGAGGCGGGCGCGGTGCGCCTCGAGACGGTGCCATCGGCCGGGGCGGGCGAGAACGCGGCCCGGCTCGCGCGCGCAGAGGCGGACGCGGCCTTCATCCAGTCCGACACGGCGGTGGCGGAGGACGTGTCCATCGCCGCGCGCCTCTTTCCGGAGGCCTTCCACCTCATCGTCCGCGACGACGCGGGCATCGCGCGGGTGCCCGACCTCTCGGGCAAGCGCATCGCCCTGCCGCCGGTGGGGGCCGGGTCGAACGCCCTGTTCGAGACTCTGATCGCCCATTACGGCCTTTCGGCCGATTCCGTCGTCCCGGTGCGCGGAACCCTCCTCGAGGGCTCGGCGGCGCTCGCGCGCGGGGAGGTGGACGCCCTGTTCATGGTCGTCGCCCTCGGCAACCCGTCCATCAAGCGCCTCGTGGCCGAGGCCCCCGTCAGCCTCCTCGACATCGACCAGGCCGAGGCGATCGCCCTGTTCGACCCGGCGCTCAGGGCCGCGGACGTGCCCGTCGGGGTCTACTCGGGCGCCCGGCCCGTGCCGGACCGGCCGATCCGGGTGGTGGTGGCCGACAGCCTGCTGGCCGTCCGCGCCGGGCTGTCCGACCATGCCGTGGAGGCACTCACCCGCGGCCTTTTCGAGCAGCGCCAGCAGATGGTGCGGCAGATCCCCCAGGCCGCGTTCGTCGCGGCGCCGACGGACCAGGACCGCCTCGTCTTCGGCGTCCATCCGGGGGCGGAACTCTACTACACCCAGGACGAGCCGCTGTTCATCGTGGAGTACGCCGAGCCCATGGCCTTCGGCGTCACCGCCCTCGCCCTCCTCCTGTCGGGCCTGTGGCAGGTCCGGATCTGGCTCGCGGGCGCGCGAAAGAACCGGGCGGACCACTACAACCTCGAGATCGTCGCCCTCCTCAACCGCGTCGAGACGGCGAGCCTGCCGGAGGACTTCGCGGCGATCCGCAACGAACTGTTCGAGATCTTCGAGAAGGTGATCGTCGACCTCGATAACGACCGGATCGAGGAGCGTTCGCTGCTGTCCTTCTCGTTCGCCTGGCAGGTGGCGGCCTCCGCCCTCAACAGCCGCCAGCTCCTGATGGCCGGCCGCCACGAGGCGGCGGCCATGCGCCCCGTGGCCGACGACGACGACGGCTTCCGGTACGAGTCGGTCGGGCCGGCCCGTTTCGCCCGCGGCGGCGAGAGACCGGGCGAGGACGGATCCTGAGAGGCATCGCTCGTCGGGTTCACCGTTCAACGGGGGCCCGCTTCAGGCATCGGCCGGGAGCGCACGGGGCGGCTTGACCGCCTGCGCCCGCGCCGACAGAAGGGCGGCGACGGCGCGGCGCGCGCATCGCCGCCGGCGAGGACGAGACGGGAGAGCCGAGGTGAGTGCGACGCGGACGGAGACCGATTCCTTCGGGCCCATCGAGGTGCCGGCCGACCGGTACTGGGGGGCGCAGACCCAGCGCTCCATCCAGAACTTCCGGATCGGGACGGAGACGATGCCCGCCCCCCTCGTGCGCGCCCTCGGCATCGTGAAGAAAGCGGCCGCCCTCGCCAACAAGGACCTCGGCACCCTCGAGCCCCACCTCGCCGACGCCATCGCGAAGGCCGCCGACGAGGTGATCGACGGGCGCCTTGCCGATCACTTCCCCCTCGTCGTCTACCAGACCGGGTCCGGCACGCAGTCCAACATGAACGCCAACGAGGTGATCTCGAACCGGGCGATCGAGCTCCTCGGCGGGACCATGGGGTCGAAGTCCCCCGTCCACCCGAACGACCACGTGAACCGCGCCCAGTCCTCCAACGACACCTTCCCGACGGCCATGCACGTGGCCGCCGCCGAGACCATCGTCCACGACCTGTTGCCCGCGCTCGCCCACCTCCACGACGCCCTCGCCGCCAAGGCCGAGGCCTTCGCGGACATCATCAAGATCGGGCGCACCCACACCCAGGACGCGAC
>CAZJNX010000355.1:0-2907 GCA_964547415.1 uncultured Hyphomicrobiales bacterium
GACCTGCCGCGCATCCTGCACGAGGCCTTCTACGTGGCCACGTCCGGTCGCCCCGGCCCCGTCGTCGTCGACATCCCGAAGGACGTGCAGATCGCCTCCGGCATCTACCAGGGCCCGGAGAACGTGGTCCACAAGACCTACCGTCCCCGCCTCAAGGGGGACCCGGGGGCGATCCGCTCCCTGGTGGAGCTGATGGCGAACGCGAAGCGCCCGATCCTCTACACCGGCGGCGGCGTCATCAACTCCGGCCCGCGGGCGAGCCGCCTCCTGCGTGAACTGGTGGACGTGACGGGCTTTCCCGTCACCTCGACGCTGATGGGCCTCGGCGCGGTCCCGGCGAGCCATCCGAGCTGGCTCGGCATGCTCGGCATGCACGGGACCTACGAGGCCAACCTCGCCATGCACGGGTGCGACCTGATGATCTGCATCGGCGCCCGCTTCGACGACCGGATCACCGGCCGCCTCGACGCCTTCTCGCCCGGCTCGCGCAAGGTCCACATCGACATCGACCCCTCCTCCATCAACAAGAACGTCAAGGTGGACGTCGCCATCGTCGGCGACTGCGGCCACGTGATGGAGGACATCCTGGCGGTCTGGCGCGAGACCGGCGCGAAGGCCGACGCCGAGGGCCTGAAGGGCTGGTGGAGGGAGATCGCGAGCTGGCGCGCGCGCAAGTGCCTCCACTACGAGACGCGGCCGGACATCATCATGCCGCAGGAATCGATCCAGCGGCTCTACGAGATGACGAAGGACAAAGACGTCTACATCACGACGGAAGTCGGCCAGCACCAGATGTGGGCGGCCCAGTTCTTCGGTTTCGAGGAGCCGAACCGCTGGATGACGTCGGGCGGCCTCGGCACCATGGGCTACGGCCTGCCGGCGGCGATCGGCGTGCAGATCGCCCATCCGGACGCCCTCGTCGTCGACATCGCGGGAGACGCATCCATCCTCATGAACATCCAGGAGCTGTCGACCGCGGTGCAGTACGAGCTGCCGGTCAAGGTGTTCATCCTCAACAACCAGTACATGGGGATGGTGCGCCAGTGGCAGCAGCTGATGCACGGCAACCGGATCAGCCACTCCTACACCGAGAGCCTGCCGGACTTCGTGAAGCTCGCCGACGCCTACGGCGCCGTCGGTATGCGCTGCGAGAAGCCGGACGAGCTCGACGACATGATCCGCGAGATGGTCGCGGTGAAGCGGCCGGTCCTGTTCGACTGCCGCGTCGCCAACCTCGCCAACTGCTTTCCGATGATCCCCTCGGGCAAGGCCCACAACGAGATCCTGCTCGGCGACGCGCCGTCCGCCGAGGAGGAGGAGCTCGACGCGGAGGCGCGGATGCTCGTCTGACACCCGCGCCACCGTGCGGACCGCCAGCGGGCGACGGCCGCCCGGCGTTCGGGTCCGATCCGGTGCCCCGGCGATGGCGCGGGACCGCGGCACGGAACGGTGCCGGGCGGGTCCCCGGCCAGCAGGGGCCGGACCGGACGTTGGCCGCCAGGATCGGAAGCGTCCTTCGCCGGGCTGGACAGGGACGGTTTCCCGGCCGCCGGCACCCGGCGGCGGCCCGAACCGGTCGCCGGACGCGAGAGGGACCGAAGCCGTCCGAGAGCCGGGCGGTGGGGGCCGGGCGACACGGGATCAGGGCGGGAGGATGGCCGGTGGAGCTCGACGCGGTGCTGAAGGCCGTCGCGGAAGAGGTGGCGCCGCTCGTCGGCACCGGCCGCGTCGCCGACTACATCCCGGCCCTCGCGGAGGTCGATCCGGACAAGTTCGCGATCGCCCTCGTCACCGTCGACGGGCGAACGGCGGCGGCGGGGGACGCGGACGAGGCGTTCTCCATCCAGTCCGTGTCGAAGGTCTTCACGCTGACCATGGCCGCCCGGCGCCTCGGCGTCGCGAGGCTCCGGGGGCGGGTGGGCGTGGAACCGTCCGGCAGCCCGTTCAACTCCATCGTGCAGCTGGAAACGGAGCGCGGCATCCCGCGCAACCCGCTCATCAACGCGGGGGCGATCGTCGTCACCGACGCGCTCCTGGCCCGCCGCTACCCGATGGCGCTGGTGGAAGAGATCGTCGCCTTCATGCGCGCGCGCACGGGCGATCCGACCGTCGGGGTCGACCGGCGCGTCGCCCTGTCCGAGGCCCGCACCGGCAGCCGCAACCGCGCCCTCGCCAACTTCATGGACGGCTTCGGCAACATGGAAAGCCCCGTGGAGGACGCGCTCGCGGCCTACTTCCACCAGTGCGCCCTCGCCCTGTCCTGCCGGCAGCTCGCCCGAGCGGGCCTCTACCTCGCCGCGGGCGGCACGGACCCGTTGGACGGCGCCACGGTGCTGGCGGCCGATCAGTGCCGGCGGATCAACGCGATCATGCTGATGGCCGGCCACTACGACGCCTCGGGCGAGTTCGCCTTCCGCGTGGGGCTGCCCGGCAAGTCGGGCGTCGGCGGCGGCATCCTCGCCATCGCGCCCGGCCGCGCGTCCGTCGCCGTGTGGTCGCCCGGCCTCGACGCGGCGGGCAACTCGCTGGCCGGCACCGCCGCCCTCGAGGCGCTGGTGCGCCGCACCGGCTGGTCGGTTTTCGGCTCCACCGCCGGCCCGTGATCCCGTTTTCCCTTGCCGCGGCCCCGCGCCGGCGCGATAGGGGGGCGCCGTCGCACCGAAGCACCGAGAGCCCGACCTGATGAACACGCAGACGAAGCCCGCCCCCGCCGACGCGGTCCGCGAGAGCCACACCCTCTCGGTCCTGGTGGACAACGAGCCGGGGGTGCTCGCCCGCGTGGTGGGCCTGTTCTCCGGCCGCGGCTACAACATCGACAGCCTGACGGTGTCGGAGACCGAGCACGAGCGGAACCTGTCGCGCATCACCATCGTGACCACCGGCACGCCCATGGTGATCGAGCAGATC
>CAZJNX010000356.1:0-2898 GCA_964547415.1 uncultured Hyphomicrobiales bacterium
CCGGCGTCCCCCGACGACGCCCCCTTCGCCGGACGGACGCAAGCCAGCCGCGAGCCCGGTCGACCGGAGGCGCCGCGATCGAGGGAACCGCGCCCGTCACCCCGACCCCGGCGGGGCCCGTTCCACCCTGCCCCGCCACGCCGGCGCGCCGCGCCACGCCGCGGCCGGTTGGCGCGGCGTCCGGCGTGCCGCCGTGGCGCGACGGAAGACGGTGACGGCGCGTTTCGCCACCGGCCGCGGCGGCGGGGCGACCGCCTGCCTCGCCCACGCCGCGGCGGAGCGGATGGAAAGGCGCGCCCGCCCGTGCGTTGCGCTGCCGGGGTCGGGCGAGGCGAGCGCGGAGGCGAGAGGACATGAGCGAACGCGGCACGCGAGGGGAAGAGCCGGCGGCCGGACGAAGGATCGTGGTGGACGAGCCGCGCGAGGTGCCGCTCCTGTCCCGCCTGTTCGGCTTCGGCGCCATGGTGCCGCTCGTCCTCGGCGCCCTCCTCGCCTGGTTCGCGGGCGGGATCCTCGCCGCCCTCGCCGTCAACCTGTCGATCCTGTGGGGGGCGGCGATCCTCCTGTTCCTCGCGGGCGTGAGGCGCGGCGTCAGCTTCCGCACGCCAGGCGGGCCCACCGTCGGCCAGCTCGGCGCCATGCTGTTCCTGTTCCTCACGGGTCTCGCCGCCCTCCTCGCCGTCTCCGTGCCGGTGACGCCGGTCGCCGTCGGGCCCCACGTCCTCGCCTTCGCCCTCCTCCTCCTCGGCTACGGCGGCATCCTCGTCATCGACCCGATCGCGGCCTCCCGCGGCGAGGCGCCCCTCTTCTTCCGCCGTCTCCGGCCGGTGCAGATGGGCATCGCCGTCGCCGCCCTCGCCGCCCTCCTCGCCCGCTTCCTGTGAGGCGGGCGCGGGTTCACGGGTAGAGGCGCTCGGACGTCCATGGCGCGTCCGGCCCCTCGCGGCGGTAGACGATGCGGTCGTGGAGGCGGAACGGCCGGTCCTGCCAGAACTCGATGGCGAGCGGCCGCACCCGGTAGCCGGACCAGTGGGCCGGCCGCGGGATCTCCCCCTCGCCGAAGCGGGCCTCGAACTCGGCGACGCGGCCCTCGAGGGTGGCACGGGCGTCGAGCGGGCGGGACTGGATCGAGGCCCACGCCCCGATGCGGCTTCCCCGCGGCCGGCTTGCGTAGTATGCATCCGCCTCCTCGGGCGTCACCGGCTCCACCGGGCCACGCAGCCGGACCTGCCGGAGGAGGCTCTTCCAGTGGAACAGGAGGGCCGCCCGGGGGTTTTCGGCGAGTTCCCGCCCCTTGGCGCTCTCGGTGTTGGTATAGAAGACGAACCCGTCCCGGTCGTGCCCCTTGAGGAGGACGATGCGGGCGTCGGGCATGCCCCCCGCGTCGACGGTGGCGAGCGTCATGGCGTTGGGGTCGGCGATCTCCTTGTCGGCGGCCTCGGCGAACCAGCGGTCGAAGATGTCGAACGGGTCGTGGATCCCGTCGAAGATGCGCTCGGGGTCGAGGGTGTCGGCGGTGGCCGTCATGGGTCCTTCTCCGGTGGCGCGCCCGGCGGCGCGATCGCTTCCGGGATAGATCCGGACAAGGCGCCCGTGCAATCGGAGGATCGCCGCGCCCGCCCCCCACCGGACGGGACGGCACCTCAAAATGCGCGCGGTGCGCCCCATGTAACGGGACGGCGGGGCGAATCGGACGGTCGACGGCGGACGGCAAGGCGACGGGACCCGGGACGGGAGCGAGAATGACGAAGGATCCCTATTCGGTTCTGGGCATCTCCCGCTCGGCGAGCGATGCCGACATCAAGGCGGCCTACCGGCGCCTCGCCAAGCGCTACCACCCCGACCACAACGGCAACGACCCGCGCGCGAAGGAGCGCTTCGCGGAGATCGGCGCCGCCTACGAGATCCTGGGCGACCCGCAGCGCAGGGCGAAGTTCGACCGCGGCGAGATCGACGCCAGCGGCAAGGAGCGCTTCACGGCGGGCGGCTTCTCCCCCTTCGGCGACGACGCGGCCTTCCAGGGCGGCTGGCGCTTCCATTCCCGCGGCGGCCCGGGACCGGGCGCGGCCGGCGGACCCGGCGGCGTCGACGACATCCTGCGCGAGTTCATGAGCGGCTTTTCCGGCTTCCGCGGCGGGCCGGGACCGGGACCGGGCGGCGCGGCCGGTCCCGGGCGCGAGGGCCCGGCGGGCGGCGCCGCGGAGGACGTTTGGGCCGACAGCCAGCAGCGCGGGCGCGACATCGAGGTGTCGGTCAGCGTGACGCTGGAGGACCTCGTGAGCGACGAGAAGGTCCGCGTGTCCCTGCCGACGGGCAAGACCGTGGACTTCCGCATTCCGCCCGGCGCCGTCACCGGCCAGCAGGTGCGCCTGCGCGGCCAGGGCTACCCGAGCCCCACGGGTTCCATGCCGGGCGACGCCCTCGTCACGCTGGAGGTGCTGCAGCACCCGGTCTACCGCCGCGAGGGGGCGGACCTTTGGGTCGACGTGCCCGTCACCCTCTACGACGCGGTGCTGGGGGGCAAGGTGCGCGCGCCCACCCTCGACGGGCCGGTGCAGGTGTCCGTTCCGGCCGGCACCAGCGGGGGCAAGACCCTGCGCCTGCGCGGCAAGGGCCTGCCGAAGAAGACCGGAACCCGCGGCGACCTCCTCGTGACCCTCAGGACCGCCCTCCCCGACCCGCCGGACCCGGACCTCGTCGCCCTGATGCGCCGCCTCAAGGACGAGCGACCCTACCAGCCCCGCTGAGCGCGCCGTCCGCGACCGGCAAAGCCCCTCCTCGCGGGATACCGGACCGTGCGGGGACCGCCGCGCCACCCGAAGGCCGACCGACTGAACGCGAGGGTCGCGCCGGGTGCGGGCCGCGTCAACCCACGCCTTCGGCTCTTCGGGGTTGACC
>CAZJNX010000357.1:0-2896 GCA_964547415.1 uncultured Hyphomicrobiales bacterium
TCCGGAGCCGCATAAGCCCAAATCCCTGTCTCACCAAACCGTACACCGGGGGAGCTGGGTCGTTGTTCAGGCGGCCACGGCGCGCCGCCTGACGGTGGGATGATGGGTGTGCGGGCCAGCGACTCCAGCCCCATGGAGCGGCGCGCGACCGCCCACTCGTCGTCGGTCTCGATCATCGGCGCGCCGACGAGGCGGATGATGGCGACGGCGTCGGGGAAGATGCCGACCACGTCGAAGCGGCGCTCGATCTCCTTGTCGACCCGTTCCAGGGGGGTGGTCGAGCTGATCTGCGCCGGGTGCTCCCCGGGGAGGTCCGTGCTGGCGAGGACGTCGTCGCGGGAGGCGTCCATCATGGCGCCTTGGCGCTCGTTCTCCCCTTGCAGCGCGTCGGCGACGGCGTCCCACCGGGGCTGTGCCTCGATCTTGCTCTCCTGGGCGAGAGATCGTCTTCACCATCGCGGCGACTGCCGCCCGGATCCTCAGGGGGCAGGGGCGAGCGCGTTTCCGGCCCGGTGCACGCGACACCTCTGCCAGATGGCGTCGAAGACCCGGCGCAGCGGCGCGGCCCCCTTCGTGATCGTCGGCCACGACGAGCTTCACGCTCCGCCGGCCGCGATCGGCGCGGGTGCGCAGGAAGTCCATCCAGAACGCCTCTGCCCCGGAACGGCCGGCGGGCACGCCCGGCGCGTCGCGCCGGCCGTCCTCGTTCACGCCCAGGGCGATGATCACGGCACGGCCGATGATCGGGCCGGTCTCGCACACCTGGATGGTGGCATCGAGCCAGAAAGAGGGCCGGGCTCCTTCGAGCGGGCGGGCGAGGGACGCCTGCACCCGCCCGCCGATCCCGGCCGAGAGCCGGCTCACCCGGCTCTTCGACACGCCCGTCCCGCCCATGGTGCGAAACCGATCGTCGGACGGTGCGCGTCGAGACGCCGTGCACGTCGCCTTCCCGTATGACGGCCACGAGGGCCTTGTGTACCGTCCCGCGCGGCTAAAGGACGCTCGGAAAGGTGCTGCCCTTGCGCAGCTTCGCGAGCGCCGGGTCGATCCGGCCGGCGCGGGTCTCCCGCGCTCTCCCTCGATCGCCGGTGCGCTGCGTGGCGCGCGCGGGCGTGCGCGCTCCCTTGGGGGCGCCGGTCGCGGCCTCGACCTCCATCTCCGTCAGCCGATCGGCGGCGTGGGCGAGCCTGTCGCGGACGGGATCCTCGTCGGCGGACTTCTCCACGAGCTCCATCGGGGTCGTTCCGTCGTCGGTTATCGTCGTCTGCGGTCGGGTCCTACGTCTTGCAAACAAAACGATCTGCGAAGACCGGCGAGGGCCGCCAGCGTCACCGCCGGCCGCCCACCGCCGGAGGCTCCGCGCGCGGCCGGCGCCGACACCACCCGGTGGGGCACTACCCTGACGCGGCGCGGCGGTCTCTCCGTCGCCAGCGTGACGGGCGCGCTCCATCGAGCCCGCCCGGGTGCTCCGTTCGTCCATCATGGCTCCTTCTCGCGGGAGACGCACAAGCCCGATCAGTGTCTCGCAAAACCGTGCTCCGGGCGAGGCTGGGCCAGCGCTGCCGTCGGCATCGGCGTCAGGACGGCCTTCTCGCCGAAGCCCTTCGGGATGATCTTCGGTCGCCGCCGTGCGCCCCGCCAGTGCCTGACGGATCCCGGAGACGACGGGCCCGGGCGTCTCGCGCGGCCGCGGCGCGGCGTCCTCCACCGCGGCCTCGGCCGTCTCGACCCTCCCGCGCCGATGGCCCGCCCGTGGCTCGAGCCGACGCGATCGCGTCGCCACCGGCAGCGCCAGCCCGGTTTTCGGAGGCGTCCCCGTGTTCGCTGTCCGATGCTGGACACGCTCCCCGACGGTCCGCTCCGGCAGAGCGGCCAGCCCGGACGGTTGCCTCACGACGGGACGGTCCTGCCCATTGCCGGTCCTTGCACGCACCGCGCCCGCGGCGGCAGGTCCGGTCCTGCGGCTCGCTAGCGGAATGGACGGAGCGGCGGCGGTGCCGCGCGTGCGGTCAGAGGCAGCGTTCGATGAGGGCCTTGACGGTGTCGGCGTCGAGCGGGACCGGGTTGCCGCCCGCGCTCGGGTCCTCGAGCGCCATCGCGGTCATCTCGTCGATGCGGGAGGCGTCGACGCCGAGGGCCGACAGGCTCTCCGGGATGCCGAGCTCGGTCCGGATCGACAGGACGAAGTCGAGGAAGGCGTCGAAGGACGGGGCGAGGCCCAGGTAGGCGGCGGCGCGGGAAAGGCGCGCCTGCACCGCCGGACGGTTCATCTCCAGCACCATCGGCATCACGACCGCGTTCGTGGTGCCGTGGTGGGTGCCGTAGAGGGCGCCCACAGGGTGGGAGACGGCGTGGATGGCGCCGAGGCCCTTCTGGAAGGCGACCGCGCCCATGGACCCGGCGGCCAGCATGTTCGCGCGGGCCTCGATGTCCGTCCCCTCGCGGAAGGCGCGGGGAAGGTAATCCTTCACGAGGCGCATTCCCTCGAGCGCGATTCCCTGGCTCATGGGGTGGAAACGGGGCGAACAGAACGCCTCGAGGCAGTGGGCGAAGGCGTCGAGGCCCGTGCCCGCCGTCACCTTGGGCGGCATCCCGACCGTGAGCTCCGGGTCGGCGATCACCACCGACGGCAGCACCTTCGGATGGAAGATGATCTTCTTCACATGGGTCTCGGTGTTGGTGATGACGCTCGCGCGGCCCACCTCCGAGCCCGTGCCCGCCGTCGTCGGGACGGCGACGATCGGGTGGATCGCGGCCGCGTCCGCCCGCATCCACCAATCGCCGATGTCCTCGAAGTCCCAGACGGGCCGGGTCTGGCCGTGCATGAAGGCGACCATCTTGCCGAGGTCGAGGCCCGAGCCGCCGCCGAAGGCGACGACGCCGTCGTGGCCGCCCG
>CAZJNX010000358.1:0-2887 GCA_964547415.1 uncultured Hyphomicrobiales bacterium
CAGCGAAACTATTGAGCCCTTCGCGCCGCCGAGCGTGCGTCGACCATATCCGGCGCACGTTCGATCCTTCCGAGCGGCGGGTCTGTCGCACACTGGGGCAGCACCGCTCCACCCACCGCAAGGTTCCCCGCGGCCACGAGGACGAGGCGCGGTTGACCGCGGACATCATCGAGCTGGCGCGGCAATACGGCCGCTACGGCTACCGCCGGATCACGGCAATGCTGCGCCGGGCGGGCTGGGTGGTGAACGCCAAGCGGGTGGAACGGATCTGGCGGCGCGAAGAGCTGAAGGTGCCGGCGAAGCAGCCGAAGCGATCGCGGCTATGGCTGGAGGACGGCTCGTGCATCCGCCTGCGGGCGGAGCGGCCGAAGCACGTGTGGTCATACGACTTCCTCGAAGACCGGACCCATGACGGGCGGAAATACAGGATGCTGAACGTGGTGGACGAGTTCACCCGGGAGTGCCTCGCCATCCGGATCGATCGTCGTCTGAAGAGCACGGACGTGATCGACGTGCTGTCCGACCTGTTCATCATGCGCGGCGTTCCGGAGCACATCCGCTCGGACAACGGTCCGGAGTTCATCGCGAAGGCGGCCCAGTCGTGGATCCACGCCGTGGGCGCGAAGACGGCATACATCGCGCCCGGCAGCCCATGGGAGAACGGATACATCGAGAGCTTTAATGCTCGTCTCCGAGACGAGCTTCTCAACGGCGAGATCTTCTTTACACTTGAGGAGGCGCGGGTCGTGATCGAGCACTGGCGACAGCATTACAACGCAGGCCGCCCCCATTCCGCGCTCGGCTACAGGCCGCCCGCGCCGGAGGTCGTCGTGTCCTCCCCGCCCGCCCTGCCGGCCGCGCTCGTGGGGGCGGCTTCGCCGGCCGGACTACCGCTGGTGCGCGGGCCCACTCCGAACTAACATTGCTCCTGGACCACCGATGGGGGGCCGCTCAAGAGCGCTGAGGCCCCGCCGCGATCGATCCTTCCAGAAACAGCGGCGGCCACCGGCTCGCCCGCACCTCGCCCCCAACGTGAGGAACCTACGATGAAGAAGACGCTTCGTGCCGCCGCCACGGTCTCCGCGACACTGACTGTCCTGCCGCCGGCCTCGGCGACGGAGATCGACTTCGGAAGCTATGCCGACGTCATCGTCTGCGACGTCGGCAACGTGCTGATCGTCGGCTACCTTCACTCGATCGCGAAGCACGGAAGCGCGATCTACCTGTCGGTCGACGGGCAGCAGGGGCTGAAGCTGTCGGCCGAAGGCGTTCTCGAGCCCGGCTCAACGATCAAGGGGGGAGGCTCCTGCGCCGGCAGGACGCCGCAAGACCTCGCATCCGAGGGGCGGGCCTTCTTCCGGCTCGCGCGGTGACGGCGCCCTGCGTGGCCGCCGCAGCGCCGCCGCGGAGGGAGCGACGGCACCGCTGCAGAGATCGCATGATGCAACTTCGTCCGACGCTCATGCTCTTCATGGCCCTCCAGCTGTCCACGCCGTTGGCGGCTCAGGAGGGGCCTCCTGACTACGTCGGCTCCTTGGTCTGCGGGACCTGCCACGAGGCGGAAACCTCCACCTGGGCCGGCTCCCACCACGCCCTCGCGTGGACGGAAGCGACGCCGGAGACGGTGCTCGCTGATTTCGACGGGACGAGCTTCGCTCACGACGGTGCGATCTACCGCTTCCGCATCGAAAAAGGCGGCTACTTCGTCACCGTGACCGAAGCGGACGGAACAACCACCGAGCACCCCATCCACTCGGTCGCGGGCATAGCGCCGCTTCAGCAGTACCTGATCGAGACCGAGCCAGGCCGGATACAGAGCTTCGACGTGGTGTGGGACGTCGAGAGGGGCCAGTGGTTCCACCTGTATCCGGACCAGCACCTGCCGCCGTCGGACGGTCTGCACTGGACCGGCCCCTACAAGAACTGGAACGCCCGCTGCGCCGAGTGCCACGCGACCGGCTTCGAGAAGAACTACGACCCGGCGACCCGCGGCTACGCCTCCACGCAGGCCGAGATCGGCGTCGCCTGCGAGGCTTGTCACGGGCCGGGCGGGGCACACGTCGCCTGGGCGCGGGAGGAGACGCCCGACGCCGACGTCGACAGCTACGGGCTCGTGATGCGGTTCGACGAGACCGAGGCAACCATTCAGCAGTGCGCGGGTTGCCACTCCCGCCGGGAGGCTTTCGGCGACGGCAACCCGGTTCCCGGCACGTCCTACCACGACGCCTATTCGCTCGCGCAGCTGCGGCCCGGCCTCTACCACGCCGACGGGCAGATCCTCGACGAGGTCTACGTCTACGGCTCGTTCCTGCAGTCGAGGATGTACGCGGCCGGCGTCTCCTGCCTTGACTGCCATGATCCGCATTCGGCGCGGCGCGTCGCGGAAGGAAACGCTGTCTGCACCCAGTGCCACAACCCGGCCGGCAACTCGCGCTTTCCCACCCTCGTCCCGGCCGACTACGACAGCCCGGCCCATCATTTCCACGAGCCGGGCACGGCCGGAGCGAAGTGCGCGTCCTGCCATATGATCGAGCGCGTCTACATGGGCGTCGACGGGCGGCGCGATCACTCCTTCCGAATCCCGCGGCCAGACCTCGCCGCCGTCACCGGCGCGCCCGACGCGTGCACGGACTGCCACACGGATCGCGACGCAGGCTGGGCGGCCGCCCGCATCGCCGAACGGTACCCGGACAGCGAAAACCGCGGACCGCACTACGGCGAGACGCTAGCGGCGGGCCGCGCCGATCCGGCGGCGGCGGCCGGCGACCTCGCGCGCCTCGCGGCCGACCGGTCCCGGCCCGGCATCGTCCGGGCGACCGCCCTGTGGCTCCTCGAACAGTCGGGCGATCCGGCAGCCGTCGCCCGCATCGAGCCGATGCTCGCCGAC
>CAZJNX010000359.1:0-2873 GCA_964547415.1 uncultured Hyphomicrobiales bacterium
AGCCGCTCGCCTCCAGGAGGTCCTGGAAGAGCTTCATGTTGAGGTCGTTGTCCTCGACGATCAGGACCCGCTTTTCCATCTCTCCCCCTGACGGTCGCCCCGCCGCGCGGCGCGCTTGAAAATCGGACGACGGCGCGCATTGTGTGAAGGGACGGCGGCCGGCGGGCAAGGCCCGCGGACACCGCCCAGCCATCCGCCGCGGGACGACACTGGAGGATCCGTTGCGAAGGGGCCACCGCGCCGAAGAGCCAGACGCCGAGACCATCGCGATCGCGGCCCTGTCCTACCTCGCCACCGAGACGGACGAGCTCGCCCGATTCCTCGCCGTGTCCGGCCTCGAGCCGACGGCGCTGCGCGAGACGGCCACCTCGCCCGCCTTCCTCATCGGCCTCCTCGACTTCATCCTGGAGGACGACCGCCGCGTCATCGCCCTCGCCGAGGCCCAGGGGATCGCGCCCGAGGCCGTCGTGCGCGCCCGCAACCGCTTCGAGGCGCGGCGCACCAGCGTCCTCGACTGACCGGCCGCGGGAGGGCGAACCCGGTGACCCCTCCCCCTGCCCGCCTCCTGTGCCGGGACTGCGGGCACCTCGGCCCCGCCCCGGCGAGCGGGCGGCCGAACTGCCCCGCCTGCGGCCGCGTGCGCACCGTCCACCACGACGAGCTCGCCTCCCTCGCCGTCGCCCACGTGGACTGCGACGCCTTCTACGCCGCCATCGAGAAGCGGGACGACCCGTCCCTTCTCGACAAGCCGGTGATCGTGGGCGGGGGGCGGCGCGGTGTCGTCACCACCTGCTGCTACATCGCCCGCATCCACGGGGTGCGCTCGGCGATGCCCATGTTCAAGGCGCTGAGGGCCTGCCCGGACGCCGTCGTCATCCGCCCGGACTTTCCCCGCTACGTCGCCGTCGGCCGCGAGATCCGGGCGAGGATGCAGGCGCTCACGCCACTCGTGGAGCCCGTCTCTATCGACGAGGCGTACCTCGACCTGTCCGGCACCGAGCGGCTCCACGGCGCCCCGCCCGCGGCCGTCCTCGCCCGCTTCGCCCGGGAGGTGGAGGCGACGGTCGGGATCACCGTCTCCGTGGGCCTGTCCTACAACAAGCTCCTCGCCAAGTTCGCCTCGGACCTCGACAAGCCGCGGGGCTTTTCCGTCATCGGCCGGGCCGACGCGCAGGCCCGCCTCGCGCCCGAGCCGGTCTCGCGCCTGCCCGGCGTCGGCCCGGTGGCGGCGCGCCGCCTCGCTGCGGCGGGCTTCCACACGGTCGGCGACGTCCAGCGGGCGGACCAGCGGACGCTGCTCGAACGCCTCGGCGCCGATGCCTCCGGTCTCAAGGCCCGCGCCAACGGGGTGGACGGGCGCGCCGTCACCCCGGGGGGCGAGCGCAAGAGCGTGAGCGCGGAGACGACGTTCGAGGAGGACATCGCCGACAGGGACGCGCTCCTCGCCGTCCTGAGGCACCTCGCGGAGAAGGTGTCGGCGCGCCTCAAGGCGGCGGAGCTCGCCGGCAGCACGGTGACGGTGAAGCTCAAGACGCCCGCCTTCCGCTCCCTCACCCGGGCACGGCGCCTGTCCGCACCCACGCAGTTCGCCCACCGCATCTTCTCCGCCGCCCGCCCCCTCCTCGAGAAGGAGCTTCCCGGCGGGCCCTGGCGCCTCCTCGGCGTCGGCGTGTCGGAGATGGCGCCCGCCGCCCTCGCCGACCCCGCGGACCTCGTGGACCCGGAGGCGGAGCGGAAGGCGGCGGCCGAGCGGGCGATGGACGCCCTGCGCGCCCGCTTCGGGGAGGACGCGGTGGCCCTCGGCCTCACCCACGGGCGGGCGCGGCGGAAGGGGCCGGCCGATCCCGCTTGAGCTATTCGCAGGGCGGCGTGTCGATGATCTCGAGGTCGCTGAGATGCGCCCGCAGCGCGAAGGAGCCGTAGTCGAAGGTGAGATCGCGGCTGATCCCGTTGTCGTAGAGCACGAAGCCCAGCTCGTAGCTCGACGTCACCTCGCCGCTCGCCCCCTCGAGGTCGAAGTAGCTCATGTTCATGCGCCAGTGGACGAGGTCGTCGGGAAGGCCGATGACGGCCGACGCCTCGCCCTCGGCCGGATCGCCGACGCCCGCGCGCTCGGGGCCGATCACCGTGGTGGTGGCGAACACCTTGGTCCCGTCCTCGGCGCCGTCGTAGACGTCCGCCTCGTGGATCTTCTCGCCCGCCCGCGCCGCCACCAGGAGGTTGGCCACGTGGCGGGTCGGGAAGACGGCGTCGACGTCGATGCGCTCGAGGAGCCGCTCGGGCGCGTCGAGCTCCACCTCGAGGCCGTCCTCGATCGCGGTGGCGCGGCCGGCCACCCGGTCCTGCTCCACCTGGTTCACGAAGGTGCGGTTGTTGAAGGTGAAGGTGGCGGGATCGAGCGTCTCGTAGGTGGCCGAGCGCAGGTCCGTGATGCGCTCCGACCCGTCCTGGTCCTGGAGGCGCGTGACGAAGCGGGAGTTGACCGAGTAGCCGTCGCAGGTGGAGCCGGTGAACTCGAACACGAGGCGGCCGGCGGCGGCGGCGATGTTGGACGAGGAGTCGGCCCGCGCGAGCTCGAGGTCGTAGACCGCCCGGTGCGCGGTGAAGCCCTCGAGCACCTCGACCGCCGGGTCGGCGGCAGCCGCCTCGGCGGCGATGAGGGCGATGGGTGCGGCGGCGAGCGCCGCGAGGCGTGTCCTTTGCATGGATCTGATCCGTTGCGGGGTCCCGGGCGCCTCGGCGGCGCGCCGCACCGCCCCTTCGCGCCGCCGACGGTGCCGGGCACGACGTCGCGCTGCGCCGAGTGTTTTGTCACCGATGGGGGAAAGCTGTAAAGACGCTGCGGGAAGGGCGCCGTCGCCCCGCCCGCCCCC
>CAZJNX010000360.1:0-795 GCA_964547415.1 uncultured Hyphomicrobiales bacterium
CGATCTTCGGGACGAGCCGGGCCCTCGCCGTCGGGCCGGTCGCCGTGGTCTCGCTGATGACGGCGGCGGCCGTCGGGAACCTCGCGGTGTCGGGGACGCAGGAGTACATCGCCGCGGCCATCGTGCTCGCGGTGCTGTCGGGGATCGTGCTCCTGGTGATGGGCATCTTCCGCCTCGGCTTCATCGCGAACTTTCTCAGCCATCCGGTGATCGCGGGCTTCATCACCGCGTCCGGCATCATCATCGCCGCG
Source organism: uncultured Hyphomicrobiales bacterium (assembly GCA_964547415.1). GTDB lineage: Bacteria > Pseudomonadota > Alphaproteobacteria > Rhizobiales > Amorphaceae > CAZJNX01. The sequence continues at coordinate 252 of CAZJNX010000360.1, forward strand.
AGCCAGCTGAAGCACGTCCTCGGCATCTCGGCGTCGGGCCACACCCTGATCGAGATCGTCGCGGACCTCGCGCGGGGGCTGCCGGAGACCAACCTCGTGACGCTCGCGATCGGCGCCTCGACGGTCGCCTTCCTGTTCTGGGTGAGGAAGGGGCTGAAGCCGCTCCTGTCCCGCCTCGGCGTGCCCGCGCGGCTCGCCGACGTGATCGCCAAGGCCGGACCGGTCGCGGCCGTCGCCGTCACGACGCTCCTCGCCTGGGGGCTCGACCTCGGGGCGATGGGGGTGTCGCTCGTGGGCGAGGTGCCGCAGGGGTTGCCGCCGCTCGCCGTCCCCGACTTCTCGGCCGACGTGTGGCTGAGCCTCGTGGGCGCGGCCGTTCTCATCAGCCTCATCGGCTTCGTGGAATCGGTGTCGGTGGCCCAGACCCTCGCCGCCAAGAAGCGCCAGCGGATCGTGCCCGACCAGGAGCTCATCGGCCTCGGCGCGGCCAACGTCGCGGCCGGCTTTTCGGGAGGCTATCCCGTCACCGGCGGCTTCGCCCGCT
>CAZJNX010000360.1:805-2865 GCA_964547415.1 uncultured Hyphomicrobiales bacterium
CCGGCGGCGACCGCCTTCACCGCCGCGGGGATCGCGCTCGCCACGCTCTTCCTGACGCCGCTTCTCGTCTACCTGCCGACGGCGACGCTCGCGGCCACCATCATCGTGGCGGTCCTGTCCCTCGTCGACTTCTCTGTCCTGAAGCGCACCTGGCGCTACTCCAAGGCGGACTTTGCGGCGGTCGCCGCCACCATCCTCGGCACCCTCGGCCTCGGCGTGGAGACGGGGGTGTCGCTCGGCGTGGCGCTGTCCATCGCGCTCTACCTCTACAAGACGAGCCGGCCCCACACGGCCGTCGTCGGGCGGGTCGAGGGCACGGAGCACTTCCGCAACGTCGAGCGGCACGCGGTGCTGACGGACCCGGCCGTCCTCACCCTGCGCGTCGACGAGAGCCTCTATTTCGCCAACGCCCGCTACCTCGAGGACAAGGTGTACGACATGGTGGCGCGGAACCCGGAGGTCCGCCACGTCGTCCTGATGTGCTCGGCGGTCAACGAGATCGACGCCAGCGCGCTCGAAAGCCTCGAGGCGATCAACCAGCGCCTGAAGGAGATCGGCGTCGCCTTCCACCTGTCGGAGGTGAAGGGGCCGGTGATGGACCGGCTGAAGCGCACCGACTTCCTCGACCACCTGTCGGGGAAGGTCTTCCTGTCCCAGTTCCAGGCGGCCGAGACCCTGGGCGGCGGTTCCCCGCGGCCCGAGGCCGACGCCGCCTGATCCTTTCCAACCCGGACCAACGGAGAAGAACCCATGGGTCGTCTCGCAGCGATCGCCCTTTCCCTCGCCCTCCTCCTGCCCCTCGCGGGACCCGCCGCGGCCGAGGAGGGGAAGATGCCGAAGCTCGTCACCGTCCTCACCTCGGCCGAGCCCCAGAGCCAGCTGATGGCGATGGTCCTCACCATGCAGGCGGTCATGAAGGGATCGCCCGCCCACGTCCTCCTGTGCGGCCCCGCCGGCGACATCGCGCTCGAGGACGCGCCCGAGAGCGCCACCGCGCCCCAGCCGCCGCGCGCCATGAGCCCCCAAGGCCTCATGAAGCAGATCATGGAGAAGGGCGCGGTAGTGGAGGTGTGCGCCATCTACCTGCCCGGCAAGAACCTTTCCGCGGACGCGCTGATCGAGGGGGTCACCGCGGCGAAGCCCGACGCGATGGCGGACGTCCTCCTCGGGGAGAACGTGCGGCTCCTGTCGCTCTGACGGGCGGGGTGCGGCCGGGCGCGGGGATCCCCGCGCCCGGCCGCAAGCCGTCACACGCAGCGGCCGCCGTCCACCTCCACCACGTTGCCGGTGAAGAATTCCGCCTCGTCGGAGGAGAAGAAGACGGCCGCCGCCGCCACGTCCGCGGGCTCCGACAGGCGGCCGATGGGGACGGTGGCGATGAAGGCGGCGCGGTTCTCCGGCGTGTCGGGCTTGCCCATGAAGGTGGGCAGCAGCGGCGTCACGCCCGCGACCGGCGCGAGGCCCACGACGCGGATCCTGTCGGGGGCGAGTTCCACCGCCATCGACTTCGTCATCAGGTTCACCGCGCCCTTCGAGGCGTTGTACCAGGTGAGCCCGGGCCGCGGCCGGATGCCGGCGGTGGAGCCCACGTTGACGATGACGCCCCCGCTCCCCTGCTCGCGCATCACGGGGACCGCGGCGTGGGCCATCAGGAAGATCGACTTCACGTTGACATCGAACACGCGGTCGAACGTCTCCTCGTCGATCTCCAGCATGGGGCGGTTGAGGTGGCTGATGCCGGCGTTATTGACGACGATGTCGAGGCCGCCGAAGGCGTTCACGGTCTCCTCGACCAGGCGGTTCACGTCGTCCGCCTTCGCCACGTCGCAGGCGACCGCGATCGCCGCGTCGTCGAGGTCGGCGGCCGCCTCCCGCGCACCCTCGCGGTTGATGTCGGCGAGGGCGACCCTTGCCCCTTCCGCCGCGAAGCGGCGGGCGATCTCCCGGCCGAAGCCCGAGGCCGCGCCGGTCACGATGGTCCGCTTGCCCTTGAGCCGCATGGCGTTTCCTTTCCTCGCTTGTCGTTGCCGCGGATCCCGCGTGCGGGCCCGGAAGCCGGC
>CAZJNX010000361.1:0-457 GCA_964547415.1 uncultured Hyphomicrobiales bacterium
AGGAGATAGGTGCGGTTGCCGTGGAGGACGCCCGGCCGGCCCGCCGTCAGCGACGCGCAGTGCTCGTCCCCCGAAAGGCCCGCCCCGCCCGCCTCGACGCCGACGATCCGCACCGACGGATCGTCGAGGAAGGGGTGGAACAGGCCGATGGCGTTGGACCCGCCGCCGACGCACGCGACGAGGAGGTCCGGCAGGCGGCCCTCGGCCTCCAGGATCTGCTCGCGCGTCTCCCGGCCGATCACCGACTGGAAGTCGCGCACGAGCGCCGGGTAGGGGTGCGGGCCCGCGGCGGTCCCGATCAGGTAGTAGGTGCTGTCGACGTTGGCCACCCAGTCCCGCAGGGCCTCGTTCATGGCGTCCTTCAGGGTGCCCGCGCCCGATTCCACCGGCACCACCTCCGCGCCGAGGAGCTTCATGCGGAACACGTTGGGCGCCTGCCGCTCCACGTCCTTGGCAC
>CAZJNX010000361.1:467-2853 GCA_964547415.1 uncultured Hyphomicrobiales bacterium
GCGCCAGTCTCGGCGATGATGTGTGTCTTTCCCATGCGCCGGGCGAGCAGGATCTGGCCGAGCGCATTGTTGATCTTGTGCGCGCCGGTGTGGTTGAGCTCGTCGCGCTTGAAGTACACCTTCGCCCCGCCGAGCGCCTCCGTCATCCGCTCGGCGAAGTAGAGCGGGGAGGGGCGGCCGGTGTACGTCTTGCCCAGCGCCTCCACCTCGGCGGCGAAGGCGGGATCGGCCCTGGCGTCCTCGTAGCAGGCCTCGAGCTCGAGGATGAGGGGCATCAGCGTCTCGGCGACGAAGCGGCCGCCGAAGATGCCGAAATGGCCGTCCTCGTCCGGGCCGGCCCGGAAGCTATTGGGGATCTGGTTCAAGGCGCGTCTCCTCGCAAGGCCCGCCGTGCCGTCCGGTCCGGCGGCCACGTCGCAAGCGGCCCGCGCACAGGCGCGGGAAGCAGAGGGGGACCACGGCGGGCCCCGCCGGTCAATCCCGTTCCCGCCGCGCCCGGTCAGGCGGGCACGGCCGCGCGCGCCGCCGCCAGGAAGGCCTCGATCAGCGCCGGGTCCTTCTCGCCCGGCGCGCGCTCGACGCCGGAGGACACGTCGAGGGCCGCGGGGCGCGCGCGGCGCACGGCCTCCGCCACGTTCTGCGGCGTGAGGCCGCCCGACAGCATCACCGGCACGGACGGGTCCACGGCCTCGACGAGGGACCAGTCGAACGGGGCGCCGTGGCCGCCCGGCCGGTCCGCGCCCTTCGGGGGGCGGGCGTCGAGCAGGACCTCGTCGGCGACGCGGGCGATGTCCGGCACGCGGGCCAGGTCCTCGGCCCCGCCTACGCCGACGGCGCGGATCACCGGCAGGCCGAAGCGGGCGCGCACCGCGGCGACCCGCCCGATGCTCTCCTGGCCGTGGAGCTGGAGCCGGTCGGGCCGCACGGCCTCGACGATCGCCGCCAGCAGCCCGTCGTCCGCGTCGACGGTGAGCGCCACCACCTCGGTGCGGCCGCGGACGCCCTCCGCGAGGGCCGCCCCCTCCTCGAGGGAGACCGCGCGGGGGCTCGGCGGGAAGAAGACGAGGCCGATCATGTCGGCACCGGCGGCGGCGGCGGCATCGGCCGCCCCGGCCGTGCGGATGCCGCAGATCTTCACCCGCACGGGCTGGCCGCCCGTCAGCGGCGGGCGGCGGCCGCGGCGGCGAGGATCTCCGCCTCGCCGCGCTCCTCGGCCACCTCCTCGATGATCTCGCGCCGCTCCTCCGCCTTGAGCTCGGTGAGGCGCGGCATCGACATGATGTTGTAGCCACAATCCACGAAGTGGACCTCGCCCGTCACCCCGCCCGACAGGTCCGACAGGAGGTAGGCCGCCGTCCCGCCGATCTCGTCGATGGAGACGGTGCGGGCGAGCGGCGAGTGCTTGCGCTGGTAGTTGAACATGAGCCGCGCGTCGGTGACGCCCGCGCCCGCCAGCGTGCGCACGGGCCCCGCCGAGATGGCGTTGACGCGCACGCCCCCCGCGCCGAAGTCGGCCGCGAGGTAGCGCACGGACGCCTCGAGCGCGGCCTTGGCGACGCCCATGACGTTGTAGTTGGGCATCACGCGGGTCGCTCCGCCGTAGGTGAGGGTGAGCATCGCCCCGCCGTCCGGCATCAGCGCCGCCGCCCGCTTCGCCGACTCGGTGAAGGAGAAGCAGGAGATCAGCATCGTGCGGACGAAGTTCTCCCGCGTGGTGTCGGCGTAGCGGCCCTTGAGCTCGTTCTTGTCGGAGAAGGCGACGGCGTGGACGAAGAAGTCCATCGTCCCCCACTGCGCCCTGATCGCCTCGAAGACGGAATCGACCGAGGCGACGTCCTCCACGTCGCAGGGCAGCAGGAACGGCGCCTTGATCTCCTCGGCGAGCGGCTTCACGCGGCGGCCGAAGGTGTCGTTCTGGTAGGTGAGGCCGACGGTGCCTCCCTCGTCGTGGATGCGCTTGGCGATCCCCCAGGCGATCGAATGATTGTTGGCAACGCCCATGACGAGGCCGCGCTTGCCGGCCATCAAACCTGCCATAGGGGTGTCTCCTTCCGTGCTCTCGCCGCCCCGGGCGACCGGTCCCGCGCTCAAGCCTCGTGGCGCCGCATCACGAGGGTCGCGTTGGTGCCCCCGAAGCCGAAGGCGTTCGACATCGCCGTCTCGATCGCCACGTCGTCCTGTCGCGCGCGCACGATCGGGAGGTCCTCGAAGGCCGGGTCGAGGGTCTCGATGTGCGCCGACTCGGCGATGAAGCCGCCGTTCATCATCAAAAGCGTGTAGATCGCCTCGTGGACGCCCGCCGCGCCGAGCGAGTGACCGGTGAGCGACTTCGTCGCCGAGATCGGAGGGATCTTGTCGCCGAAGACGTTGCGGATCGCCTCGGCCT
>CAZJNX010000362.1:0-2850 GCA_964547415.1 uncultured Hyphomicrobiales bacterium
CGCCCGGCACCGTTATGACCTTCTTTCCGTGGGAGGGCGTGCCGCCCGGTCGGGCCGGCACGGGCGAGGTGTCGGCCTCCCGTTTCGCCGTGCCGGAGGGAACGCTTCACTTCTGGCGGGACCGGCTGTCCGGCGCCGGCATCGCGGCCGGGACCCGCGAGGCGTTCGGCCGGCCGCTCCTCGCCTTCGCCGATGCGGACGGGCTCGGCCTCGAGATCGTGGAGGCGCCGGACGATCCGCGCCCGGGCTTCGCCGACGGGCCGGTGCCGGCGGACCGGGCGATCCGCGGCTTTTCCGGCGTCGGCCTGACGCTCGCGGACGGAACGGCGACGGCCGAGATCCTGACCGCCCTCCTCGGCTACCGGGAGGAGGGTGCCGAGGGGCCGGTGCGCCGCTTCGCGCGACCGGACGCGCCGGCCGGCACCGTCGACATCCTCACCGCGGCCGGCACGGGCCCCGCGCGGCAGGGCGCGGGCCGCGTCCACCACGTCGCCTTTGCCGTGCCCGACCGCGCCGCCCAGGACGCCGTGCGCACGGCGGTGGCGGACGCGGGCCTCGCGGTCACCCCGTCCATCGACCGGAGCTACTTCCACGCCATCTACTTCCGCACGCCGGACGGCGTCCTGTTCGAGGTGGCGACGGACGAGCCGGGCTTCGCCACGGACGAGCCGGTCGAGCGCCTCGGCGAGGGCCTGATGCTCCCGCCTCGCCACGCCCACCTGCGCGCGCACCTGGAAAGGCGACTGCCGCCCCTCGCGGCCTGACGCGCGACGCCGCGCGCCCGCTCCCGTCCGGGAGCGGGCGCTACCGTCAGCGGTCGGTGGGCTCGATGTAGGAGAAGAGGCGGACGACCTTCCAGTCTCCGTCCGGGCCCGGGCGAAAGACGTACTGGGCCCGCTCGACGAACTGGGTATCCACGACCCCGCGCTGCACGCGCAGGACCCAGGTGACGCTCGCCACGGCGCCGCCGTCGAGGAGGAGAACGTCGTCCACCTTCGGCGCGTAGGTCATCCGCGTCGCCCGGTCTGAGGCGCTGCGGCGGAACTGCTCGCACATGGCCTCGAAGCCGCGCACGGGCTCGCCGCGCACGCTCGCGCGCAGGTCCTCAGAGAAGAGGTCGCACAGGCCGTCGGTGCGGCCGGCGTTGAAGTCCTCGGCCCAGGCGGCGAGGCGGGCCGAGATGGCCTGCCGCGCGTCGGCCGTCCGGCCGGTGGCGCCGTCCTCGGCCGCTGCGGACACCGGGAGCGCCAGGACGAGGCACAGCGCCGCGACCCGTCGGACGGTGCGGACGTCGAAGCCGTTCATGGGTGGATCTCCCGCGGTGGTTCGGGGTCTTCGCGGCGGGTGCGCCGCGGACGGGGCCGGCGGTGCCACCGGCCGGACACCCCATCTTGCGAAGAGGCCAACGCCGCCGCACGGGGCCTGTTCCGCCCCTTCAGGCGCGCCGGCCCACCCGCGGAACGAAGGAGCGGCCCGCGGGCGGGGGCGGCGGTGCCACGAACGGGCCCCACGGCCCCCAGGCGGCGCCCGACCCGGCGCGCTTCAGCGCATCGAGACGCTCGAGCCGCTCCTCCGTGAGCGGGTGGGAACGCAGGAACGCGGGCGCCTCGAGGGGCCTCGCCGATCCCGGCGCCCGGGCGAGGAAGAACCGCCGCTGGGCCTCCTCGAGCTTCCGGAGCGCCGAGGCGAGCCCGTCGGGATCGTCGGTGAGGGCGACGGCGACGAGGTCCGCCTGGTGCTCGCGGGTCCGCGACAGGGCGAGCTGAAGGAGGACCCCCGCCGTCGGCGCCACCATCACCAGGAACAGGCCGAACGCCGCCGGACCGGACGAAAGCGCCACCGCGCCCGGCAGGTGGAAGAGCACGATCAGGATGCCGAGGAGGGCGAGGGCCGACAGGATCCGCCGGACCACGTCGGCGAGGCGAAGGACGCCGAGGTCGCCGGCCTGGATGTGCGCGATCTCGTGGGCGAGGACGCCCGCGAGTTCCCGCGGCGACAGCGTTCTCAGGATCCCGTCGGTGACGCACACGAGGCTGTCCTCGCGGCTGCCGACGGCGAAGGCGTTGGGCATCCGGCTCGGCGCGTAGTAGAGGGCCGGTGGCCGCTCCAGTCCGGCGCGGGCGGCGAGCCGCTCCACGGTGTCGTGGAGCTCGGGCGCGGCATGGCGGGGCACCGGGCCGGCCCGGTTCACGCGCGCCACCATCGCCGGCGTCACCGTTCCCGCGAGGAGCACGCTCAAGGCCCCGCCGACGGCGGCCCAGACGATGCCCCCGGGGCCGGCGAAGAGGAACGCCGTCACCACGAGGAGCGCCACGATCCCGGCGACGGTCGCGACCGTCGCGAGCTGGTTGTGTCGCCACTGGCGGCGGCGGACGGCGTCGTCGATGCGGGTTCCGTTCATGCACCCGATATGGTCGGGGTCCGCGCCGTTCGCCAGAACCGCCGCCCGCGACCGGCGGTCCGCCCGCGCGGCGCGCCCCTCACGGCCACTTCACGACCGGCGGCATGGAGGACAGGATGCTGTCCACGTTGCCGCCGGTCCGCAGCCCGAAGATGGTTCCGCGATCATAGAGGAGGTTGAACTCGACGTAGCGGCCGCGGCGGACGAGCTGCTCGTCCCGCTCCCGTTCGCCCCACTCGCGGGCGATGTTGGCGCGCACGATCTTCGGGTAGACGTCGAGGAAGGCCTCGCCCCCCTCGCGGGTGAAGGCGAAATCGGCGTCGAAGTCCCCGCTGTCGAGGTAGTCGTAGAAGATGCCGCCGATGCCGCGCATCTCGCCCCGGTGCTTCAGGAAGAAATATTCGTCGCACCAGGTCTTGTAGCGGTCGTAGTCGGCGACGGCGTGGGCC
>CAZJNX010000363.1:0-2847 GCA_964547415.1 uncultured Hyphomicrobiales bacterium
CACCAACCACTACCACGTCCTCCTCGAGCGCGAGCTCGCCGACCTCCACGGCACGGAGGCCGCCCTCCTGTTCACCTCGGGCTACGTGTCCAACTGGGCCTCCCTCGGCACCCTCGCCTCGCGGATCCCGGGCTGCATCGTCTATTCCGACAGCCTGAACCACGCCTCCATGATCGAGGGCATCCGACACTCGCGCGCCCAGAAGGTCATCTTCAAGCACAACGACCCGGAAGACCTCGACAAGCGCCTCGCGGCGGCCGATCCGGACGCCCCCAAGCTGGTCGCCTTCGAATCGGTCTACTCGATGGACGGCGACATCGCGCCCATCGCCGAGATCTGCGACGTGGCGGACAGGCACGGCGCCATGACCTACCTCGACGAGGTCCACGCCGTCGGCCTCTACGGGCCCCGCGGCGGCGGCATCGCCGAGCGGGAGGGCTTGATGGACCGCCTCACGGTGATCGAGGGGACCCTCGGGAAGGCCTTCGGCGTGGTGGGCGGCTACATCGCCGCGTCCGCCGCCCTGTGCGACTTCGTGCGCTCGTTCGCCTCGGGCTTCATCTTCACGACGGCCCTGCCGCCCGCGGTCGCGGCGGGCGCCACCGCCTCCATCCGCCACCTGAAGACGAGCGAGGCGGAGCGCCGCGCCCACCAGGAGCGGGTGGCGAAGGTCCGCCGCAAGCTCGACCTCATCGGCATCCCGTACCTGAATAACCCGAGCCACATCATCCCTGTGATGGTCGGCGACCCGGTGAAGTGCAAGTGGATCTCGGACGTCCTGCTCGACACCTACGGGATCTACGTGCAGCCCATCAACTATCCGACCGTGCCGAAGGGCACCGAGCGGCTGCGCATCACCCCCTCCCCCGTCCACACGGACGAGGACATCGAGAAGCTGGTCACGGCCCTCAGCGACCTGTGGAGCCAGTGCGCCCTCAACCGCGCCACCGCCGCGGCCTGACGACGCCCGCGTGCACGAAGCGGTCCGCCCTCCCCGGGCGGACCGGCCGCCGTGCGGCGAACGGTGCCCCGCGCGACCGGCGCAGCGGGCCAGGACCGCGCCAGACGGTCCCTCGGTCCCAGTGCCGGTCCGCCAGAGGAGGCGCCCGACCCCGATGAGGTGGGCGAGCCGGTCCGCCGCGGCGAATCGGTGGATGCCCGGCCCTTGCTCCACCCGGCTCTTGCCGGACATGGTGATTGCCGTGGTCCGGTTCGCCGGTAACGGGGACGGCTGGCAAGGCGTCGACACGCTGAAGGTCGGCTCGAAAAGGTCGGCTCGAGGGAGCCGACGGCGAACGCCCGGACGGCCATCGCCCGGAGGCTCGACGTCGCCGCCCGCATCCTCGCCGACCGCGCCGGCGGGCAGCGGATCGCGGGCGTCGGCGCCGTCGTCCGCCGCCCCTCGAGACTCCGGCCCCGCCACCGCCACCGACGAGAGCGTTCCCGGCGATGGCGGGGCCGACCGTCGATCGGATCGTGCGATCGACGATCGCTCTTCCGGGTGGCACCGGACGCGACTGGCTGTCGGCCACAGCGAAGACGACGGGATCCGGGCTGACGGCGGAGACGACATGGCCGCCGGCATCGTCCGCGCAGGGCCGACCGACGGCCGGCTGCATCGGCCGGAACGGGGGGCGGGCCCCGATCCGCCGCGGATGACCGGACGGGGACCGCGCGATCGTGCAGCTCATCACCCGGTCTCAGGTCACCAATCCCTCGCCGGTCGGCATCGCACCCACGCGGCAGGGGGAAGGCTGCCTTCCCGGTTCGGCTGCCCCATCAACGCGGGCGATCAGGAGCCGATCCCCGCCGCCGGCGGACACGACGCGACCTTCTCGGTGCCTCCGGTCCCATGAACAGCCTGCCGGGCGGCCGGACCGGTCTTTCGGTCGGCCTCGGATGCGGCGTCGTTCGGCACCTCGGCCCCGCGCCGATCGGGCGGGCGCACGCCGGCTGGTGTCACCCGCTGGCATCGGCGTACCCGGCGCCACGGCGCTCCTGGTCGCCGTCGGTGACGGCGACACGGTCCGCCGCGCGCGACCTGCATGCCCGTCTCGGCCTGGTTCCGAGGCAGACGTCGACCAAGGGCGCGGCGAAGCTGCTCGCCATGACGAAGCGGGGGAAGGAAGTCCGCGGATGCTTGCGATCCATCGCGCGCGGGCCGCTCCGCCCGGCGTGTCGAAGCAGGCGAAGGCGTTCGGCGCGTGATTGCGGGGCCTGCCGTCGCGGGCGGATCGCAACGGGGTGGCCGGCGCGCTCGCCGCGAAGCTCGCCCGGATCGCCCGGGCGATCATCGGGCGCGGCGTCCGCTTCGACGGCGCGCCCGGCGCGCTGGCGGCGGTCCGAGCGAGATCGGGCCCTGCGCGCGGCAGCCCGCGGCGGCTCCTCGAGGTGGCCGACAGGCGGTCGATGGCCGGAAGGGGCGAACGCCCGCGTCCCTCGAAGCCTGGTGCAAGAGACGGCGCAGCGGCGCCCGGGCTTTCGTGGGGACCAAAGCGCGCGGATCTCCATCATGGCGAGGACCTCGGCGCCGCTATGCCGGATCCGTTTGCGCACGAGCGAGCCGAGCCGGAGACAGCCCACTTGCCAACGGGGCGGGCCATACGTGCCGTGCCGGACGAAGAAGCGGTGCACGACGCCCGGCTGCGGGCGGTCGCCGGTCGTCGCCTCGCGCCGCTCGGCGCGCTCGGCGAGCGTCAGGTCCGTTTCGGCTTCCACGACGGCGGGGACGACGTCCCGATGGCCGTCGATGCGGTGCGGGCGGTGACCGCCGCCGCGCTTGTCTAGAGCATGTTCGATGATCTTGGAGTCGTAACGGTTCGTGCGGATTGCGCTGATTCCCTGCGG
>CAZJNX010000364.1:0-2817 GCA_964547415.1 uncultured Hyphomicrobiales bacterium
AAATTGTCGAACGCGGTCTGGCCCCAGCGCAGGAACTCGTAGCGCTCCCCGTTGCGCTTGTACTCCATGTCGACGTTCTGGGTGAACGCGGTCTTGGTGCCGAAGAAGTCGACCATCACCGAGTGGTCGATCACGAGGTCCACCGGCACCAGCGGGTTGATCCGCTCCGGGTCGGCGCCGAGCTGGCGCGAGGCGTCGCGCATCGCCGCAAGGTCCACGACCGCCGGAACGCCGGTGAAGTCCTGCATGAGGACGCGGGCGGGGCGGTAGGCGATCTCGCGCGTCGAGCGGCCCTCGGCGAGCCATTCGACCGTGGCGCGGATGTCGTCGGCCGTGACGGTCTTGCCGTCCTCGAAGCGCAGGAGGTTCTCGAGGAGCACCTTCAGCGAGAACGGGAGGCGGGAGGCGCCCTCGAGGCCGTTCCTTTCCGCCTCGGGCAGGCTGAAATAGGTGTACGTCCGGCCGGCGACCGTAAGGGTCGCGCGCGCCTTGAACGAATCGAGCGATTTCGCAGCCATCGGAGCCTTGCCTTGCTATCCTGCCGAGCGATCAGTCGGGGACCCTTGAACAGGGATTTCCGGGCCGTTTCAAGGGGAGCGGGCCCCGCCCCCGCCACCCTTCGGCCACGCGCCCGCGCGCCCCTGCCATGTGGGAACGACCGGGCCCGTGCGCTCGTCCCCTTCCCTGCCGCCATCGGCCGCATCGGGGAGGCGCGGGAATGGGCGTGAGCGCGCTCGCGGGCGAGGGCCTTGCGTCCGTGCGCGGCGGGCGGGAGGTGTTCTCCGGCCTCTCCTTCCGCGTCGCGGCGGGCGAGGCGCTCGTCGTTACCGGCCCCAACGGGGCGGGCAAGTCCACGCTCCTTCGCATCGTCGCGGGGCTCGTGCGGCCCGTGGCGGGCCGCGTCGTGTTCGAGGGCGGGGAGGAGGACGCGCCCGCCGGCGCCCACCTCCACTACATCGGCCACCTCGACGCGGTGAAGCCCCAGCTCTCGGTGGCGGAGAACATCGGCTTCTGGGCCGACTGGCTGGGCGCGGCCCGCACCGACCCGGCCGACGCCCTCGCCGCCTTCGCCCTCGACCACCTCGCCGACCTGCCGGCCGCGGTCCTCTCCGCGGGCCAGCGCCGGCGCCTCAGCCTCGCGCGGCTGAAGCTCGCCGAGCGGCCGGTGTGGCTCCTCGACGAGCCGTCCGTCGCCCTCGACGCCGCCTCGCGGGCGCGCCTCGCGGCCCTCGTCGACGCGCACGTCTCGGCCGGCGGAATCGTGATGGCGGCCACCCACGAGGCGCTCGGCCTCACCCGCTCCGTCCGCCGCTCCATCGCCGCCATGTGCGGCGCGGCCGAGACCGCGGGGGACGCGCCGGACCTCGCGCCGGCCCTGTCGGCGGAGGCGGCCCGGTGAAGGCGCTCCTCTCCCTCGTCGTGCGCGACCTGAAATTGTCCTGGCGGGCGGGCGGCGGGGCGCTCGTCGGCGTCCTGTTCTTCCTCGCGGTCGCCGCCGTCACCCCGTTCGCCATCGGGCCGGACCTTCAGCTCCTGTCCCGCCTCGGGCCGGCGATCCTGTGGATCGGGGCGCTCCTCGCCATGCTCCTCGGCCTCGACCGGCTGTTCCAGTCCGACATGGAGGACGGGGCGCTCGACGGGCTCCTCGCCTCGGGCGTTCCCCTCGAGCTCGTGGTCCTCGCCAAGGCGATCGCCCACTGGCTGTCGACGGGCCTGCCCCTCGTGTTCGCGACGCCCCTCATCGCGATCTTCCTCAACGTCCCGCCCGCGGTGACGCTCGCGGTGATGGCGACGCTCCTCGTCGGCACCCCCGCCCTCACCTTCCTCGGCGCGGTCGGGGCGGCGCTCGGCGTGTCGCTGCGCCGCGGCGGCCTCCTCGTCGCCGTCGTCATCCTGCCGCTCGCGATCCCCGTCCTCATCTTCGGCGTGGCGGCGGCGGACGCGGCGGCGCGGGAGGAGGCGATGCGCGCCCCCCTCCTCATCCTCGGCGCCATCACGCTGATGTCGGCGGTGGTGAGCCCGGTGGCCGCGGCCGCGGCGCTGAGGGCGAGCGAGTGAACGAGGGCGCGCGGGCAGGCGGCGCGGCCACCTGCCCGCGCGCGGAGAATTGATCTGGCGCACTGGCAAGGCGCCGGGTCCTGTCTTACTCTAAGTGCACGTCGCAGGTGGCGCCGCACGCCGGCGCGGGCGACCCCCGGGGCCCCCGACAAGAGACCGTCCAGGATCCATGACCGTCCAGGAGACCGCCCGCGCCGAGCCGCGGGGCCTTTCCACCCTCGCGAATCCCGCGCGGTTCAGCGCCATCGCCGACCGCGTGCTGCCCTGGCTCGCGGTGGCGACGGCGGTGACGCTGATCGTCGGGGTGTACCTGTCCTTCTTCGCCTCGCCCGACGACTACCAGCAGGGCTCCACGGTGCGGATCATGTACGTCCACGTGCCGGCGGCCTGGCTCGCCCTCTTCGCTTACGTGGTGATGGCCTCCTCCGCCCTCGGCACCCTCGTGTGGAAGCACCCGTTGGCGGACGTCGCGGCCCGCGCGGCCGTCCCCATCGGGGCGACCTTCACCTTCCTCGCCCTCGTCACCGGGTCGATCTGGGGCAAGCCCATGTGGGGCACCTGGTGGGTGTGGGACGCGCGGCTCACCTCCATGCTGGTGCTGTTCTTCATGTATCTCGGGCTGATGGCCCTGTGGCACGCGATCGAGGATCCGTTCCGCTCGGGCCGGATCTGCGCGGTCCTCATCCTCGTCGGCTTCATCAACATCCCGATCATCAAGTTCTCGGTCGACTGGTGGAACACGCTCCACCAGCCCGCGAG
>CAZJNX010000365.1:0-2790 GCA_964547415.1 uncultured Hyphomicrobiales bacterium
ATTATGACGAGTCTTCGGTCTCTCGGCGAGTGTTGGAAAGGCTTACCGGTGCAACACGGGTGCAAGAGAATCGCGAGCCTGCTTTGGGGTTGACCTGGGTCGCCCTTACCTTCTGGAGTCGATCAGTCTACGAGTGAACGACGGAGAACCGCCACGATGCGCAGCCCATTTCTACAGCGTCGTGCAGACCTGCCAGACGTGCTGCCGATCTTTCCACTGGGCGGTGCAGTAGTGCTGCCCGGTGTGCAACTGCCCCTCAATATCTTCGAGCCTCGTTATCTTGCCATGGTGCAGGCGGCGCTGGCGAGCGATCACCTGATCGGCATGGTGCAGCCACGCGGCCAGGCCTCGGAGCAGCCGCAAGCGATCCACCGGGTTGGGTGTGCTGGGCGCATCACCTCCTACAGCGAGACCAACGACGGCCGCATCGTGCTGGTGTTGACCGGGCTCTGCCGGTTTAAGGTCCTGGAAGAGCTGGCAATGCAAGACGGATTCCGTCGCGTCAAGCCGGATTGGCAGGATTTCGTTCTGGACCTTGAGGATGAGGAGGAGGCCAGTCTGAGCGAGCGCGATCAGTTCATGGGCTCGCTGCGCGCCTTCTGTGACCGCCGCAGCGTTGAGATCCCCTGGGACGATATCGGCAAGATGGCCGATGCCGACCTGGTCAATCTCCTCTGCACGCATCTGCCGCTGGAGGCAGAAGATAAGCAGGCACTGCTCGAGACGGTGCCGCTCAGTGAGCGCGCGACCTTGATGCGTGGACTGATGGATATGTCAGCCCATGCCTCCAGGCTTGGGACGGAGCATCGCCACTAGGTGGCTCGGGAAGAGCCCTAGGCGGTTCGACGTGCTAGGCTCGGGTGCTAGACGGAGCTCAGGCGAGCCCTTGAAATTCGCTGTTGCCAAAGGCACTAGCAAGACATTGAGCTGGACGATACGAGGAATCTACAGATGGCAGTTACCTTGACCGACACGGCCGCGAGCCACGTCAACAAGATGCTTCAGCAGCGCGGCCGCGGCGTCGGCCTTCGCATCGGCACCAAGAAGAGCGGCTGCACCGGCTTTGCGTATGTGGTCGACTATGCAGACGACTGCGATGAGGGCGATCACATCTTCGAAAGCCATGGTGTGAAGGTGGTCGTGGATGAGGCCAGCCTGCCGCGGATCGATGGCATGGAGGTCGATTTCGTCAAGTCAAGCTTGCTGAACGAAGGCTTCGAGTTTCGCAATCCGAATATCAAGGATGAGTGCGGTTGCGGTGAGTCGTTTAGCGTTTGAGCGAGCCACGGACGTACAGCCTCATGGCCGATGAATCCATCCAAGACATCATCGACACCTTCGATCTGCTCGGCGACTGGGATCAGCGCTATCAGTATCTGGTGGAGATCGGTGAGCGGCTACCGGCCATGGACCCGGCCGACAAGATCGATGCCAACCGAGTGATGGAGTGCATGAGCACCGTTCACGTTGTCGCCAAGTCCGACGACGAGCGGATTCGCTTCGACGGCGATTGCGACACCTCGATCATCAAGGGGGTCGTGGCGCTCTTGGTGGGCCTGTTCTCGGGAAAGACGGCTGCTGAGATCGAGGACTTGGACGTCGACGCCCTGTTCGAGGGTCTGCAGTTGGAAGAGCACCTGAGCCCGAATCGGCATGTCGGCGTCTATGCGATCGTCAATAAGATGAAGGGTCAGGTGGCACAGGCGGCAGCGAGATAAGGCCGGGAGCTGACCGAGTGTCTCCAGCCAGTTGAGCCTCATATGGGCCCAAGGTCGGTGCCACTCGGGCTCCAGTCGAGCTCAACCAGTTGCTGTCCAAGCCAGGGTGTGTTGCACGAGTAGGGTAAGGCTCATCAAAGATCGCTCCACATCCGAACCAGATTGGCATAGCTACGATCGACGAGTGCGGTGTGCTCGGCGTTGGGTGCGTCCTTCAACAGGACCTCTCGCGCCTGATTGAGCTCGTAGAGCAGCTCACGCTGAGCTGGATCGCGCACGTAGCTCTGAACCCAGGTCAGTACCACCAAGCGCTCGCCACGGGTCACCTCGGCAACCTGATGCAAACTCGAGGACGGGTAGATGACGGCGTCGCCAGCAGGAAGCTTGACGCGTCGATCGCCGAAGGATGTACGCATCAACAGCTCGCCACCGTCGTAGCTGTCTGGCGGGCTCAAGAAGAGGGTCATCGACACATCGCTTCGGAAGCGAGGTCCGGAACTGCCCATGATCGGGTCGTCAACATGGTCGCCATAGGTCATGCCCGGGCGATAGCGAGCGAAGATCGGGTCTGCGACGCGATGTGGCAGCGCGGCGAAGCGAAAATCTTCGTTATGGCCGAGGCTCGCCATCAGGATACGCACCAGCAGCTGCATGCGCTCTGGCTCTTGACGCATCTCCTCGTTGTGCTTGACCCGTGACGCGGCAAAGCCAGCACTGAGCTTGCCATCGATGAATTCGGCGTCGGCAAGCAGCTCGTGCACCTTCTGGACCTGGGCAGCATTCAAGAGACCGGGAATCGTGAGCAACATAGGACAATCAGAGCGGTGATGCAGCGGACGCTCGCTGCTGTTCCAGATAGAATCGGGCGCCTGATAGCGACCACATCAAGCAGTTGGAGGGCCGAATGATCCTCGAGGCCATCATTGATGAGCAAGTCTACACCCTGAACGTGCCCGACCCTGTGATCGAGCGCGGCGGTGACTTCTTCGACCAGCTAGACCGCGATATGGACCAAGGTTGGCAGATGGGCCGCGAATGGGTCGAGGCCCCAGACCGGCTGCAGCGCTGCCAG
>CAZJNX010000366.1:0-2789 GCA_964547415.1 uncultured Hyphomicrobiales bacterium
GAGTCCATGTCGAAGCAGACCAGGCGTCGGTTGCGGCGGAAGATGTCGTCTTCTTGGATGGCGATATCCACATCGAGGCGGCTGCCGAGCTCGAGGAAGCTGGCATGCAGCGCACCGACATCAGCAACCGGTCCCTTCAGCCAGAGCTGCACGCAGGCCGGGCGCTGGGGCCGGTTGGCATTGGACCTCGCGTTGGTGCTCCCGCTCGCGTTGGCACTTGCACTCACACCGGCGCCAGCAAGGTCGACAGCAGCAGTCCGGCGCGAGATCCGGCCAGAGACACGGGAGATCTGCTCGATGTTGAGCTGGTTTGCGGTGACAACAGCGGCGACCTGGGCGATCTGCGCGGCGCTGATCTCGCGCCCGAGCAAGGTCAGGATGTGGCGCGCCTGCCCTTGTTCGGCCACCCAGTCCTCGTAGGCATCCGCGGCCACCGGCGTGAAGCGGACATCGAGCCCGAGCTCGTGGGCGCAAAACAAGAGCTCCTTGAACGCTGGGCACCCGGCAGGTTCTTCGGGTAGCTCCACAAGGAGCCCCAGGGCTAGGGTGTTGTGGATGACCGACTGGCCGATATCCAGAACGGTCACGTCGTAGCGGGCTAATACCTGTGTCAGCGCCTTGGTGATGCCCGGCTTGTCGCGGCCGGAGATGTCGATTTGAACGATTTCGCGCATCGGTGTTGTTGTCTCTCGGTCTCGGCTTGGGCGGGTTTGAGCCGAAGCCGGCAACGGCTGTTTCTCGATGTACAGCTCGAGTGAACTGCCGAATCTGATCGCGTTAACGGCACTCTGTTAGGTCTTCTTAGAAGCTGCGCCCAGGGCGGCGGCTGCGAAGAGGGGCTACCAGGATGATCCTGCGGCTCGCGGCAGCGGACGCCTTACGGCTGCTCACGTCATCCGCATCTTTTCGTGTTTCCAAACCTAGGTGGCATGAATCAGTGACATCACCTCGGTGATCATCGGCTCTACAGCCTGTTGTGCCCTGTCGCTGAGGGTGTAGCAGGCATAACCAAAGTCTGAGCCACCGCCGGAGACCAACCAGGCTTCGGGGGCGCGCTGATAGAGCGCCTCGCACCAGGCGAGAAGCTCCCGCGGGTCATGGAAATGGGCCATGGTCGATAGGGCGCTTCGGTCAGGCGTGAGGCGCTGGCGTCGGACTTCACCAGGGGGCGTGTCGACGGCGGCATCGATGAAGACCACGCGCTCGGTGCGGGCAAGGTCGTCGACCAGCTCGGCGGTCAGGATGTGACGCGCCTGAATCTCGATCGCTTCTGCGGCCGTCTCGGTCTCTGCCGTTGACTGCGCGCTTAAGCGCTCCTGAAGCCGGTCAGCAACCAGCGGCCCAAGCGCGTCATCGCCGCGGATCGGGCTGCCGTAGCCGATCACGAGTGCCCTCAATGGCGGTGATTCGCTGCCGGCGGTCGCCGCCGCGAATGACCGCGAGGGCTCGCCGCGGCCAGGGTCTTGCGCTTGAGCGGACTCAACCGCGGCTCGGCCAACACTCATGCGTCGCGCACCAGCCGATCGACGACCCTGCCTGAGGCATCCTTCAGCTCGATGCTCAATGGCATCTGGCCGAAGGCGTGCGAGGCGCAGGAGAGGCAGGGGTCGAAACAGCGGATCATGGCCTCGACCCGATTCAGCATCCCTTCAGACAGCTTGTTGCCATCGACATAGGCGTCGGCGACCTGCTTGATGCTCTGATTCATCGCGAGGTTGTTGTGACCGGTGGCGATGATGAGATCGACCCAGGTGATCAGGCCGGCGTCGTCGATCTTGTAGTGATGCATCAGGGTGCCGCGTGGTGCCTCGGCGACGCCAATGCCGACGTCGCGGTTGCCGCGCGCATGGGCTCGAACCCGCGTGTCGAGAATGCTTGGGTCCTTGAGCAGCCGCTGCATCATCTCGATGGCGAAGATGATCTCGACCAGCCGCGCGTAATGGTAGTGGAAGCTCGAGCGTACCGGCCCGGAGTCTTCCTGGAGCATGTGGAACTCGGCGAGTGCGACATCCGCGAACGGTGTGCCGCAGCTCTCAGCGTTGTTGAGCCGCGCCAGCGGGCCGACCCGGTAGATGCCGTTCGGATAGCCCATCGGCTTGTAGTAGGGGAACTTCATGTAGCTGAAGTCCTCGACCGCCTCGCCGATGATGCGTGGGTAGTCAGACGGAGGCACCATGTCTTCGACGATTCGGCCCTGCGCGTCCTTGATGCGCAAGAAGCCATCGTAGTGCTCGAGCTGTCCCTTCGGCGAGACCAACGACATGAACATGGTCGGCATGGTGCCGAAGTGCTCAGCTTCGTCTCTGAAGTTGGGCACCATGGTCTTGAACAGCCCATAGGTGTCCTTGGCGATGGTGAGCGCCTCCGGCAGCATCTGCAGCATTGCTTCGCGCTTCGCGCTGTCGAGTGGCTCGTTGACGCCGCCTGGCACGACCCAGGTCGGGTGGATCTTCTTGCCGCCGAGCATCTCGATGATGGTTTGGCCGATCTGACGCAGCTTAATACCTTGCTTGGCGAGCTCTGGGTCCTTCGCCATGACGCCGAAGATGTTGCGCTCTCCCGGGTCCGAGTCCCAGCCGAGCAGCAGATCGGGCGAGGAGAGATGGAAGAACGACAGCGCGTGGGACTGAAGCAGCTGCGCCAGGTTCATGATCCGGCGCAGCTTCTCTGCTGTCGGCGGGATGGTCACGGCGAGCAGGTCATCGCAGGCCTTGTTGGAGGCGAGCAAGTGGCTGACCGGGCAGATACCACAGGTGCGGGCGGTCAGTGCTGGCATCTCACGGTAGGGG
>CAZJNX010000367.1:0-2786 GCA_964547415.1 uncultured Hyphomicrobiales bacterium
GAAGCCGAAGCGCCGGCCGCCCTTCACCACCTTGGCGACGCGGTTGATGTGGACGAGCTTGTCGACGAACTCGCTCTCGCGTTCCTCGCGGTCGCGGCCACGCCTGCGATCTTCTGCCATGTCGCTCCCATCCGCCCTCGCCACCGCGCCCGCGCGGCTCCCGAAGGCCCTTCCGTCATCCTAGCGGTCCGGACGCACCCGGACCACGCCGTCCCGATCAGAACTCGAGGCCGCCCTCGCGCGCCGCGTCCGCGAGCGCCTTGACGCGGCCGTGATAGAGGCGCGCCCCGCGGTCGAACACGACCTTCTCGACCCCGGCCGCCCGGGCCCGCTCCGCGACGAGCTTGCCGACGGCAGCTGCCGCCTCGCAATCCGCGCCGGTCTTCAGGCTCTCGCGCAGGCTCTTGTCGAGCGTGGAGGCCGCCGCCACCGTGTGGCCCGCACCGTCGTCGATCACCTGGGCGTAGATGTGCTTGGACGAGCGGAACACGCTGAGGCGCGGACGTCCCGCGGCCGCCTCCTTCAGCTTGCGCCGCACCCGCGCGACGCGCCGTCTCGTCCGATCCGTTTCCCTCGACATGGTCGCAACCTACTTCTTTTTGCCTTCCTTGCGGATGATCGTCTCGTCGGCATACTTGATGCCCTTGCCCTTGTAGGGCTCGGGCGGACGGTAGCCCCGGATCTCCGCGGCCACCTGGCCGACCCGCTGCTTGTCGATCCCCGCGACCACGATCTCGGTCGGTTTCGGACACTTGATGTCGATGCCCTGCGGGATCGGATACTTCACGTCATGGCTGAAGCCGAGCGCGAGGTTCAGATCCTTGCCCTGCACCGCCGCACGGTAACCGACGCCGTTGATCTCGAGCTTCTTCTCGAAGCCGGCACTCACCCCGTGAACGATGTTCGCGACCATCGACCGCGACAGCCCCCACATGGAGACCGCCTTCTTCGACTCGTCCCGCGGCGCCACGACGATCGTGCCGTCCACCATCTCGACCGAGCACTGGTCCGGGACGGTGAAGGCGAGCTCGCCCTTGGGCCCCTTCACCGAAACGGCCTGCCCGTCGACCTTCGCCGTCACGCCGGCCGGCACCTGCACCGGCCTCTTTCCGATCCGCGACATGATCCCTCGTCCCGATTGTCTCGCCGCGTCAAAAGACGCTGCAGATGATCTCGCCGCCGACGTTGTGCTCGCGCGCTTCGTGCTCGCTCATCACCCCACGGGATGTCGACAGTATGGAAATGCCGAGCCCGTTCGCCACTTTCGGCAGGTCGGCGACCGACGAGTAGACCCGTCGGCCCGGCTTGGAAACCCGCGCGATCTCCCGGATCACCGGCTCGCCGTTGTAATACTTCAACTCGATCTCGATCTCGGACTGCCCCTTGTCGCCGGGGCTGACCGAATAGCCGCGAATGTAGCCCTCGGCCTTCAGGACCTCGAGCACATGCTCGCGCAGCTTGGAGCCGGGCGTGCGGACGGTCGACTTGCGCCGGCCATGGGCATTCCGGATGCGGGTGATCATGTCGCCCACGGGATCGGTCATCACCATGGCAACCTCCTCACCAGCTCGACTTCACGAGGCCCGGGATGAGCCCCTTCGAGCCCAGCTCGCGCAGGGCCACGCGGCTCATCTTGAGCTTCCGGTAGTACGCCCTCGGCCGCCCGGTCACCTCGCAGCGGTTGCGCACGCGGCTCGGCGCGGAGTTGCGCGGCAGCTCGGCGAGCTTCAGCTGCGCCGCGAACCGCTCCTCCATCGGCAGGCTCTCGTCACGCGCCGCTGCCTTGAGCGCGGCACGCTTCGCCGCGTAAAGCTTCGCAAGGCGGCGCTTTCGCTCGTTCGTCTCGATCTTGCCCTTCTTCGCCATCTCGCTCTCCACGCTACGTCCGGAACGGGAAGTTCAAGGCCCGCAGCAATTCCCGCGCCTCGTCGTCCGTCTCGGCCGTCGTGCACACGATGATGTCCATGCCCCACACCTGGTCCACCTTGTCGTAGGCGATTTCCGGGAAGACCAGATGCTCCTTCATTCCCAACGCAAAATTGCCGCGGCCGTCGAAGCTCTTAGGATTGAGCCCTCGGAAATCCTTCACCCGCGGCAGTGCAATGGTCACGAGACGGTCGAGGAACTCGTACATGCGCGCCGCACGCAAGGTAACCTTCGCGCCGATCGGCATGTTCTCGCGCACTTTGAAACCCGCGATCGACTTCTTGGCCCGCGTCACCACCGGCTTCTGGCCGGCGATCAGCGTGAGATCATTTACAGCCGCGTTGATCTTTCGCGAATCGCCGACAGCCTCGCCGACGCCCATGTTGATCACGACCTTCTCAAGCCGGGGCACCTGCATCGGGTTCGCGTAGCCGAACCGCTCCTGGAGCGTCGGCCGCACCGTCTCCCGGTACAGCTGCTTGAACCGCGGCTCGTAGGTGGCCCCGTTCGCCACCGCCGTCTCAGCCATCGATGGTCTCCCCGGAACGCTTGGCGTAACGCACCTTCTGCCCGCCCTCGGCGACACGGAACCCGACGCGGCTGGGCTTGCCGCTGTCCGGATCCGCGATCGCCAGGTTCGACAGGTGGACCGGCGCAGGCTTGGCGACGATACCGCCCTCCTGGGACGCGGACTGGCGCTGGTGCCGCTGGACGATGTTGACGCCCTGCACGAGCGCCCGGTTCTCCGACGGCATCACCTGCAGGACCTCGCCGGTCTTGCCCTTGTCGCGACCGGCGAGGACGACGACCGTGTCGCCCTTCTTGATCTTGGCGGCCATCACAGCACCTCCGGTGCGAGC
>CAZJNX010000368.1:0-2786 GCA_964547415.1 uncultured Hyphomicrobiales bacterium
ACCTCGGCGACCTTCCGGTAGTCGCACTTGATGAAGCCGTAGAGGATCTCGGCGAGGAACCCGCGCTCGGCCTTCGACAGGCGCCCGGTGATGCCGAGGTCGACGGCGACGAGGGTGCCGTCGGGCTCCACGAACAGGTTTCCCTGGTGCATGTCGGCGTGGAAGAAGCCGTCGCGCATCGCCTGGCGCAGGAAGCTCTGCAGGACCACCTCGGCGAGCTTCTCGAGGTCGAGGTCGGTGGCCCGCAGCGCGGCGAGGTTCGACAGCTTGATGCCGTTGATCCACTCCATGGTGAGGACGGTCTTCGCCGTCCTCTGCCAGTCGACGCCCGGCACGCGGAAGAACGGGTCGTTCGCCGTATTCTCGGCCATCTCGGAAAGGGCCGCCGCCTCGAGGCGCAGGTCCATCTCGAAGTTGACGCTGTCGGCGAGGGTGTCGACGATGGCGACCGGGCGGAGCCGCCGCGAGGCACGCACGAAGCGCTCCATGAAGGCGGCGGCGAGGTAGAAGCTCTCGAGGTCGCGGGCGAAGCGGCGCGCGACGCCAGGCCGCAGCACCTTCACGGCGACGGAACGCTGCACGCCGTCCGCCCCCTTCACCGTCGCCCGGTAGACCTGGGCGATGGAGGCGGCGGCGACGACGCCCCCGATGGTCTCGAACACCTCGCCGATGGGCCGGCCGAGGGCCGTCTCGATCTCCCGGTAGGCGTCCGCGTCCGGGACCGGGGGGACCTGGTCCTGGAGCTTGGCGAGCTCGTTGGCGACGTCCTCGCCCACGACGTCCGCGCGGGTCGCGAGGAACTGGCCGAGCTTCACGTAGGACGGGCCGAGGCGGTTGAGCGCCTCCGTGAGGCGGGCGGCGGCGTCCTTCTTGCGGGCGCTGCGCCGCTCCACGAGGCGGACGACGGACACGACGAAGCGCGCCGTCGCCGGCATGTCCTCCGGCGGCAGGAGGCCGAACACGCCCTCCCGGGCGAGCACGAAGCCCCCCTTGAGGAGACGGAACAGGGGGCCGGGCCCGAACGCCATGGCGTCAGATCTTGTAGGCGGAGTGGATCGCGGCGATGCCGCCCGACAGGAGGCGGTGGGTGACGCGCGAGAAGCCCGCGTCCTCGATCTCCACCGAGAAGCGGGCCGGGTTCGGGAAGGTGCGGATCGATTCCACCAGGTACTGGTAGGGGTCCGGGTCCCCGGCCACGGCGCCGCCGAGCCGCGGGATCACGTTGAAGGAGTAGAGGTCGTAGATCCGGTCGAGCACCGGCACGTCCACCTTGGAGAACTCGAGGCACATGAAGCGCCCGCCCCGGCGCAGCACCCGGTAGGCCTCGGCGAGCGCGCGCTCCCGCCGGGCGACGTTGCGGATGCCGAAGGCGATCGTCCAGGCGTCCTGGCTGCCGTCGGGAAAGGGCAGCGCCTCGGCGTTGGCCGCGACGAAGGAGACGCCCGTCCCGTCCCGCGGGCGGTCGGCCCGGTCCTTGCCCACCCGCAGCATGGATTCGTTGATGTCGCACACGGTGACGGACGCGTTGCCGCCCGAGCGCTCGTGGATGCGGAAGGCGATGTCGCCGGTGCCGCCCGCCATGTCGACAGCCCGCCAGGGCCGGCGCGGGCTGCGGGGCGGGGCGAGCCAGGAGACGAACGCGTCCTTCCACAGGCGGTGAAGGCCGCCCGACATCAGGTCGTTCATGAGGTCGTAGCGGCGGGCGACGCGGTGGAACACGTCGTCCACGAGGCGCTGCTTGTCGGAAAGCGGCACCTTGCGGAAGCCGAACGGGGCGCTCTCGCCCCCCGGGGTGTCGAGCCGGTCCTCGGGTCTGTCCTGCACGGCCTGTCCCATGTCCTCGTGTGCCCGCCCCCTGCCCTCGCTTGATGCGCCGGGCGGCGGGTGCTTTCAAAGCAGACCCCGGCACGGTCGGCAACGCTCGCCGGTCTCGCCGGGTGTAGCCGTCCCCGCGCGAACGCACCATGGCGGATCCGGTCGCACCGGCGGGGCCAACGCGAGGACACGACGAACGGGATGCCGGAGCTTCCGGAAGTGGAAACGGTGCGCCGCGGGCTCGAGCCCGCCATGGCGGGGCGGCGCATCCTGAAGGTGGACCAGCGCCGGCCGGACCTGCGCTTTCCCCTGCCCGAGCGGATGGCCGAGCGGCTCGAGGGCCGGCGGGTCGTCTCGCTGGCGCGGCGGGCGAAGTACATCCTTCTCGCCCTCGACGACGGGATGCGGCTCGTCCTGCACCTCGGCATGTCCGGCTCGTTCCGGATCGCGCACGCGACGGACGGGGAGGAGACGCCGGGTGTCTTCGTCCACGCCCGCTCCAAGATCGCCGCCCACGACCACGTGGTCTTCCACATGGAGGGGGGCGTCGTCGTCACCTACAACGACCCGCGACGGTTCGGCTACATGGCGCTCGTGTCGGGCAACGCGATCCACGACCACCCGCTGTTCAAGGGCCTCGGGGTGGAGCCGACGGGGGACGGGCTGACGGCGGAGTGGCTGGCGGGCGCCCTCGCGGGCAAGGCGACGAGCCTCAAGGCCGCCCTCCTCGACCAGCGGGTGATCGCGGGCCTCGGCAACATCTACGTGTGCGAGGCCCTGTGGCGGGCGCGCCTGTCGCCCCGCCGCCTCGCGGGCAGCGTGCCCCGGCGGGACGGGACGGCGGGGGAACGGGCGCGGCGCCTCGTCGCGGCGATCAAGGCGACGCTGGAGGACGCGATCGCGGCCGGCGGCTCGTCGCTGCGCGACTACGTCCACGCCGACGGCTCGCTCGGCTACTTCCAGCACACCTT
>CAZJNX010000369.1:0-2765 GCA_964547415.1 uncultured Hyphomicrobiales bacterium
CGGTGGTGTCGAGTTCACGGCGGAAGGCAAGCTGGACCGTCCTGAGGCTCGCGCCCGCGTGGAGCGCAAGGTCGGCGTAAGAGAAGGCGGTCGGATCCGTCCGGTCGATATAATCGAGCGCGCGCCTGACGACTCGGCTTTTCGGGCCTTGCACGTCCCGCTCGGGCGCGCTCGCGCGGGACATGAGGTCCGCCAGGCGCAGAAGCAGGATCTCGCCGCGGGCTTGGCGATAACGCTCCTGTGCGACTATTCGCTGCGGTGTCTCGTCGATCTCGCTGATGTCGCCAAGCAGACGACGCGAGAACTCGGCGAGCCCGGGGAGGCGCGTCTCGCCCCAGAATCGGCTCGCCACCGCCGCCGGATCGATCTCGCAGTCGTAAAGGCGCATCGCGTCCGCCACCCTGGCGCGATCGGCGGTTACCAGAATGATGCCGCTCGAAGGCCGGAAGCGCACCACGCCGGACGAAATGGTCAGGAAACCGTCCGTCCCGCCGTGCTCGACAAGATCGTCCCGATTCGCTCCCATGCCGAGCGTGCCGAACAGAGGGACGAGCAGGCGAATGCAATCGTCCCGAGCGAGCGCGATGGAGTAACCGCCCGACCGGGTCGTCACCAGTGTCACGGGTCCGAGCTGCAGGGCATTGGACACAAGGACCCAGTCCGCGGTGTTCACGGGATCGATGGTGCGGCTGCCTGGCTGGCGGATCCTGATGCTCTCGAGCGCGACGTCGGGATCCGTCGTGTTCAGCACGTTGAAGTCGGACAGAGGTATGGCGCGCATGGCCGCTTTCCTCGCATCGGTTGTCCCGTGTCGGCCGTTTCGTGGCCGCGATGAGGAACACGCCTCGCGCGGGGCGGCCCGGCGCGGATGACGCACGGCGCGACGGTGAGGCCGGTGCCAGCCGGACCTGGATGGAATGAGGCCGCTTCGCCATCGACCACGCCGTGCAAGTCGGGCGGGACACACTCGTGGGCACATGACGTATGCGACCGGGTCGTTACCGACACTTCAGGATGGATTGCGCACTGTGCGCCGTCCAATGCATTCTTGGCCGACTGTGATGCGCGGCCGATATCGATGCGAAGCGTTCGGGATCTGAAAATTGTGCGCGCTCTTGCGATGCACCGGAATTTCGCGCGGGCCGCGGACGTGCTCGGCATGAGCCAGCCGGGTCTCAGCCGGGCGCTGTCCCGCATGGAGGACTCCATCGGCGCGCCCCTGTTCGAGCGCAGCCGCACCGCCGTCGTCCCGACGGCGTATGCCGAGATCGTGCTGGAGCGCTGCGATGCGCTGATCGCGGGCTTCGAGGACATCGGGCAGGCGCTGGAGCTGAAGCGGACCGAGGGGGAGCGGGGCTTCCGCGTTTCGGTCGGCCCGTTCGCGGCCGAGGCGGTGGCACTGTCGAGCTTCGCCGCTCATACCGGGGAAAGTCGAGCCTCCCTCGGCCGTCTCGTCATCCGCGACTGGCGAACCTGTCTGGAGGACGTGCTCGAGGGACGCAGCGATCTGGCCATAACCGACACGCGGTCGGCCGCCGACCATCCCGAGCTCGACACCGAGCTTCTGGGCGGCGGCCCCGTCTCGTTCTTCTGTCACCGGCTTCACCCCCTCGCGCAGCGCCCCTCCGTCGGGTGGCAGGATGTCATGGGCTTCCAGTGGGCGCTGACGCTGATGCAGGGGCGGTGGCTCGATCTGTTGCCGCCCGATCTCGGCGCGGCGGGCTGGC
The DNA here is from genome assembly GCA_964547415.1 of uncultured Hyphomicrobiales bacterium. Lineage (GTDB taxonomy): Bacteria > Pseudomonadota > Alphaproteobacteria > Rhizobiales > Amorphaceae > CAZJNX01. The sequence continues at coordinate 1,728 of CAZJNX010000369.1, forward strand.
GCGACCCGCGAACGGGCGACTTCGTGCCCGCGATCTGCGTGGATTCCTTTTCGGCGATGGTGGCCGCCGTGCGGCACGGGCGGGCGATCAGCGCCGCGCCGCCCGCCTTCATCGCGGACGAGATCGAGCGCGGCGAGTTCGTGACGTTGCCGATCGCGGAGCCATGGATGCGCATGGAATACGGCCTGGTCTGGCGCACCGGCCGCCCGTGGTCGCGCGCGCTGCTGCGTTTCGTCGAGAAGGTGCGACAGACGCAGGACGTGTCCGCATACGGTGTGAATCCCTCGGGCCGTCGGACGACTGCCCGATGACGGGGGCCGTGGGTCACGTCGCCGAAAGTATGGATCTGCGTGGAATAAGGGGCCCGTCCGAGGGGGGATCGGCGTCCAATCGGGCGCCCCGGCATTGTGGTCCGCGGGGCTCCAGAGATGATCGGGAGCCGCGAGCGGGCTGCCGGTTGTGGAGACGGTCCGAAAGATCCGTCGCCTCTACGTCGACCAGGGGAAGTCGACCAAGCCGATCTGTCGCGATCCGCGTGTATCGCGGAAGATGGTACGGAAGGTGATCCGTTCGGAGGAGACGGCGTTCACATACGAGCGAGGCTCGCAGCCCCAGCCGAGGATCGGCCCCTACCCTTCTCTCGGACTGGCGGTCAGCTACTCTTCCATCTGGTCTTCCGGCTATACGAGCAGACCACCCTGATCGTCGCCACGAACCTCGCCTTCGGCGCGTGGCCCAGCGTGTTCGACGCCGCGAAGATGACCACGGCGCTGCTCGACCGGCTGACCCATCACTGCGAGATCGTCGAGACCGGCAACGAAAGCTGGCGCTTGAAGAACCGCGCCTGAACCGGAGCCGCCCGCCGGGCGGGCGGTCTCTCGCGGTCCGCGCGCCCGGCTGCTGCCGCGCCAAGGGCCGCTTTTGGACGTCGATCCGGGGTCCCCGTTCGAGGCCCTTTTGGCAAGTCTTCCGCGCTCGCGCGCAGGTTTCTTGATGACGGGAAGACGTCGTGGGAATCGCCCACGAATCGCCTCGATC
>CAZJNX010000370.1:0-2699 GCA_964547415.1 uncultured Hyphomicrobiales bacterium
TTGACGCCCGGTTCCATCGCCTTCGCGACGATCTCCTCCTTGGCGGATGCCGACCCGCGCCGCCGCTGACCTCTATCGCCGCCACGGACCCGTTGTCAGCGTCGGCGTTGGCCACCGCCGACGATGCCGTTCAACCTGCGCCCACGATCCGTGGAAAGCGCCGTCTCGAAGAGAGGGGGCATGGTTTCCTTGGGCGGGGCTCGTCGCTGCCTTCGATGGTTTCAACCGATGGATCGACAGCGGCTTCGGCAAGACGCGCGGTGGACTTCACCAGCGGGCCGGGCCCGGCGTCGCCATGGTGAACGAGACGATCCAGGCCCAAAGGATCGCGATCGTAAGGCGCCGGCTTCGAGCGCCTCTCGCTCGAAGCCGGCATGGGCGCTGCCCGAAACACGCCAGCCGACGAGGCGGCGGGCCGATCAGCCGCGATCGGCGACGGCCGCGCCCGCGCCGCCCGCCCGCTCGATCAGGGCGTCGATCCGCTCCCGCTCCTCCCGGTAACGCTCCAGTGCATCCCCGGCGAGTTCGTGGCCGCGTGGGAGGCGGATCTTCAGAGGGTTCACCGGCCGCCCGTTCACGTGGACCTCGTAGTGCAGGTGCGGCCCTGTCGACAGGCCCGTGGTGCCCACGTAGCCGATTACCTGGCCCTGCTGCACCCGCGCGCCCTTCTTCACGCCCGACGCGATCCGGGATTGATGCGCATAGCCGGAGCGATAGCCGTTGGCGTGCTCGATGAGGGTCCAACGGCCGTAGCCGGCCTTCCAGCCGGCCTGCACCACTCGTCCGTCACCCGCGGCGTAGATGGGGGTGCCCCGGGGCGCCGCCCAATCGACGCCGGTATGCATCTTCCGGTAGCGCAGGATAGGATGGCGGCGCATCCCGAAGCCGGAGCGGAAGACGCCCCGCGCCATCGGCTTGCGCAAGAGGAACTTCCGGGGGCTGCGTCCGGTCTCGTCGTAGTAGCCGACCGTCCCGTCGACCGACTTGTAGCGGTAGAACCGCCGCTCGGCGCCGCCGGCTCGAAGCGCCGTGAACAGGATCTCGGGCGGGCCGTCTTCCTCCGCCTCCCCGTCTGGCAGGGCGTAGAGGACCTGCAACCGATCTCCGCCGAGCGTGCGCGAGTTGAAGTCCACGTCGAAACCGAAGGTCCGCACGATCACGTCCACCACCGACGGCGGCACGTCGTTCTCCCGCGCGGTCTGATGGAGGCTCTTGAAGATCGTCGGCCGTGGCCCGGCCGACAGCCGCGGTTCGGCGGCGGGCGCGAGCTGGGGCGGCGGGCCGTCCGGGGCTTCGGCCCGGCGGTAGCTGCCGTCGTCACCGAGGGCGACCGACGCCAGGTGTTTCTCCGGCGAGTAGACGTCGATGCGCACGGGGCGACGCAGCCGTTCATCGCCCTCGCCCTTCCAGTCGAACACGATCCGGATGATCTGTCCGGGCACGAGGGTGTCGAAGCGCCACGCGGATCTGAGGACGCGGTCGATGCCGCGCATGTCCGCCGCGCGCACGCCGCTGCCGAGGAGGATCTTGGACAGGGTGTCGTTGGGCTGCACCACGTCGACGAGCGCGTTGGAGGTGTCCTCGACGGTCTGCTCGTCCTCCGACTTGACGAGCTCCGACACGTTCTCCGGTACGATGCGGATGTCGGCGTCGGGATCGAGGAGGGTCCCCTGGACCTCCCCGGCGAGGCGTTCGGGGAGGGCGGCGAAGCGGACCGGGCGCAGGGCCTCGATGCCCGCGAACCACTGCTGCTCCCGCACGGCGACCTCCACCTCCTCGTCGGTGAGGACCGCCTCCGGGTCGAGCCGCACCCCTGACGCCGGGAACTCCGTGACGCTGACGCTGATCTCCCCGTCCACCTGCTTTCCATAGACCGCGTCGGTCGCGACGCGAGGCGCCTCGTCCGGCGCGTCCTCGAACAGCTTGGCCGGATCGAAGTCGGGGATCGACGGGTCGATACGCTCCCGGTCCTGCACGAGGCTCGCCGTCACGAGAACGTAAGGCTTCGCCTTGATGATGTCCCTGTCGCCCCGGCGGGTGACGGTGCTGACCTCGATGACCTGACGGTTGGAGACCGCCTCCTCCACCATGCGCACCCGGTCGCCCTTCCGGGCAACGGGCCGGTCGCCAGCGAGCTGCGGCATGACCGTCGCATCCACCGCCGCGTTTGCGTCGACCACGTACCGCCCGTCGAGGGCCACGAACAGCGCGCCTCCCATGAGCGCCATCGAGGTGAGGCCGGTGACCACGGTTCCCGTGAGCCACCGGAGGCTCACTTCGCGGCGGGTGAACTGCTCGACCCGGTCCTGTCCGAGGACGAGGGGCGGCTCTTCCCCGAGGTCGATCGAAACGTCCGCGCCCTTCCGGCCGAGCCCCATCATCACCGTCCCTCTCCCACCCCGACTGCCCGGATTTCTGCGGCCGACCGGCGAGCACCCTCGCGCTCGCCGCGGACCGTTGGCCCGCGACAGCGATCCTCCACCGTTGATACGGGGCTGCGGCGCGTCGTGCAACGCCCGGGGGTGGCGGGGCTTTCGCGAGGCTTGCCCCGGGCAATGGCGGATCGACCGGCTGTGGCTGACGTCCCGAATCGCGTAACCTCAACCGCGGGACGCGCCCCCATGAAGCCCCGGCGGCTGGTCCGCCGGCGCGCCTCCTTTGCCGTGCAATTTTTTTGGTTTGGGCGTTGACAGGTTGGC
>CAZJNX010000371.1:0-2666 GCA_964547415.1 uncultured Hyphomicrobiales bacterium
CCGCGACCCTCCTTGATCGCCTCGAGCAGCACGTCGAAGTCGAGCCGCTCGATGCCGTCGTCGGTGTCGCGGCCGGCGAGGCCCTTGCGCTTGCGGGAGGACAGCGCCGACCCGTAGAGCGGAACGAGGGTCCCGAGCCCGCCCGGCGCCATGTGGCGGTCCACCTCCGCCTCCCAGTTCTCGAGGAGGGAGGTGGGGGCGACCACGAGAATCGGGTGGCGCGCATCCGGGCCCGCCGCCTCCATGTGGCGCACGAGCCAGGCGAGGAAGGCGATCGTCTGCAGCGTCTTGCCGAGGCCCTGCTCGTCGGCGTTGAGGATGCCCGGCAGGCCCTTCTCCCAGGCGCTCGTCGCCCAGTCGAAGGCCTCCCGCTGGTGCGGCAGCAGCTTCGTCGTCACGCTCTCGGGAACCTCGCACGGGATCGCCGGTGAGCGCGGGGTGAGATCCGGCCGCCACTTCAGCTCGAGGAAGTTGTCCGCCGTCTCGAGGACGATCCGGGCCGCGGTGCGTTTGGCCCTGCTTTCCGTCTCGACGCGTTCGGCCTCGCGCTTTGCCTCCTCGGCCGCGCGGGCGACGCCCTCGAGGGCCCGGACCCGTTCCTCGTCGACCGGGACTCGCTCGTCCTTCCAGGCGATCTCGCTCGCGCCGGCGCGGTAGGCCTCCGCCGCCTCCTCGGCGAGGCCGCGCAGCTCCTCCGGCGGGGCGGCGTCGAGCTTGCGCTTCAGTGCCTCGGTGAAGATCTCCGGCAGCCAGGTGGTGCGGAAGGCCGGTTCCACCGGCAGCTCCGGCGGCTTCCAGACGCCCACCCCGATGACGCGGTCGGCGTACTCGCGCGTCTCGATGAGGGCGGGTTCGGCGACGGCCTCGACCGCCTCCTGCACCGCCTTCTCCCCGAGGCCCTCGAGCGCGCCGGACGCGCGCAGGGCCTCGGTGACGCGCGTCTCGATCGCGGGCCGCGGGTTGCGCACGAAGGCGGTCCTTTCGGCCGCCGGCGCGCGCTGCTTCTCGGCGATCACCTCCAGCGCCGGCGCCGCCGCCCGGTCGACGACGAGGAAGCCGCCCTCGCCGAGCCGGTAGGCCGGGAGCGCCCCCTTCTGACGGACGCCCCTCTGGAACGCGGCGAGGTCCTGCCCGGCGAGGACCGCGTTCTCCTCGCCCACGTCGTCGGCCGGGACCGCCTCCTTCGCGAGCTTCTCGCGCGAGAAGGGCACCGCCTCGAAGTCGAGCCCGTCCGCCGCCTCCCGGGGCGAGATCGAGACCGCGTCGGCGAGCGCGATCCGAAGCTCGTTGAGGAAGGCCGTCATCTGCACCTTGGCGGCGAAGTCGGGCGTGTCCGGCGCCGGGCCCTCCTCGGGGTCGAGCGACTGGCGGAAGCGGGCGAGCGCCGCCCAGTGATCGGCGAGCGGCGCGCCCGCGTCGAAGGCTTCGGCGATCGCGATGGCCTCGAGGATCGCATGCGGGATGCGGCGTGGCCCGCGGTCGGTCTTCAGGATCGCGCCTTGGCGGTTCACCGCCACCCGACGGCCGCCGCGGCGCCACTCGTAGGCAAGGCGGAAGGTGGGGGCGCCGAGGGTGCCGTTCGCCTCGGTCGCGAACACGAGATCGACCGGCAGGCCAGGCAGGCCGAGTGCGTCGGCCGTGCGCCCGTCGATCCGCGACAGGAGATCGTGCGACAGCCACACCCGGTCGTGGTCGATCTCGAGGGCGGCGCCCGTCTCGTCGGCGAGCGCCCGCAGATCGGCGAGCGCGTCGGCGATCTCCCGCTCCTCGCCCGGCAGCGACTCGAGGTCGACCGGCGCGGCCCCGCCGACGAGGCGACCGAGGAGGCCGCGCTTCGGCGCCTCGGGCGTCAGGGTCACGCCGCCTTCATCGAAGGCCATGGAGAAAGCGAGCGCCATCGCTCAGATCCGCTCCATGACCCAAGATCGCCAGCCGCCCCACTGGTCGTGTACTCGTTTGTGTCTATCGTCCAATGACAGTCTGATCCGTTCGCAATCATAATCCCGGCGATACAGCTCGGGCTGCTGCTTGTGACCGGTCGGAAATACATGGACCATATAGTTATGCGATCCTTCCACGACGATCTTGCTGCCGATCCGCATGATCAGCAGTGACGTGTTGATACGGGTCCCCCGAGCGGTCTGGTGGCCGAACTCCTTGACGCCCATCCGCCGTGCGAGCTGGACGCCACGGTCGCTCAGTGCCACCCAAGCTTCGGTAATTCGTCCCTGCTCATAAAGATCCCACCAGAACTTCCGGCGCGGTTCCCACATATGGCTTTCCTCGACCTGCGAGACGATGTCGAGGAAAGCCTTCATCGTGGCGCCGGTCAGCCAGCGGCGGATGACGGCCTGCAAGTCGTCCGGAACACTGCCCCAGACGCCGCCCTTGCGCACGCGCGGATCGCCGTACGTCTCGACGAGGCCGTCCTGCAGCTTCCGGCGGAACTGCTCCGGCGGCGTCTTGCGGCGCCATGGCCCGAGAAGGGCCGCAATCGCCACTTCGGCGCCCTTCATGCGAACCGTGTCGGAGCCCGGGGCGAGCCAGGCGAGCATCGTCGCGAGCGCGGCGTCGTCTGCTTCGGAAAGGCGCGGCGCGATTGCCTCGACGAAGGCGAGGTGGGTATGGTCCGGGAGGCCCGGCCCGTGCGGATCGGGCAGGCCCCA
>CAZJNX010000372.1:0-2655 GCA_964547415.1 uncultured Hyphomicrobiales bacterium
GCGGTCGAGGATGCAGGACTTGTCGAGGTGGATGTGGGTCTCGACGAAGCCGGGCGTCACGAGGCGGCCGGACAGGTCGTGGCTCTCACCCTCGGCGGACAGGCCCGGCTCCACGGCGGCGATCCGCCCGCCCTCGACGCCGATGTCGACGAGGGTGTCCGGCGCCTCGGCGAGCCTCGCGTTCCTGAAGATGACGTCCATCGCGCTCTCCCGTCTGTCTCCTGCCCCCGACGCGCCATGCAAGAGTGCAGCCATGAGGGCCCCGGGCCGGCGGATTTGGCGCGGCGGGCGGCTCGTGTATCGTCCGCCCGGGACAGTCGGCTCGTGAGGCAGGGGACATGACGAGGAGGAACGGCGGCGCGCGGCGCCCGGCCGGCATTTTCGCCGCGATGGCGCTCGCGCTGTGGCTCGTGGCGCCGGCGGCGGGCGGCCCCGCGTCCGCCAACGGCGAGACGGTGGAGGCGGTGGAGACGCGCCTTTACTTCGGGATGCACAACCGGGACGGCACGGACGTCACCGAGGCGGAGTGGGACGCCTTCCTGCGCGAGGTCATCACCCCACGCTTTCCCGACGGGCTCACGGTGATCGAGGCCTACGGGCAGTACCGGGCGGGCGCGGCGCCCGAGCCCATCCGGGAGGACACGATGGTCCTCGTCATCGTCCACCCGGACACGGAGGAGGCGAACCTCCTGATGGCCGAGATCAAGGACCAGTTCCTCCTGCGCTTCGACCAGTCGAGCGTCTTCCACACCCGCCAGGAGGTGACGGTGGTGCTGCCGCCGCCCCAGCCCGCCGGTCCGCCCGCCGCGAACGACAGCCAGTAGGCGTCACAGCGCCTCTTCCGGCAGGCGCCGTGCGTAGGCAAGAGGCGTGCGCGCATGGGCGAGGCAGAAGCAGCCGACGAGCTCGCCGAGGGCGTCGGCGGCCTTGCGCGCCTCGGCGTTCATGGCGTCGAGCCGGTCGCGGGCGCCCTCAGCCTCGCGCCTGAGGCGCGCCTCGTCGACGGTGAGGAGGCGGCCGGCCTCCAGCACCATCCGCCCCGCCACCATCACCGAGTGGACCGCCGCCCCGTTCTCCGCCAGCACCATCTGGAGGAGCGGCGCGCGCAGCGGCACGTAGTTGATGTGGGCAAGGTCCAGGAACACCATGTCGGCCGCCCAGCCCGGCGCGAGGCGGCCGACCTTCTCGAAGCCCATGACGGCCGCGCTCTCCACGGTCGCGGCGCGGAAGACCTCCTCCGCGGACAGCCAGCGGGCCGGGTCCGGGTCGGCGATGCGCGAAAGGTTGGTGGCGAGCCGCAGGGCCTCGAACATGTTCTGCCCGTCCGAGCAGTTGGTGGCGTCGGTGCCGACGGCGAGGCGCGCCCCCGCCTCCATGACGAGACGCGCCCGCGCGATCCCCGAGCCGAGGCGCAGGTTGCTCATGGGGTTGTGGACGACGGCCCCGCCCCTCTCTCCGATCCGCTTCATGTCCTCGCCCGACAGCCAGATGCCGTGGGCGGCCGAGAAGCGCTCCGTCAGGAGGCCGAGGTCGTCGAGGTGCTCCGTCAGGCTCTTGCCGTAGCGCGCGACGCCCATGAGGTTCTGCGTCTTCGTCTCGGCGAGGTGGGTCTGGAAGGGAACGTCGAACGCTTCCGACAGGCGCCCGCACGCCACCATGAACTCGTCCGAGCAGTGGAGCGGGATCGTCGGCGCGATGCCCGGGCGGACCATCTCCCGGTCCTCGCGCCAGCCCTCGAGCACCCGCCGGCAGGCGGCGACGCTCTCCTCCCACGGGGCGGTGCGCATCTCGGCCGCGCGGGTGCGCCAGGGCTCGGGCAGGCTGTCGAGAAGGCCCGGGAAGGCAGTGTAGAGCGTCCGGTCGGCCATCATCGGGGCGACGACGGCGCGGATGCCGACCTCCGCGTAGGCGGCGGCGACGGCGCCCACCCCTTCCGGGCTCGGCGCGGGCACCTCGGTGAACATGTCGAAGGTGGCCGTGCAGCCCTTGCGGACGAGTTCCACCGCCGTCAGCGTCGCCGACAGGCGCTTGTCGTCCATCGTCCGGTTGCCGTTGATGGAAACGGCCCCGGTGAGGAACACCTCGAGGGGGACGCGGTCGCCCACGAGGCCCTTCCCGAGGGAGCCGTGGCTGTGGGTGTGGCCGTTGCAAAGGCCGGGCACGATCATCCGGTCGGTGGCGTCGAGGGGTTTTCCGCGGGAGGCGTCGATGGTGCCCGCAGGCTCGATGGCGGCGATCCGCCCGCCCTCCACGAGGACGTCGGCCGCGACGGCCGCGGGCGGCTCGCCCGTGACGACGAGGCCGCCGGTGATGAGCGTCGTGTCGGTCATGCAGCCTTACCCCATGCGTCGGCCATGTGGCGGCCGATGGCGTACCGGTCCGCCCCCTCCCCGTCCGTCTCGTACACGATCCGGCCGGCCGACATCACCAGGATGCGGTCGGAAAGCTCGAGGATCTCGTCGAGGTCCTCCGAGATGAGGAGGATCGCCGCGCCCTGATTGCGCGCCTCCACCATGCGGGCGCGGATGTCGGCGGCGGACGCGGCGTCGAGGCCGAAGCACGGGTTCTGGGCGATGAGGAGGCGCACGTCCTCCGACAGTTCGCGGGCGAGCACCGTGCGCTGGACGTTGCCGCCCGACAGAGTCTCGAGGCGGG
>CAZJNX010000373.1:0-2639 GCA_964547415.1 uncultured Hyphomicrobiales bacterium
CCGAGCCGGTGGCCCAGATCGCCCGCCGCGAGGCGCGGCGGCTCGACGGGATGGTGCGCCTTGCGAGCGAGGGCGTCCTCGACCTCAAGACCGCGATCGCCCTCCTCCTCGTCCTCGGGGCCCTCGCCCAGGCCCTGCGCGGGAACCTCGCCGGCCCCGCGACGGCCCTCCTCCTCGGCGCCGCCAGCCTGATGAACGGCGGCGACGACGGGGCGGCGGGCGCGGGGGCGGGCGCGGACGGAGACGACTGAGACCTTCGGGCGGAGGCGCCGCCTCGCACGGCCCCGCGGCGGAGCCCGGCGCGTGCGGATCGTCCGTCGGCCGACGGCGCCCGCCCCACGGCAGGCCCCGCCCCGTGCCGCCTCCTGCGAAGATGCCGGACGGCGGCTCAGGAGAAGACGGCCGCCCCGTCGTCGCTCTCCCACGGCGGGTCGAGGTCCGTGCGGCCCATGTGGCCGTAGGCGGCGAGGTGGCGGAAGAAGGCGCCGCCCCGCCGGGCCGGGAGCTGCCACAGGCCCATCTCCTCGGCGATCGCCGCGGGGCGGAAGTCGAAGGCCTCCGCGAGACGCCGGGCGATCCGCTCGTCCGGGACCCGCCCGGTGCCGAAGGTGTCGACGGCAAGGCTCGCGGGCCGCTCCTCCCCGCCGGTCCAGGAGACCTGCACCTCCGCCTCGCTCGCGATCCGTGCGGCGACCACGGCCCGCGCCGCCCGGCGCGCCGCGTAGGCGCCGGTCCGCTCGATCCGCGTCGGATCCTTGCCGGACAGGCCCGCCGTCCCCTGGCGGCAGAAGCCGCCGTAGGTGTCGTCGGAGATCTTGCGGCCCGTGAGGCCGGAGTGGGCCGCGGGCCCCGCCTCCCCCGCCCGTCGCACCGTGAGGCGCGTGTCGGCGCCGGCGGCCACCGGGAGGTCCGCGAGCACCGTCCGCACCACCGCCCCGACGCTCTCGGCGATCTCGCGCCCCTCCCCCTCCTCCGGCGCGACGGTGAGGGCGACGTGCTCGAGGGCCACGGGCCGGCGGTCCTCGAAGCGCACGGCGACCTGGGCGAGGGCGTCCGGCGACAGCGGCGGCAACAGGCCCCCGGCGCGGGCGGCGTCGAGGGCCTTCACGATCCGGTGGGCCGCCGCGACGGGAAGGGGCATGCGCTCGGGCGTGTGGTCGGCGGCGTAGCCGAAGACGGTGGCCATCCGCCCGGAAGTCACGTGGGCCCCGTCGGGCGGGTCGGAAAGACCCCGGTCCACCCGCGTCTCCAGCATGACGGTGGGCCGGGCGCCATCGTCCCCGTCCCGGTAGCCGACCTCGGCGAAGGCGCGCCGGGCGATCGCGGCGGCGTCCACCGGCACCTCCCGGCCCGCCCGCACCGACAGGAACACGACCCCGGCGGCGAGGGCGCACTCGGCGATGACGCCGCTCGCCGGGTCGGCGGCGAGGCAGGCGTCCACGAGGGCGTCGCTGATCCGGTCGCAGATCTTGTCCGGGTGGCCGGCCGAGACGGCCTCGGCGGTGATCGAGAAGTCCCTCATGGCTTTCTCTCCTCGCCTCGCAGGCCGAGCGCCACGCCGCGGCGGGCGAGCACCGCCAGGAACGGCGCCGCCGCCGCCGCCCCCGCCACCCAGACGTCGCGCGGGGCGAGCGGCGCGACCCCGAGGAGCCGTCCGAGGCGGGGCACCAGGAAGGGCGCCACCGCAAGGCCCATCGACCCCACAAGCGACAGGTCGAGGATCCGGTTCTCGAGGAGGCGCGCGGGGTCGAGCCGGCGCGGGTCGGTGCGCTGGGCGACGAGGGTGTAGAGGAGCTGGCCCATGGACAGGCTGAGAAAGGTCATCCCCCGCGTCTTCGGCCCCGGCCCGTAGCGGGCGAGCCCCACCCCATGGGCGAGAAGGGTGGCGGCGGCGATGGTCGCCCCGTAGACAGCGACGCGCGACAGGTCCTCCCGGCGCAGGAACGGGGCGTCCGGGTCGCGCGGGGGCCGCTCCATGGCGTCGGGGTCCGGGTCGGCGAGGGCGAGGCCGAGGCCCGGGAACACGTCCGTGACGAGGTTGATCCACAGGAGCTCCATGGGCGTTTCGGTCTCGCCCGGGCCGTGGATCGCCTCCACGATGGAGACCAGGATCTCCGAGGAGTTGGTGGCGAGGAGGAAGTCCACCGCGCGGCGGATGTTGCGGAAGATGGACCGTCCCCGGCCGATGGCTTCGGCAAGCGCCATGAGGTCGTCGTTCCGGATGACGACGCTCGCCGCGTCCCGCGCGAGGTCCGCGCCCGAGGCGCCCATCGCGATGCCCACATCCGCGGCCCGGAGCGCGGGCCCGTCGTTCACCCCGTCCCCCGTCATGGCGACGACGGCGCCCGCCGACTGGATCGCCCGCACCACGAGGAGCTTCTGCTCGGAGCTGACGCGCGAGAAGACGTCGGCCTTGCGGGCGAGCTCGGCGAGGAGAGGCGGCGGCAGGGCGGCGAGCTCGGCCGAATCCACGATCCTGAGGGGCCGGTCCCCGGCGAGGCCCACCTCCCGGGCGATGGCCTCGGCGGTCGCCGACTGGTCGCCGGTGACGAGCACGGGGCGGATGCCGGCCCGCTTCAGCTGCGCCACGAAGGCGGGCGCCTCCGCCCGCACCGGGTCCACCATGGCCGCGAGGCCCA
>CAZJNX010000374.1:0-2587 GCA_964547415.1 uncultured Hyphomicrobiales bacterium
GCACCTCGTAGGCGAGGAGCGGGCCCGCGATGTTGCCCACCGTCTCCATGAAGCCCGGCCAGTTGGTGCCGAACTGGAAGCTCATGGTGATGCCCGACACGACGCCCATGGCGAAGGACAGGGCGAAGACCTTCACCCAGAAGCGATAGGCCTCCATCCACGCCCCGTCCCCCGTGCGGGCGTAGGCCAGCTTGAAGAACAGGAGCACCCAGCCGAGGGCGATGGTGATGGTCGGAAACAGGATGTGAAAGGAGATGTTGGCCCCGAACTGGGCACGCGACAGGGCCAGCGCGTCGACCGTGGCTTCCACTCGATCTACTCCGCTTCTGCCGCCGCGCCCCGGCGGGGCCACCGGCGGCCGTCTTCGTCATGCCTCGTGCCTGGCGCCGCCCTCTTCTCCCGGGGCGGTCGCCGCCTTCGCCTGCCCGGCGGGCCGGGCGGGCGCTCGTCAGTCGTCCCCGCCCGCTCCCCCGCCCGGCCGGTCCGGCAGGCTCGCGGAAGAGGCTTGCGCGGGGGCTGCGCCGGCAAGGCCGGTCGCCGCCACCATCCGGTTGATCCGCGCGCCGAGGCCGAGGAGCTGGACGAGCCGCTCCGTCGGCAGGCGGTTCATGTCGTCGTACCAGCCGACGAGGAGCTCGATGAGGGCGGCGAGCTCGGCGATCCGGGCGTGGGCGTGGGCCTCCTCCGCGCTCGCGGGCGCGGCCATCTGGAGGGTGCGCAGCTTGGACAGGGTCGGATCGATCTCCCGCTTCTTGCGCTCCTCCACCAGGATGCGCACGATCTCCCACAGGTCGTCCGGGGTGGTGAAGTAGTCCCGCCGGTCGCCCGGCAGGTGGCGCAGCCGCACGAGGTTCCAGGCCGTGAGCTCCTTCAGCCCCATGGACACGTTGGAGCGGGAGAAGCCGAGGCGCTCGGTGATCTCCTCGGCGTTGAGCGGGTCTGGCGACAGGAACAGGAGGGCATAGATCTGCCCCACGGTGCGGTTGATGCCCCAGCGGGAGCCCATCTCGCCGAAATGGAGCACGAATTCCTGTTGCAGGGGCGGCAGCTTCATGGGCCTTCGGTCAGCGGTCCGGCGGGGCCGGCGGCAGGCCCCGCAAGTTTCAGAAATTTCTAAAATCCGAGATAGCGCATGGAACGCGGCCGGAAAAGGGCCGCCTTGCCGCATCCTCACGATCCGTTGCGGGCGGGAGGGGCGGCGCGACGGGGAGGAAGGACATGGTCGACGTGGTGCTGGTGCATGGGGCGTGGCACGGCGCGTGGTGCTGGGAGCGGATGCTGCCCGCGATGGTGGGCAGCGGCCACCGCTGCCACGCCGTCACCCTCACCGGCCTCGGGGACCGGGCGCACCTCGCCTCCCCCGACATCGTGCCGGACCTCCACGTCGCCGACGTCGTCTCGCTGGTGGAGACGGCCGGCCTCGAGCGCATCCTCCTCGTCGGCCACTCCTACGGCTCGCTGGTGGCGACGGGGGCGGCTGACCGGCTGGAGGGGCGGGTCGCGGGCTTCGTGAGCCTCGACGGGTACGTGCCGGACCGCTCGGGCGAGGCCGTCCTCGACATGGTGGACGACAAGCGCCGCGCCTTCATCGAGGGGCTCGCCGCGCGGGAGGGAGACGGCTGGCGAATCCCGCCCGTCGGCTTCGAGACCTTCACCGGCGATCCGGCGGACGTCGTCATGCTGAAGGCGCGCACCACGCCCCAGCCGCTCGAGACGTTCCGCCAGGGGGTGACGCTCACCCGCCCGCCCCTCTCCGGGGTACCGGTGCGGGTGTTCGTGCGGTGCCGGCGCTATCCCAACGCCCGGTTCGACCGGCAGGTGGACACGCTCGGCGCCGACCGGGACTGGCGCGTCCTCGATCTCGACGCGTTCCACAACCTGATGATGACCGATCCCGCCACGACCGCCGGGATCGTGGCGGACGCGGCCACGGCGGCGCGCCGCGGCCGCTGACGGCAAAAACTACTCGGCGGCCTCGTCGAGATCGTCGAGGGGCGGGGGCAGGGCGGCCCCGCCGTCGCAGCAGTCGGTGAGGATGTAGAGGACGAGGGCGCGCATGCGGGCCATGTCGGCGGTGTAGACGACGGTCCGCCCCTGCCGCTCCCCCCGGGCGAGGCCGCACCGGTCGAGCTGGGCGAGGTGGCCGGAGGCGGTGCTCGCCGGGATCGACAGGGCCGCCGCCACGTCGCCGGAGGCGATGCCGTCCGGCATCGCCTGAACGAGGACGCGCAAGACCGCGAGACGGACCGGATGGGCGAGCGCCGAGAAGGCGGCGACCGCCTCCGCCTCGTCCATGACGCCCGAACCGCCGAGCGCCGCGACGAGCGCCGCCACGCCGTCGGGCCCGCCCGCGCGCACGGGCGGGCCTTCCGGGACGGGGGGCGGGCCGCCTGTCCCCGTCGGCGCCTCGTTGTCGTTCGCCCCGCTCAGAACAGCGCCGCGCCGTGCTGGAGGACGAAGACCGGGGTGCCGACCGAAACGCGGCTGTAGAGGTCCTTCACGTCCTCATTGAGCATCCGGATGCAGCCGGACGACACGTTGAGGCCGATGGACCAGGGCTCGTTGGTGCCGTGGATCCGGTAGAGGG
>CAZJNX010000375.1:0-2582 GCA_964547415.1 uncultured Hyphomicrobiales bacterium
ATTGATCTGATAGTAGGCGATCTTACGGCCATCCGGGCCATAGAGGTTCTTGACGCGCCCGCCGCGCTCGGTGACGCGGGCCATGGTTGCCTCGATCTGCTCCTCATCGAGCAGCCCTTCGCGGAAGCTGCCGGCCTCGGCCTTACCACGCAGGTCGAGCAGGGGGATGCCGTCGTGGCAGCCGAGCATGTTGATGGTCTGCAGGTCCTTGCTGCGGATCTCGTCGATCCAGCGCAGCAGCGCCTGATTGGTGCCACGCTCTAGCGCGTCGATGACCAGGCCGGGGAAGAAGAAGTCGTAGATTGGGAAGCCCTTGCTTGCGACCTCTTCGTGCAATCCGGTGCCATATTCGGCATGGATCTCGGGAAAGACGATGAGGTCGTTGGCCTCGGCGATGCGCTTGAGACGCTCAAGGTAATCCCAGGTGCCGGGGCGATTGAAGAAATTGGGCTCGCCCGGTTCTTTGTGCAGGTAGGCAAAGGCGTCGAGTCGGATGATCTTGGCGCCGTAGTCGCGCAGTCGGCGCAAGGTCTCCTCGTAGAAGCCCCAGACCTTCTCGGAGCGCGCATTCAGGTCCATCTGGCCGAGATATTTGCGCTTGCGCTCGATCACGTCGAGGATCGCATCCTTGTGCTCCGTGTAGCCGTCGAGATCGATCGCCGTTGGATCGGTCTTGGCCGCGATGGCTTGGTTGACGATCGAGGTAATCGCCGGTGCATCGTCCGGGGAGATACCGTCGACCCCGGCGAGATCCTCAGGCTCGAGGTCTCGGTAGCTCACGTCTTGGTAGAAGGTATTCCAGTACAGACGATCCGATCCATCCGGGAAGCGTACCTTCAGCACAGGCAGCCCTGGCTTACGCATGAAGAGCTTTTGCAGGTATTCCTCGGTTGGGATAATGGTTCCGTCCGGCCCCTCAGTGCCGTGCTCATGCCAGAACTCGTTCCAGTCGACGAAGAAGTCCTTGTACGGCGACGCATTGCCGTGCTCAATGAGGTCTTGGAACTGATGCGATTGCACCGACAGGTGGTTCAACACCAAGTCAAGCTTGAAGTTGATATTGAGCTTCTGCAGCTCAGCGAGATCCTCGGGCGTGACGAGCTCTTCGTTGAGGCCGTAGTCGATGATCGAGAAGCCCCGATCGAGGTCGCTGTTGAAGAAGGTCGGTAGGATATAGAACAAAGAGAAGGTATCTTTGAACTCTGGCCGTTTCAGCACGGCGACGATGTCGGCGAGCTTGCCGCCGATGCTGTCGGGATAGGCGTTGAGCATGACGCCTGTCGGCAGCGTTTGGCTGATAGGCTGTTCTTGAGACATAGAACACTCGTGTGGTTGACGGCCGGCTGTAGATACGAGAGATGTTCGCCGCGTCAGCGCGTGCGATGCTTGGCAGCTCGGCTCTTGCCGCAGCGATGAAAGTTGGCGGGCAGAGTAAAGAACCTCGGGGTCAGAATGCAAGAAACCCTCAGCAGCCAAAGCGCATCCTGTCCAGTATCGCATTGCCCGATTGGGCGCCTCTTGTGCTAAGGCCTCAGCGGTTGGTTCTGGTGTCTAGCAGTGTGATCTTACCGAGCGCATCCATCACCCCAGTGGTAGCGATGAGTCAACGATATTGAGAACGAGCAGCCATAGGCGACATCGGGCCTTGAGTGCCCCTGAGCCAGTTCGACGGCAGGCGCCCGACGCGGGCGTGTTTGGCCACGCGCTCGACCAGCAGAATCGGTTGGTGGCCGATGCGCTTAGGCCGGTTGCAATGGCTGCCGTTCTGGTCGGGTGGCTCCAATGAGGGTGCGCCCAGTCACCGCCTTCTTGCTGGCCCTTGCGGCCGTCGCGATGTTGCTCGCGACGGTTGCGGCGATCCACAGCCGCTTCGAGACTACGACTGAGGTTGCACTCGATGGTGAGTGGGAGCTCCATCACCTGGTGCAATGGGGGCCCTATAAGAGCTGGAGCTTCGAATACCGGCTCAGCCTGCGGGAGCTAAACGGCCGTCTGCGCGGTGAGGGTGAGACATTAGCGGTGAACGGACAGCGTCCGGGGCCGGGGCAGCAGACCACGCTTCAAGTCGTCGATGGGATGCGCGAGCGCGGCGAGGTGATCGCGTGGTTCTTCGAGCGCAATGGCGAGCGTGCCGGGCGCGGAGCGATCCGATGGCGTGTTGCCGATGAGAACCGTCTCGTCGGCACCTTCGCGACTACCTTTTATCGGGGGGCCTCGGTGGCACAGCGCGTTAGTGATTGGAAGTCGGTGAAGACCGCTTCTAAGCCCTAAAGATCTCGATGATGCCGACAGCTTCAGCAGCTGACGAGCGCTTCGCGGTCAGTCTGATCGGCTCTCTCTAGAACGGCGTTTCTCTAGAACGGCGGCTCGTCGTCATAGGACGGCGGCTCGCTATCAGCGAGGCCGGGGCTGGCTGAGCTGCTAGAGTCGGCTGGCGTGACCCGCCAAGCCTTCACATCGGTGTACCAGCGGCCGTTGAACTCACGGCTCTCCAGATCGAAGCTGACCGTCAGCTCCTGTCCCTCGCGGATGCCGAACTGATCGATCTTGTCGCCCCAGACCATGAAGCAGACCTGCTTCGG
>CAZJNX010000376.1:0-2572 GCA_964547415.1 uncultured Hyphomicrobiales bacterium
AGGACCAGTGGCAGTCCGCCGACCGGGCGCTCAAGTGGCTGTGGACCGAGTTCGGCACGAAGAAGGTCCCCGCCGCGAAGAAGCGCAAGGAGGGCGACAAGCCGAAGGTCAACATCATCGGCCCGATGTACGGCACCTTCAACATGCCCTCCGATCTCCACGAGATCCGGCGGCTGGTCGAGGGCATCGGCGCCGAGGTGAACATGGTGTTCCCGCTCGGCAGCCATCTTGCGGACATCCGCAAGCTGGCGGACGCCGAGGTCAACGTGTGCATGTACCGGGAATTCGGCCGCATGCTGTGCGAGACGCTGGAGCGTCCGTACCTGCAGGCGCCGATCGGCCTCGAGTCGACGCTGAAGTTCCTGCGCACCCTCGGCGAACTCACCGGGCTCGACCCGGAGCCGTTCATCGAGCGGGAGAAGCACACCACCATCAAGCCGCTCTGGGACCTGTGGCGCTCGGTCACGCAGGACTTCTTCGCCACGGCGAGCTTCGGCATCGTCGCGACGGAGACCTACGCCCGCGGCGTGCGCCACTTCCTCGAGACGGACATGGGGCTTCCCTGCCGCTTCGCCTTCGCGCGCTCGGCCGGGGTGAAGCCGGACAACGAAAAGGTGCGGGCGGCGATCCGCGACAACGCACCGCTGGTGCTGTTCGGCTCCTACAACGAGCGGATGTACATGGCCGAGTGCGGCGCCCGCGGGATCTACATCCCCGCGAGCTTCCCGGGCGCCATCATCCGCCGGCACGTCGGCACGCCCTTCATGGGCTTTTCGGGCGCGACCTACCTCGTCCAGGAGGTCTGCAACGCCCTGTTCGACGCGCTGTTCCACATCCTCCCCCTCGGGACCGACCTCGACAAGGTGGAGCCGACCCCGGCCCGCCTCCACGAGGAGCTTCCCTGGGACGAGGCTGCGAAGGCCGCCTACGAGCGGATCCTCGCCCGCGAGCCGGTCCTCACGCGCATCTCCGCCGCCAAGCGGCTGCGCGACGAGACCGAGCGGCGCGCCCGCGACGCCGGGCGTGACCGCGTCACCGTCGACTGCCTCGGTCCTGCCGCCGTCGCCGACCGCGAAATGGAGAGCGTCGGTTGATCGAGGTCATTCACGATCGCAGCCAGATAAGCGAGGCTGCGTTCGTGCCGCCTCAAACGAAGAGGACGAAAAATGTCTGATATCGCCCATACCAACGAGAAGACTCATGGGGCGTGGGATTTTCGCCTCATCTTCGCGGTCACCTACGTGACGCTGCTCGTGGGGATCGCGCTCGGGCGCGTCGTGGCGCTGGCGCGGCCGGCTGCCGCGCGCCGGCGGGGCCCGCGGCGCTCGATCTTCCGGGAGGCGAAGGTCGCGGCCTACTCGGCCCTTCCCTACGCCTTCAAGGGCTGACCGGCCCGGACAGAGTTTCCCGCACGCCTTCGGGCGGGCGGGGAGGGCGGGACCGCACTCTCGCGGTCCGGCAACCAGGCCGTGTGTTCCGCGCGGCCGATGCCGGGGACGCAAAGTCTTCGGTAAACAACAAGGAGTAGTCGTAAATGGTCGATACCGCAAACACGGTGTCGCTCTCGGGCATGACCGAGAACGAAGCCGAAGAGTTCCACAAGTACTACATCCAGGGTGCGACGATGTTCACCGCCGTTGCGGTTGTCGCCCACATCCTGGTGTGGCTGTGGCGTCCGTGGATACCGGGCCCGGAGGGCTACACCTCGCTCTCCGACACCGTGACCACCGTGGCGAGCCTCGCCTCGCCGTTCATCGGCTGACAGGAGGACTTTCAGCATGTGGCGTATTTGGCTCGTCTTCGATCCGCGCCGGGTCCTCATCGCGCAGGGCGTTTTCCTGTTCTCCCTCGCGGTGCTGATCCACTTCGTGCTGCTCAGCACGGACCGCTTCAACTGGCTGGAGGGCAACCCGGTGACCCCGGCCGCGGCGACGACGTCGTCGGCCCCGCTGCCGGCCGCGCAGGGCGAATCCAGCTAGGCCCGGCCCGCGAAGAACGCAGCGGACCCACCGGTTAACCGGCGCGGGTCCGCTGCCGACTTTGGCGACGAGGCGGACCACTCAAGGGCCACTTCTCGGAGGGTTTTGGCGATGGCCATGCTCAACTTTGAACGCAAGTATCGCGTTCGCGGCGGGACGCTGGTTGGCGGCGACCTGTTCGATTTCTGGTTTGGACCGTTCTACGTCGGCTTCTTCGGCGTGACGACAATCTTCTTTTCGATCGTCGGAACGGCTCTGATCCTTTACGGCGCCGCGCTGGGCGATACATGGAATATCTGGAAAATCAACATCGCGCCGCCGGACCTGAAGTATGGCCTCGGGTTCGCGCCGCTCGAGGAGGGCGGGCTCTGGCAGCTCATCACGATCTGCGCCATCGGCGCCTTCGTGTCCTGGGCGCTCCGCCAGGCCGAGATCGCCCGCAAGCTCGGCATGGGCTACCACGTGCCGATCGCCTTCTCGTTCGCAATCTTCGCCTACGTGACGCTGGTCGTCTTCCGGCCGCTCCTGCTCGGGGCCTGGGGACACGGCTTCCCGTACGGCATCTTCAGTCACCTCGACTGGGTGTCGAACGT
>CAZJNX010000377.1:0-2558 GCA_964547415.1 uncultured Hyphomicrobiales bacterium
GCGAGACCACCGTCCTGCGCCTCGTCGGCGCCTACGCGATCATCGCCGACGGCGGACAGCAGCTGACGCCGACGCTGATCGACCGCATCCAGGATCGCTACGGCCGCACCATCTTCAAGCACGACCGTCGCCGCTGCATCAACTGCGTGGCGCCGAACTGGCACGATCAGCCCGAGCCCACCGTCATCGACGAACGGGACTACGTGCTCGACCCGATGACCGCCTACCAGATCACCTCCATGATGGAGGGCGTCGTCCAGCGCGGCACGGCGACGGTGCTGCGCCAGCTGGAGCGGCCGGTCGCCGGCAAGACCGGGACCACCAACGACGAGCGGGACGCCTGGTTCGTCGGCTTCACGCCCGACCTCGTTGCCGGCGTCTACGTCGGCTACGACCAGCCGCGCCCCATGGGCCGCGGCGCCACCGGCGGCCAGATCGCCGCCCCCATCTTCCTCGACTTCATGCGCGAGGCGACGGCGGGCACGCCGAAGGTCGACTTCCGCGTCCCGGAGGGGCTGACCTTCGTGCCGGTGGACCGCCGCTCCGGCCAGCGGGTCTCGAGCGCGGGCGCCGGCGTCATCATGGAGGCCTTCAAGCCCGGGACGGCGCCGGGCGACCGGGTGTCCTCCATCATCGGCCTTTACGACCGTCAGCCGAGCGGGCGCAGCGTGACCCGGGAATCCGAGCGCGCCGTCCTGTCCGGGACCGGCGGCCTCTACTGATCCGCACCGGCGTCCTGGGCACGGGCCGCACCTTGTCCGGGCCGCCCGCGGCAGATCCCGCGCGGGCGGCCCGAGCGGCGTGAGTGCGCCGACCGCCCACGGGCCCCTGCGACCCCGCCGCCGGGCCGGCGCACGCGGCGCCGCAGCCTCGACAGGGAAGCCGACGGAGGGCCCGGCCGCGCATGCCGCGATGCGCCGTCTTCGCCTTCCGGACGCAAGGCGCGTCCCGCGGAGGCGTCTCCCCACCTTCCGCCGGGGCCGCACTCCTGAGCATCGCGGCCCTGGGCGTCGCGGCGAGCGCGGCAGCGCCGTGCGCCGGCGACGGTGCCCGGCACCGGCACGAGCAGGAAACCCGGAGGGTTGCTCTCAGGCAACGCGGCTCCCGCCGGGAGGCCCCCCGCCGCCGGCTCGCGACGACGCCGATCCGGCACGGGTGCCCGCGCCGGCGTTTACCGGGCGGTCGCCGTGGCAAGCGCGCAGGCGATGGGGCAACGCAACACGCGGCGCGCGTGCCCGATCCTTCGGGAAGATGAAGGGCGGATGTCGGCCGGGGGCATGGTCGGCCCCGAACGGCGGCGCGAGAGGTCATCGCGGCGACGATGGTCATGCGTTTCCCGCGTTCCGGATAAGGAGGTCCGCCCCGCGCTGCGACAGTTGCGGGTCAGGCCCATCCGGATCGGTCGGGGAGACGGCCCGGGGGCCGGACTCGCTCAGATCCGGAAGGCGAGGAGGGCCGCGAGGGCGACGGCGGCGAGGACGTTGCGGGCGAGCTTGTCATGGCGGGTCGCGAGCGCCGAAAGTCTTCGGGCGGCAGAACGTCGCCTCGATGTGCCAGCGCCCGCGGGAACGGCGCGTGTCGTGGCGGACGGGTTTCGCCCGGTTGATCCGGCCCGGGATGATCGGGCGCGTTCCGGCGGCGCGCAGACCCCGGCGGAAGGCGTCGGCGCCATAGCCGCGGTCGGCCACGGGACGCTCTAAGCGGTCGATCGTCTCCTTCAGGGCCGCGGCGGCACGGGCATCGGCCGTGTTCCCGGGCGTCGGCGCGCGGGCGACCGGTCGGCCGAGGAGATCGCAGACGGCGTGGACCTTCGTGGTCCGGCCCCCGCGGGACGGCCCGATCGCCGCCTTGAGCCGCGCCCCCCTTTCCCGCCGTGCGCCGACTGGTGGGCCTTCAAGGTGCTGCTGTCGAGGTGACCGAGGTCGCCACCGAAGCCGTCTTCGGCGAGCCGGGCGGTGAGCGGCCGCTGGATGCCCCGCCGGCCCCCGTTCCAGCGGTCGTCGATGGTCGTCTGTGGGTCGTACTCGGCCCACGCATCCCCCACCGGCCGCTGGTTCGCAGCATCTGAATGACGCCGGAGATGACCCGTTGCTCAGCCATCCGCCGCGCGCCGGGCGGGTTCCTCGGCATGCGTGGCCCGACCGCCGCCCCGTGCCCGTCGGTCAGCCAGAACAGGTCCCCCATCACGCCCTCCGTGCCGTCCGATTCGACACGCAGGGCCACCCCACCAGCATCTACGGATCGTCTATTGGGGTCGGGACACTGAGGCGGTCTGACGGGCATCGGAGCCGGCAGGGAATTCCCGGATCGACGGCGAGCTGATCAAGGTCCGGGCTTGTGAGGAGGCCGGCCGCCATGGCCGAGGCCCTGTCCGTCGATCTGCGCCGCCGTGTCGTCGATGCCGCCCTCGACGGTGCGTCCTGCCGCGCGGCGGCCGCCCGCTTCGGCGTGTCGTCGGCGATCCGCCGGGTGAAGCGGTTCCGCGAGCGCGGCGACCTCACACTAGGGCAGATTCGATCTATTCGCAGTCGTAGCCGGCGTTCCTGAGAAGGCTTCGG
>CAZJNX010000378.1:0-2531 GCA_964547415.1 uncultured Hyphomicrobiales bacterium
TCTTCACCTTGCGCGGCCCGTGGTCGACCGGGGCGGGGCCGGTGCCGCGGGCGGGCGTGGCGGCGGCCGACCCGCGCGCCACCGGCGCGGGCGGCGCCTCCACGCGCAGGCGCGGCGGGCGCGGTGCGGCGGCGCGGCGGATCGACGCGATGTCGAAGGCGTCGATGATGGCGTCGGGGTCCGTGCGGACCGCCTCCTCTGGCAGCATCTTGCGCTCGATGACGGCGGCGAGGACCTGCCCGTAGGGCTTGGGCTCGGGCACCGGGATCGGCCGGCCTGCGAGGAAGATCGGCGCCGAGCCCGCGCCCGGGGCCGCCTTCGGCAGGTACTCGGCGATCAGCTCGCTCATGTGGGCGTTGCGCGAGGCGCCCGAGCGGCCCCCCATCACCACCGCGACGATGTGCCGGTCGTCCCGCCGCACCGAGGACACGAGGTTGAACCCGGAGGCGCGGATGAAACCGGTCTTGATGCCGTCCACCCCCTGGACGCGGCCGAGGAGGCGGTTGTGGTTGGAGTAGGTCTTCCCCCGGTAGGTGAAGCTCCTCAGCTTGAAGAAGCCGTAGTAGCGCGGGTGGTCGCGCTGGACGGCGAGGCCGAGGCGCGCCATGTCCCGCGCGGTCGTCACCTGCCGGTCGTCGGGCAGGCCCGAGGCGTTGCGGAAGGTGGTGGAGTGCATGCCGAGGCGACGGGCGGTCTGCGTCATGCGCCGGGCGAACGCCTCCTCGCTGCCGGAAATGTTCTCCGCGACGACGACCGCGACGTCGTTGGCGGACTTCGTGACGAGCGCCTTGATGGCGTCCTCCACGCGGATGGTGGCGCCGGGCTTGAAGCCGATCTTGGAGGGCGGCCGCGCCGCGGCGTGGGCGGAGACCTTCAGCGGCGTGTCGAGGGACAGGTGGCCCGCCTTCAGCTCCTCGAAAACCACGTACAGGGTCATTATCTTGGTGAGGGACGCGGGGTATCGCCGGGCGTCCGCGTGGCGCGCGAACAGGGTCTTGCCCGTCGTCGCGTCGACGACGAGGGCGGCGTATTTCGGATTGGCCGCCGCCGGCGCGGCGGCCGGGACCTGCAGGGCGAACGCTGTCGCGAGCACGGCGAGGACCATGGGGATCGCCGGGGCGCGGGTCCTTGCGGCCCCGGCGGCGCGGTCGCGTGTCGCCGGCTCTCGTTGCTGGGCGCGGGCGCGGAACATCAAACCCCTCGTCGTTCCGGGCGGGCGGTCCGGGATGAGGCCGGGCGCAATGCCGGCTGGCGGCATCCTCTCCGCCAGCGGTTAGCGAGCGGTAAAGCGGGCCGGTTAATCGCCGCGGCCCCGGGCGCGGCAACCGGCGGCGGTGGAAGCGCGTTGGCCCGTGGCGGCGGTTTTCCCCGCTTCGTTCGGTCAAGGGGGGAAGGCGCGGCCGGGCTGGCGGGAGGCTGGCGGAACCAGCTTCGGGCAGGCCGCGACACCCATGTTTGCCCTTGGCCTGATCCGGTCTTGCGCCTTACAACAAGCAATGGGACGGTCTGCCGGTGAGGACGGCTCGGTTCTTGAATGGGGCGGCGGACGGAAGGGGACTGCCGATGCACGGCGACGCCGAGGGAGCCGGGGCCGACGCGCCGGCGGCGGTGGAGCCCGGCGGGGACGGCCAATCCGGCGTGGCCCCGCTGGGGGCGACGGCGGATGCGGCGGCGCAGACCCTTCCGGGTCCGGCGCGCTGGCCGGGGGTGTCCTTGCGGGCCGGCCTCCGGCGGGCACGTTCGGGCGGACGGATCCGTGGCGACCGGCGCCGATCGCGCAATCCGGCAACGTTGGCAAACAGGGTCGTGCGGCGAATGACCGAAAGACTATCTTCCAAGGGCACCGGTTCCAAGAACGGCAAGGACGACGGTGACTCCGGGACGATCGTCGTCACGCGTCCGAAGACGAAGACCAAGCGTCCGAATATGTATCGGGTGCTTTTGTTGAACGACGACTACACGCCGATGGAGTTCGTCGTTCACGTACTGGAGCGGTTTTTCAACAAGTCGCGGGAGGAGGCCACACGCGTGATGCTCCACGTGCACCACCACGGTGTCGGGGAGTGTGGCGTGTACACCTACGAGGTGGCCGAAACGAAGGTGACCCAGGTCATGGACTTCGCCCGCAAGCACCAGCACCCTCTCCAGTGCGTCATGGAGAAGAAGTGAGGACCCCTCGTGCCATCATTCTCCCGCAGCCTTGAAAAGGCCCTTCACCAGGCTCTCGCCTTCGCCAACGAGCGGCACCAGGAGTACGCGACGCTCGAACACCTCCTGCTCGCCCTGGTCGAGGACCAGGACGCGGCGGCCGTCATGCGTGCCTGCAACGTGGACCTCGAGCGCCTGAAGCGGGATCTCGTGGACTACATCGACACGGAACTCGAGAACCTCGTCACCAACACCGACGAGGATTCCAAGCCCACCGCGGGCTTCCAGCGGGTCATCCAGCGGGCCGTCATCCACGTCCAGTCCTCCGGGCGCGACGAGGTGTCGGGCGCCAACGTGCTCGTCGCCATCTTCGCCGAGCGGGA